>CAVFNZ010000080.1:2135-5208 GCA_963624095.1 Clostridium sp. CAG:217 | reverse complement strand
AGCCACGACTACCCCATCGCCATCCAAGCCGGTGCTACGTTGGTGCGTGTAGGCAGCAAGATTTTCGGCGACCGCGTCTACAAATGACTCCGCCGAGGAGTTTCATTCACGCTACGAAACGCTCCAAGAGGAATCCCGTCGGGATTCCTCTTGGAGCGTTTCGTTAGGACAATAGTAGAGAAAAAGTGTTCTTTTTCCGTCAAAATGCGTTTTAATGGGAGAAAATGTTTGCTGGTTATGTATTAAGACCTATCTTTGCACAGATTAAGTTTAATTGTGCAATAGTATGGAAGAAAGTTTTATTGCCTACATTGAGAAGGGAATAAAGGAGCACTGGGATTTGGATGCTCTGACTGATTATAACGGCTCGACATTACAATACAGAGATGTAGCTCGAAAGATAGAGAAACTGCACATAATGTTCGAAGCGAGTGGTGTAGTCAAGGGTGACAAGATAGCCATCTGCGGACGCAACAGCTCCTATTGGGGCTCGGCGTTTTTGGCGATTGTCACCTACGGAGCGGTGGCGGTGCCCATCCTTCATGAGTTCAAGGCCGAGAACATCCACCATTTGGTCAACCATTCCGACGCCAAGCTCCTGCTGGTCGGAGACATGGTGTGGCCGGAGTTGGACGCCAACCAAATGCCGGACCTCGAAGGCATCATCCTGATCAATGACTATTCGCTGCTGGTGTCGCGTACCGAGAAGTTGACCTACGCGCGTGAGCACCTCAACGAAATGTTCGGAAAGAAATACCCGAAGAACTTCCGAAAGGAACACGTAAGTTACTACAAGGACTCACCCGATGAATTGGCCTTGATAAACTACACTTCCGGAACGACAAGCATGTCCAAAGGCGTGATGATTCCCTACAGGGCACTCACCTCGAACATGATGTTCGCCTACGAAGTGCTGAGTCTCCACCCGGGCGACAAGCTGATTTCCATGCTCCCGATGGCGCACATGTACGGACTTGCTTTCGAGTTCCTCTACGAGTTCACCGTCGGTTGCCACATCTTTTTCCTCACGCGCATACCCAGCCCCAAAATAGTATTCCAGGCATTCGCCGACATCAAGCCCGACATTATCATCGCCGTTCCGTTGATTATCGAAAAGATCATCAAGAAGAACGTGTTGCCTAAGCTGCAGACTCCGACGATGAAGATTCTGCTTAAGGTGCCTATCATCAACGACAAGATAAAGGCGACGGTCCGCGAGCAGGTTATCAACGCTTTCGGAGGCAAGTTCTACGAGGTGATTGTCGGCGGGGCCGCCTTCAACCCCGACGTGGAGAACTTCCTGAAGATGATTGACTTCCCCTATACCGTGGGTTACGGAATGACGGAGTGCGCGCCCATCATCTGTTACGAGGACTGGAAGCGTTTCGCTCCGAACTCCTGCGGCAAGGCCGTGCAACGAATGCAGGTGAAGGTGCTGAGCGACGACCCGCAACACGAAGTGGGCGAAATCGTCTGCAAGGGACCGAACGTGATGTTGGGATACTACAAGAACCCCGAAGCGACGGCCGAAGTGCTCGACAAGGACGGATGGCTGCACACGGGCGACTTGGGCATTATCGATGCCGAGGGCAATGTCTTCATCAAAGGGCGTAGCAAGAACATGCTGTTGGGTCCGTCGGGACAAAACATCTACCCCGAAGAGATTGAGGAAAAGCTCAACGGCCTGCCCCTTGTGGCCGAGTCCATCGTTATCCAAAAGGACGCCAAGCTCTATGGTTTGGTTCATCCCGATTACGACGAGGCCAACGCCCAGGGACTCAGTGACGAGGACATCGAGCGCGTCATGGAGGAGAACCGTACGGCACTGAACGCCATGCTCCCCGCCTACTCCCAGCTCTCCGGCATGAAAGTCTTTAAAGAAGAGTTTGAGAAGACCCCGAAGAAGAGCATCAAGCGTTTCCTCTACAAGGACGCCATCTAAAAGGGGTTTAGGGTCAGTCCAAGAACCCGGTGGCAAGCACGGCCTTTTCGCTTTTGTCTATCGACTTAGCACGGCTCGACATAAAGTGTCTGCTGTTTCAGTGAATAGAGAAATAGGGTCTGGTGAAACCGGGGAAAGTTACCATTCAGGGATTATTTTTAATGAGGTTAACCTCACAGCCCCGAGAGGTTAACCTCATGGGCTCTTGAGGTTAACCTCATGTCACACCCCGATTTCGCTTGTCAGCCGCCGGCTATCCAACTAAATTCCTTGTCAGCTTCTTCGTAAAGTAACCCCTAAAGAACGCAAGAACTTACGATGGCGGTTGTAAGTACTTACGATGACCAATGAAAGTACTTACGTTGACGGATGCAAGTACTTACGTTAGGTGTGGGGCGGTCTTACATCTGTCCGGAGCGGACACGACTCAGGGTCTCGGGAGTCATCTGCAGGTAAGAGGCGATGTGTACCAAGGGGACACGCTGCAGAATCTGCGGATTGGATTCCAACAGGCGGTTGTAACGGACGTGGGCCGGTTCGAAGCGGAGCATGTCCGCCTTCTGTTGGGACAGAATCAGTCCCATCTCCAGGATGTGGCGGTAGAGCAGGTCAATCTCCCTCGACTCCTCGGTCAGCGTCATCCAGTCGTCATACGAAATGCCCCACGAGGCGGTGTTCTCCAAAGTCTCTATCATCAGCTGAGAAGGCTGTTTCAGCAAGAAACTTTCGATGCACGTGAGCATCTCGCCCTCACAAGCGAAATGCTCGGTGAGGTCCTTGTTGTATTTGAAGTAGTACTGACGCACGATACCCTTCTCGATAAAGTAGATGTAGTTGCACCGTTCTCCCCTATCGACCAGTTTCTCGCCTTTCTTCAGTTTGAAAGGAACCAAAACCATAGCCAACCTCTCCCTGTTCTGGCGCGACAGCTTAAAGAACTTGTCTGAGATTATTTCGGCTATGTCTCTCTTCTTGTCCATCTTGCGTCAATCAAGTTTCAGCACCGCCAGGAAGGCCTTTTGCGGCACCTCGACGTTACCAATCTGTTTCATTCGTTTCTTACCCTTCTTCTGCTTCTCCAACAGTTTGCGCTTACGGCTCACGTCGCCACCGTAACACTTGGCGGTCACG
>CAVFNZ010000080.1:0-2125 GCA_963624095.1 Clostridium sp. CAG:217 | reverse complement strand
CGGACGGCCTTGATGGTCTCGCGCGCGATAATCTTGGCACCGATAGCTGCCTGGATGGCAATCTCGAACTGTTGCCGCGGGATGAGCTCTTTCAGTTTCTCGCACATGCGCCGTCCCAGTTCGTAGGCATTGTCCACATGCGTCAGCGTGGAGAGCGCGTCAACGGGTTCGCCGTTCAACAAGACATCCAGCTTGACCAACTTCGAGGGTCGGAAGCCTGCCGGGTGATAATCGAACGAGGCGTAGCCTTTGGAGATGCTTTTCAGCTTGTCGTAGAAGTCTATGACGATTTCGCCCAACGGCATCCTGTAGTGCAGTTCCATGCGGTTGCCGGAGATGTACTCCTGCTTGGCCAGTTCGCCCCGCTTACTCAGGCAGAGCGTCATGATGGGGCCGATGTAATCGGTCGTGGTGATGACGGACGCGTTGATGTAGGGTTCTTCGATGTGGTCAATCAGTGTCGGGTCGGGCATTCCACCGGGGTTGTGCACCTCGGTCATGTGACCCTGTTTATCATAGATTTGGTACGACACGTTGGGCACCGTGGTGATGACGTTCATGTTGAACTCGCGGTCGAGCCGTTCCTGCACAATCTCCATGTGGAGCAGTCCGAGGAATCCGCAACGGAAACCGAAGCCCAACGCCACGGACGACTCCGGTTGGAAGGTCAGCGACGCGTCATTCAGCTGCAGCTTCTCCAATGACGAGCGCAGGTCCTCAAAGTCTTCGGACTCAATGGGGTAAACACCTGCGAACACCATCGGCTTCACCTCTTCAAATCCGGAGATTGCCTCGCTGCAAGGGTTGGCGATGTGCGTGATGGTGTCGCCCACCTTCACCTCGCGCGAGGTTTTGATGCCGGAGATGATGTAGCCCACGTCGCCCGTGCGCAGTTCGTCGCGGGGAATCATGTCCATCTTCAGCACACCTATTTCGTCGGCTATGTACTCCTTGCCCGTGTTGAAGAACTTCACCTTGTCGCCCGTACGAATCACGCCGTTTTCTATCTTGAAGTAGGCGATGATGCCACGGAAGGAGTTGAACACGGAGTCGAAAATCAGGCATTGAAGCGGAGCCTGTTCATCGCCAACGGGATGCGGGATACGCTCCACCACGGCATTCAGAATCTCCTCCACCCCCATGCCGGTCTTGCCCGACGCACGGATGATTTCACCGCGGTCGCAACCCAGCAATTCCACGATTTCGTCCTCCACCTCATCGGGCATGGCACTGGCCATGTCACATTTGTTGATGACGGGAATGATTTCCAAATCGTGGTCAATAGCCATATAGAGGTTGGAGATAGTCTGTGCCTGAACGCCCTGCGACGCGTCCACAATCAGCAGTGCGCCCTCGCAGGCGGCGATGGAACGGGACACCTCGTAGGAGAAGTCCACATGTCCCGGCGTGTCGATGAGGTTGAGGATATACTTCTCCCCGTTATAGGTATACTCCATCTGTATGGCGTGACTTTTGATGGTGATGCCGCGCTCGCGTTCCAGGTCCATGTCGTCGAGCATTTGTCCTTCAGTGACCTGGATGGTGTGCGTGTATTCCAGCAGTCTGTCCGCCAAGGTTGACTTACCGTGGTCGATATGAGCTATGATGCAAAAATTGCGAATATTTTTCATTCAAGTTTATTCCTTACTTCTTTTCGTGATGCAAAGGTAGCAAAAATTCCATACCAATGAAGTCCTTTGGGACTATAATGTGACAACAACCTCTCAACAACCCCTCAGAAGTGAGCCTTTCATCAGGTTCTCCACATACGCAAGGCGGGTCGATATGAACCATTCTTCATATCGACCCGCCTTGCGTTGGACTCAATCCAAACCTTTGGGGACATCCCGAAGCTTACGTTTGAAATTCTCGAATAACGGTTCCATGTGACACCTACTTTTGGTGCAAAGTTACCGTTTTTGCATCAAATCCATGCAGAAATCGCCATATATTGCACATTTCTTGTGCGAACAACACGGCCTGCATGGTGAATTTAAGATTCATCTGATTGATTTTAAAAAAGTTAGTATTTATATGTTGTAAATATATAGGCATGGCAATATTCACGCACCAAAGGTACGGTAATTATCCTATATACAAAAACGCGCGAAGAAGTTTTTTCCTC
>CAVFNZ010000079.1:0-11498 GCA_963624095.1 Clostridium sp. CAG:217 | reverse complement strand
ATGACACGCCGGAGAGCCGGACGCTGAAGGAAACGGTGCTTGCCTTTCCTCCTGTTGGACCGTTGGACGCGAAACGCCTCTACAATCTCCTGAGTGGCAGAAAGGGCGAAGGTACTTATTATTATCAAGGAGAGTGGGAGATTATTGACCAACTGATGGTGACGGGCGAACTGCTGAATCCACGGACATCGTTCCACACCTCGGCCGATAAGGCCAGGATTCTGAAATACCCGTTTCTGCTGACCGATGAAGCCCGGTATGGCGGCAAGATTCCTTTGCGCACCTATTACGGTCCCCGTTACATGGGCGGATACAGCGACCATCTTCCCCTGTTGCTCGAATTTGACGTGAGCTATTGATCCTATTCGTGGTGGTAAGGACTGCCGTTGAGAATGCTCATTGCCCGATAGAGTTGCTCCACGAAGACGAGGCGTATCATCTGATGCGAGAATGTCATGCGTGAAAGTGAAATCTTCTCTTGTGCCGCCGCGTACACTTTCGGTGAGAATCCGTAGGGACCACCGACGATGAAGACCAGGCGTTTGTTGACGTTGGAGAGCTTCCGCTGCATCCAGTCGGCAAACTCCACCGAGCGGAACTCCTTGCCCGCTTCGTCAAGCAGCACCACCACATCTCCCGCATGAAGGGACTTCAGTATCAGTTCCCCCTCTTTCTCCTTCTGCTGTTCGGTGGTGAGGCTCTTCGTGTTCTTCAGCTCGGGGATGACCTCCATTTCAAAGGAAAGGTAGTGGCTCACGCGTTCCGTGTAGTCGTTGATGGCGGCAATGTAATGCGGTTCGACGGTTCGTCCCACGACCAAAAGTACTGTCTTCATGCTGATGCGGTATAATGATTTGAGGCTGCAAAATAAGTCAGAATATTCCGCTTCCGCAACGTCCGTGGACGGAAAAGATGCCGGGAGAGGAGGGGAGAGGAAGGGGAGAGGAGGTGACGGGCGGAACGTTATTCGTAGAAAATGGGCGGAAGATGCCGCGCTTTTCAGAATTAAAGCTTAATTTTGTCGGTATAAACAGACATTCAATAAATAGTGAAGTAACTATGGATACAGTAAAACAATTGGTAGATAAACTGATAGATCTCGCTTTTCTGGAAGATATAGGTGACGGTGACCACACTACACTCTCGTGCATCCCTGCCGATGCCATGGGCAAATCGAAACTGCTCATCAAAGAAGCCGGCGTGTTGGCCGGTGTGGAGGTCGCCAAGGAGATATTCCACCGCTTCGACCCCACGATGAAGGTGGAGGTGCTGATAAACGACGGCGCGGAAGTGAAACCCGGTGACGTGGCTATGGTGGTGGAAGGCAAGGTGCAGTCGCTGTTGCAGACCGAACGCCTGATGCTGAACGTGATGCAGCGCATGAGCGGCATTGCCACCATGACCCGTCGCTATGTGAAGCGGTTGGAAGGGACCAAGACCCGTGTGCTGGATACCCGCAAGACCACTCCGGGCATGCGTATGCTGGAGAAGATGGCCGTGAAGATAGGCGGTGGCGTGAATCACCGCATCGGACTCTTTGATATGATCTTGCTGAAGGACAACCACGTGGACTTTGCCGGAGGCATCGAGAACGCCATCACACGGGCAAAAGACTACTGCAAGAAGAACGGAAAAGACCTGAAGATAGAGATAGAGGTGCGCAACTTCGACGAGCTGCGGCAAGTGTTGCAGGTAGGAGGCGTGGACCGCATCATGCTCGACAACTTCACGACAGCGGACACCCGCAAGGCCGTTGAGATGATAGGCGGCCGCTATGAGACGGAATCGTCCGGAGGCATCACTTTCGATACCCTTCGCGACTATGCCGAATGCGGCGTGGACTACATCTCCGTGGGTGCGCTGACCCATTCCGTCAAAGGACTCGACATGAGTTTCAAAGCCTGCTGACAAGATGAGAAGACAACTTGTCACGTTTGCGGTGGCCCTATGCTGCTGTGGAACTCTCCCTGCGCAACATAGCGAGCATCCGTCGTTCGGCGCACCCTTTGATTTCCCTTTGCTGCTGAGCGGAAACTTCGGTGAACTTCGTCCCAACCATTTCCATGGAGGACTTGACTTTAAGACGCAGCAAGTGGAGGGCAAACCTATCCATGTCATCGAGGACGGATATGTGTCGCGCGTCTCCGTGTCACCGTCCGGCTACGGACAAGCTCTCTATGTGACCCATCCGAACGGATTCACCTCCGTCTACGGACACCTGAAGTCTTTTGCTCCGTCCATAGCCGAGTATGTGGAGGCGCAACAGTATGCCCAGGAACGGTTTGACGTGAACCTGTTCTTGAGCGATTCCCTGTTCCGGGTAAAGAGGGGAGAGGTGATAGCCATCAGTGGCAACACGGGCAGCTCGGGCGGTCCTCACCTTCACATGGAGATACGCGAGACGGCTACCAATGAACCGATAGACCCGTTGGTGTTCTACCAGAAACAGATAAAGGATACCCGTCCGCCCCGCGCCACCGCCGTGATGTTCTACCCGCAACCCGGCAAGGGAGTGGTGCAGCAGGGAACATCCAAGCGGATGGTGAGCCTGACCGGACGGAAAGGCGACAACCAACTGGCTACGCCCGTCACGGCCTGGGGTGAAATCGGCTTGGGCATCCGGGCGTACGACTATATGGATGAGACCTCCAACATCTACGGGGTGAAATACCTCACGCTTTATGTAGACAGCACGGAGGTGTTCCGTAGCGTGGTGGACCGCTTCTCGTTCGATGAGAACCGGGCCATCAACGGATGGACCGACTACGAAGAGCGGAGCGAGCATGGCCGTTGGTTCATGAAATCTTTTGTGCCGAAGGGTTGCCGTCTGAGGTTGGCTTCCCATGCCGAGGGTACGGGTCTCTTTCGTATTGACGAGGAGCGCGACTACCACGTCCGTTATGTGTTGCAGGATGCCTACGGCAACTGCTCCACCTATCGCTTCGTGATAGAAGGAAAGCCTTGCGAGATACCGCCTTATCAGCCTAAAGGAAACCGCTTGCTCCATTGCGACCAGGTGAACCGGTTGCAGGAGCCCGGTATGGAACTGATAGTGCCTAAAGGCATGCTCTACGAAGACGCGGAACTGGACGTGAAAGTCATCGCTGACTCTTTGTCAGCGGCCTACACGTATCAGTTGACCCAGACCCCCGTGCCCCTGCATTCTTATTGCCCGATTGCCATCGGCGTGCGCCGTCATACGGTGGCGGACACCACAAAATACTACATTGCCCAGTACAAAGGCGGTCACGCCTGCTATGTAGGCGGTACGTATGAGAAAGGGTGGGTGAAGGCGGAGGTGCGCGAACTGACCTCCTTTACGGTTTGCGTGGATACCGTTCCGCCCAAAGTGAAGGCCCTTACGTCGGCTGCCCGATGGGGGAAAAACCGAAGCATCGTCTTTCAACTTTCGGACGGACAGACCGGCATCAAGAGCTACAAGGGACGCGTTGACGGCCAGTTCGTACTCTTTACCTGCAACGCGCGGCAGCGTATCGTGTGCGACCTGACGAAGACGAAAGTGAAGCGTGGCGGACAACACGAACTGGAACTGGAAGTGACGGATTTCTGTGGCAACACCACCTGCGTAAGGCAACGGTTCCGTTACTAACCAAAGGTGAAACTTATACCTTATTATATATATGATGAAAAAGAAACTGATAGGACTGGTTGCTCTCAGCATCGCGTTGGCAACCGAAAGTATGGCCTGCACTAACTTGATTGTAGGCAAGGCAGCTTCTGCCGACGGGTCGGTGATGGTGACATATTCCGCCGACTCATTCGGAATGTTCGGACACCTCTATCATTCACCGGCCGGCACTCATGCCCAAGGCGAGACGGTGAAGATATTCGACTGGGATACGGCAAAATACCTTGGCGAGGTGAAACAGGTGTCCAGGACTTACAACGTGATAGGAAATATCAATGAATTCCAAGTGACGATAGGAGAGACCACCTTTGGCGGTCGACCCGAGCTGGTGGACACCACCGGTGTCATCGACTATGGCAGCCTGATTTATCTGGCTCTCCAACGTTCCACCACGGCCCGTGAGGCCATCCATGTGATGACAGACCTTGTGAAGGAGTATGGCTATTACAGTGAGGGCGAGAGCTTTACCGTGGCCGACCCCAATGAAGCTTGGATATTGGAGATGATTGGCAAAGGTCCGGGCGTGAAAGGAGCCGTTTGGGTGGCCGTACGCATCCCGGACGACTGCATAGCGGCTCATGCCAACCAGTCGCGCATCCACCAATTTGATTTGGACGACAAGGAGAACTGCCTCTATTCGCCCGATGTCATCTCCTTCGCCCGTGAGAAGGGATACTTTGACGGGCTCAACCGCGACTTTAGTTTCGCCGATGCCTACAACCCGTTGGACTTTAGTGGGCTACGCTACTGCGAAGCCCGCGTGTGGAGCTTCTATCGTCGGCACAACGCACAGATGGAGCAATACCTTTCTTATATATTAGGAAATACATCCGACCCGATGCCTCTGTACATCAAGCCCGACAAGAAACTCACGCTGGAGGATGTGAAGAGCGACATGCGCGACCACTACGAAGGCACGGCACTCGACATGACGAAGGACTTGGGAGCCGGACCGTTCAGTAGTCCCTACCGTCCCTCACCCCTCTCGTTCAAAGTCGACGGTGTGAGCTATTTCAACGAACGTCCAATCTCTACCCAACAAGCCGCCTTCACTTTCGTTTCGCAGATGCGCGGCAACCTGCCCAACGCCATAGGCGGAGTGCTCTGGTTCGGCATGGACGATGCCAATATGATAGCCTACACCCCCGTGTACTGTTGCGCGACGGAAGTGCCCGAATGCTACAGTAAAGAGGTAGCCGATGGCGTCACTTTCTCGTGGAACTCCGCTTTCTGGGTGTGCAACTGGGTGTCCAACATGATTTATCCCCGTTATAGCCAGATGATTGGCGACCTGCGTCAACTGCAGCAACGCACCGAGCAAGCCTATGCCAGCGCGCAGCCGGAGGTGGAGGAGAAAGCCATGCAACTCTATAAAACAGACCCGGCACAGGCCAAACAATACCTGACGGAGTACACCGTCAATACCGCCCAGAACATGCTTCAGGGTTGGAAAAGCCTCGGGGAGTTCCTCGTCGTGAAGTACAATGACCTGGTGGTGAAGCAAGTGAAGGACGGCAAGTTCGTACGCACCCCCGAGGGACTGTGTGCGCCTGTCATTCGTCCCGGATTCCCCGAGGAATACAACCGAAAGGTAATGTCGGAGGTCGGTGACCGCTACAAAGTCGTTGATTTGCAAAAATAATTGGCCGGGAATTAGGAAAAGAGAATAACATCCACTATATTTGGAACGGTTTTCAGAATTATATAATCCTTAAATAGAACGAAAATGGAAAACGAACAACTGATTAGGGAGGTTACGGAGAAAGCGAAGAAGTGGCTGACTCCTGCCTACGACGCGGAGACACAGGCCGAGGTGAGACGCATGCTCGACAATCCTGACAAGACGGAACTGATAGAGGCATTTTACAAAGACCTGGAGTTCGGTACGGGCGGTTTGCGCGGTATCATGGGCGTTGGCTCGAACCGCATGAACATCTACACGGTCGGCGCGGCTACGCAAGGCCTCTCGAACTACCTGAACAAAAACTTCAAGGACTTGAATCAGATATCCGTTGTCGTAGGTCACGACTGCCGCAACAACAGCCGCAAGTTCGCGGAAATATCCGCTGACATCTTCTCGGCCAATGGCATCAAGGTTTATCTGTTCGACGACATGCGACCCACTCCGGAAATGTCATACGCCATCCGCAAGTTGGGTTGCCAGAGCGGCATCATCCTGACCGCCTCGCACAACCCCAAGGAATACAATGGCTACAAAGCCTATTGGGACGACGGCGCGCAGGTGCTCGCTCCGCATGACAAGGGCATCATCGATGAGGTGAACAAGATCGCTTCCGCTTCCGACATTAAGTTCAGTGGCAACAAGTCCTTGATTCAGATTATCGGCGAGGATGTGGACAAGCAATACCTGGACGACGTGAAGTCCATCTCCATCGACCCCGAAGTGATCAAACGGCAGAAAGACCTGAGCATCGTCTACACTCCGATTCACGGTACCGGCATGATGCTGATTCCGAGAGCCCTGAAGATGTGGGGCTTTGAGAACGTACACTGCGTGCCCGAGCAGATGATAAAGGACGGAAACTTCCCGACGGTGGTCTCTCCGAACCCTGAAAACGCCGAGGCTCTGACATTGGCCATCAAGTTGGCCAAGGAGATTGACGCGGACATCGTGATGGCTTCCGACCCCGACGCTGACCGTGTGGGCATGGCTTGCAAGAACGACAAGGGCGAGTGGGTACTCATCAACGGTAATCAGACCTGTCTCATCTTCCTGTACTATATCATCACCAACCGCAAGGCGATGGGTAAGATGACCGGTAAGGAGTTTGTGGTGAAGACCATCGTGACAACCGAACTGATAAAAGCCATAGCGGACAAGAATAACATTGAGATGTACGACTGCTACACGGGCTTCAAATGGATTGCCCGTCAGATTCGCCTGAACGAAGGCGTCAAACAGTACATCGGCGGTGGCGAAGAGAGCTACGGCTTCTTGGCCGAGGATTTCGTGCGCGACAAGGATGCGGTATCCGCTTGTGCCCTGTTGGCCGAGATTTGCGCCTGGGCCAAGGATAACGGCAAGACACTTTACGATGTGCTGATGGAGATTTACGTGGAATACGGATTCTCGAAGGAAACAACCGTGAACGTGGTGAAGCCGGGCAAGAGCGGCGCTGAGGAGATAAAGGCCATGATGGAGAATTTCCGTGCCAACCCGCCTAAGGAACTGGGAGGCTCGCCTGTCGTGCTGATAAAGGACTACAAGGTGCTGAAACAGACGGATGCCGAAGGCCATGTAACGGACTTGGATATGCCCGAGACTTCCAATGTGCTGCAGTATTTCTCCGCTGACGGCACCAAAGTCTCTGTCCGTCCGTCGGGAACGGAGCCTAAGATTAAGTTCTACATGGAAATCAAAGGTGAGATGAGCTGCCCCAAATGCTATGTGTCGGCTACGGCTGCGGCAGAAGAGAAGATTGGAGCTATCAAGAAATCACTGGGTATCTGACCTTCACCGGATACAAACAAAAAAGGAGGCGCGAGCCTCCTTTTTTGTTTGTCGTCATGCCGGGAACGGTTGGCGCGGTTAGTCGTGCGGGCCGTTCTCCATCCAGTCGTCAATGAGCATGCGCGCCATGCTCATCTTGCCCGGTATGTCGGGAAGATTCTCCTTGGTGAAGAACTTGCCCGCGCTTAACTCCGAGGTCTGTAGCTTCACCTCCCCGCTTAGGTAATCAGCGGTGAAGCCCACCATCAGTCCGCAAGGATAAGGCCACGGTTGACTGCCGAAGTAGCGTATGTTGGTGACTCGCAGTCCTGTCTCTTCAAAGACTTCCCGCTGTACGCACTCTTCCAGGGTCTCACCTGTCTCCACGAATCCCGCCACCAACCCGTAGTAATTGCCGCGGAAGTTGCGGGCGTGTACCAACAGAATCTCTTCGCCCCGGCGTATCAGTACGATGATGGCGGTAGATACCACCGGCCAAATCTCCTTGCCGCAGTTGGGACACTGCTTGCTGATGGAGGTATGGAAGTTCATCGGCGTTCCGCAGACCGGGCAGAAACGGTTGTTCCTGTCCCAAAAGATAATCTCGTGCGCCTTGCCTGCCATGAGATAAACGTCGTGGGGGAGGAAGTCGAACGACCGGCGCAGTCCCATCATCACCTGCCTCTCGTCTTCCCGAACGGGTTGATCCAACGCGAAAGCCTTGAAGGGGATGCCGTCAAAGAGTGACAACTCGTGGATGTGGGTCCATTCGTTGACCGCCACGGGCGGCTGCTGTTGGTAGGGAACTTGGAATCCGTTGCCCTCTTTTTGGAGCAAAAGCTCGTCCTTGCAAAATACAAACCAATAGGTTTTTCCGTCTTGTTCTTTTTCCATCTTGTTAGCCTGTGACCCTCAAGGGCGGTGGAGCTGTCCGTCAGGAGGTCGCTTCCCTGCGTTCTTGTGGGTCTGTTTCTCTGCAAAAGTAGTGTAATAATACGATATACGGCTTGGAAACAACGCTTATTCTGTAACCTTCAGGGTGTCTTGGCCCTTAGACACCCTGCTTCAACTGGCGGAACAGTTCACGCTGACGCTCGTTGAGTCCCTTCGGCATGTTTACCTTGAGGGTGACAATCAAGTCTCCAAAGCAACCCGGCTGCCTGTAGACAGGAAATCCTTTCCCTTTCAGCCGCACCTTCGTGTCGTTGTCCGTTTCGGGTTTTACTTTCAGTTTTACCTTCCCGTCCAGAGTGTCTACCAACACTTCACCACCGAGGATGGCCGTGTAGAGGTCGATGTGGGCATCCACGTACAAGTCGTTGCCCTGACGCGTAAAGGCGTTGTCGTCCGCAATGACGAAGGTGATGTAGAGGTCTCCTGCCGGCCCGCCGTTGTAACCCGGTGCGCCATAACCTTTCAGCTTGATGATTTGTCCGTTGGCTATGCCCGCGGGCACGGTGATACGCACGCTTTTCCCGTTGATGTTCAGAATCTGCTTGTGCGTGGTGGCCGCTTCGCGCAAGGTGAGGTTCAGATTGGCGGTGTAGTCCTCCCCTTTGAATTCCGTGTTGCGCGAGCGTCGTCTGCCGCTGCCGAACAACTCCTCGAAGAAATCCGAGAAACCTTCGGCGTTGCCGCTGTGATAACCACCGCCAAACTGCGTAAAGTCCTCATCGTTGAACCCTCCGCCCGTGGAGTACCATTGTCCTCCGCCGGCCTGCTGCTGATAGGCTTTCTTCTGCGCTTCATATTCATCGGCGTGTTTCCAGTTCTCCCCGTAGTCATCGTACTTCTTTCGTTTCTCCGGGTCTCCCAGCACGGCTTTGGCCTCGTTTATCTCTTTGAACTTCTCCTCTGCCGCCTTGTTTCCGGGGTTCTTGTCCGGATGGTATTTCAGGGCCAACTTCAGGTAAGCCTTCTTTATCTCATCCTGGGTCGCGCTCTTGTCAACCCCCAATACCTTGTAGTAATCAACGTATGCCATATTGTCAAGTCTCCTTTCGACGATATGGGGACAAAACCAATGCCGCAGGTAGAATATTGTCAATTTTTATGAGGAAAAGCCTTACTGGCTGACGCATGACAGGACAAAAAGACAGACATCCGGTGAGGCTCTTGTTTCGCCGGACAGGTCCATTGAGGGGCGAGACAAATCTTTTCGGAACGTAAATTAGCGTGTTACAACCAAAATGAGTAACTTTGCGGCTCAATTTACAACTTATAAATCAAAGGACTATGGCGGCAAAACCAAGCATACCAAAAGGAACTCGCGACTTTTCGCCTTTGGAGATGGCGAAGCGTAACTACATATTCAATACCATCCGTGAAGTGTTTCATCTGTATGGATTTCAGCAGATAGAGACCCCGTCGATGGAGAATCTCTCCACGTTGATGGGGAAATACGGTGAAGAAGGAGACAAGCTCCTCTTCAAGATTCAGAATTCCGGGGACTATTTCTCCGGCATCACCGACGAGGAACTTCTCTCGCGCAACGCCGCCAAGCTGGCAAGCAAGTTCTGCGAGAAGGGACTGCGTTACGACCTCACCGTGCCGTTCGCCCGCTATGTGGTGATGCACCGCGATGAGCTGACGTTCCCTTTCAAACGCTATCAGATTCAGCCGGTGTGGCGTGCCGACCGTCCGCAGAAGGGACGCTACAGAGAGTTCTATCAATGCGACGCGGACGTTGTCGGCAGCGATTCCCTGCTCAATGAGGTGGAGCTGCTCCAGATGATTGACGCGGTGTTTACCCGCTTCGGGGTGCGTGTCTCCATCAAGCTGAACAACCGGAAAATATTGGCGGGCATCGCTGAAATCATCGATGAGGCCGACAAGATTGTGGACATCACCGTAGCGATTGACAAACTCGACAAGATCGGGCTGGACAATGTGAACGCCGAACTCCTCTCGAAGGGTATACCCCAGGAGGCCATCGACAAGCTGCAGCCCATCATTCTACTGAACGATACCAACGAGGAGAAACTCGCTACGCTGAAGCGGACGTTGGCGGCCTCGGAGACGGGTCTCAAAGGGGTGGAGGAGAGTGAATTCATCCTGCGCACGGTATCGAACCTCCATCTGAAGAGTGAGTTGGAACTCGATTTGACACTCGCCCGCGGATTGAACTACTACACCGGAGCCATTCTGGAAGTGAAGGCTCTTGACGTGCAGATAGGCAGCATCAGCGGTGGTGGCCGTTACGACAACCTGACCGGCGTGTTCGGCATGTCCGGTGTTTCGGGTGTGGGCATCTCTTTCGGTGCCGACCGCATCTTCGATGTGCTGAATCAGCTGGACCTCTATCCCAAGGAGGCTGTCAACGGAACTCAGTTGCTCTTTGTCAACTTCGGGCAGAAAGAGTCTGACTATTGTTTGCCCTTGTTGGCGGCGGCCCGTGCCGCGGGTATCCGTGCCGAGATTTATCCCGACTCCGCCAAGATGAAGAAACAGATGAGCTATGCGAACGTACATAACATCCCGTTCGTCGCCATTGTCGGCGAAGATGAGCTCAATGCGGGGATGGTGATGCTGAAAAATATGCTCTCGGGTGAGCAGCAACAACTCAAATCGGATGAGTTGGTCGCTTACCTGCAGAAGATTTTTTGATGAATGAGGTGAACGGGTCAGGACGGTGGTCATACGGAGGTATCACGCCACCGACCCATAGGTAACAAAACTTCTTGAAATCCATGCAAAACGGCTTTTTGGTTAGTTTTGAAATGCGTTTGAACGGATTATGCACGGATATCTCAAATATGGATAGTATCTTTGTATCGTGAAAAATGAAAAGTTTTGTACTTAGTAAAGGTTGATCCTTTACACTCGTTGACTCTAAAATGATATATTTCTGTTGTTGAATTAAAATCTCCATTAAGGAGTAACCTTACACAAGAACATAAGTGCATGGTGAATTATAAATGGGATGGTCTGGCCTGTCGTTGTGAAACGATGGGCCAGCAACTTTATATATGCGCTTTCACGCAATCCAACGATGCGCTTTTATGCACCCTCATTATGCGCTTCCTTGGAATTCACGAAAACGCAAAGGCATTATATTGCTCCATGGTTGCAAATATTCTCTTCAGGAAGGAGCGTTTTTCTCGGATTTTATTCGTACTTTTACCATGTCATTCAGAATTTTACTTGTTTTTAATGTAGCACTGAGATAAGTGGACTATCTGCAATGACATGATTCCGGACAACATAAAGCTGTTCGGTTAATACAAATAATATTAAAGTATAGTGCTGCGGAATTTAGGATAATGGCATTACAAAGACTTAAAACCGTCATGAAGGAATCGCCGTTCATGATGCGAGCTGTGGCTAGGATATATCGTCTGGCACATTATAATAATGCCTGGAAATATCAATTCGGGGGGGGGTAATAGACTGATAATC
>CAVFNZ010000078.1:11239-11732 GCA_963624095.1 Clostridium sp. CAG:217 | reverse complement strand
GGATAGAACGTTTTGTAATTGTACAAATTTGTCAGGTTCGCTGTCCATTCCACAGAAAATTAAAAATATTCCAAACGAATGCTTTAATAATTGTGGCTTTGATGGAATATTAACTATGTCAAATGGAGTGCTATCTATTGGTAATGAAGCTTTTGGAAGTTGTAATTTTAAGGGGGAACTTTCTTTGCCAGAGAATTTAAAAGTTATTAGTTATGGAGCTTTTCATGATAACGATTTCTCTGGAGAGTTAAAACTACCAAAAGACTTAGTTACTATTGGTGCTAGAGCGTTTGCCAATAACTGGCGTTTGATGGGTACATTGGAGTTCTCCGAAGAATTACAATCTGTTGGAGAATACTCCTTTTCTAACTGTAGAATGATAGAAGGACTAATCTTTTCGGAATCTATCGAGTCAATTCGTAATAATGCGTTTGAAGGCTGCTATGGAATTAGTTCCATCGTCTGCAAGGGTGAAATGCCGGCCTATGTGCAG
>CAVFNZ010000078.1:0-11229 GCA_963624095.1 Clostridium sp. CAG:217 | reverse complement strand
GTTGGAAAGTATCGGCGTTGGCGCTTTTGCAAAGTGTAGTATGATTGAGGGACTTGTTTTCCCGGAAAGTATGGAAACTATCCGCTACGAATATAGTTATTATGAAGATGGTGGAGCTTTCCAAAATTGCTATGGAATTAGTTCCATCGTCTGCAAGGGTGAAATGCCGGCCTATGTGCAGAACGGTGCTTTCAATGGCGTAGCCAAGGATAACTTCACTCTTGAAGTACCAGAGTCCGCCATTCAACAATACCAGGCAGCGGCTGGTTGGTGCGACTTTAAGCGCATTGCCGCTCACCATGAGTTAGTGTGCCGTCCCTCCATCGCTTGCGCCCTCAACACGGAGCACAAGCAGACCTTGGTCATCAATGCCGAGGGCGACTGGGAAGTGGACAGCAAACCCGACTGGTGCGAGGTATCCCCGTCGAGCGGAAGCAAGAAGACGGAGGTGACACTCACCATCAACGCCATGGCGAAAGGTTCTGCCAACAGAGATGGTAAGGTGGTGTTCCGGCTGAAAGACAAGGACTATACGCATGCGTGCAGCGTGTCGCAATGCAACTATGAATACGATGAAGACGAATGGCTTACCCTCCAAAAGGCGACCAAAGGCAACAACGGTGGCATCAACATCGTTTTGCTCGGTGATGGCTATGAGGCCAAGGATATAGCAAGTGGCCAGTATCTGAAAGACATCAAGCAAGAGGTGGAATACTTCTTCGGCATCGAGCCTTACACCACTTACCGGGATTACTTCAATGTGTACACCGCCTTCCCACTTTCTACGGAAACGGGCGTGGGCACGGTGAACACCATTCGGTACAACCGGTTCAACACAACCTTTACGGGTGGTGTGGGTCTGAGGGCGGATTACGATGAAATCTTCGCTTACTCGCTGAATGCACCGACCGTCACGAAAGACAACTTGGACCAGACGCTGATTATCATCGTGCCTAACTCCACGGACTATGGCGGCATCTGCCAGATGTGGAGCAGTGGAGCGGCCATCGCCTTCTGTCCTCAGAGCACCTACGGCTATCCGCTCGATACGCGTGGCGTCATTCAACACGAGGCCGGCGGTCACGGATTCGGCAAGCTCGGCGATGAGTACATCTACCACAATGCATTTATTGACTTCTGCGATTGTACCTGCTGCGGACATGTGGACGCAATCAACGGTGCCAAGGCTCTCGGTTGGTACGACAACCTCGAACTTACCGGCAAGATGCACAGCGTGGGTTGGAGCCACCTCATCTTCGACGAACGCTACAGCGACATCGTGGACATCTACGAGGGTGGTTACATGCACAACCGCGGCGTGTTCCGCTCCGAGTCCAACTCTTGCATGAACAACGATATTCCTTACTACAGCACCATCAGCCGTGAGAGCATCGTAAAGCGCATCAAGAAGTACGCTGGAGAGGAATACTCCTTCGAGGAGTTCGTGCAGAACGACAAACGCGACGCGGGCACGGTGAGCACCCGTGCGGGAGTGGACGTGAATGACCACCGCAACGCCGGCACCTATCAGCACGAACCGGTCATCCACAAGGGAAGCCCGCTGAAGATGACCAAGGTGAAAAACTATCGTTAATGCCATAAACAAGTGAAGATTATGAAGAAACAGATACTGAAATGCGCGAGTTTCGCGCTGGCCGTAGTGGGATTCGCGTCTTGCGGCGAGGAGGCGAACGCTCCCCAGCCCTTGGATGCAAAATCGACACCGATGACTTTTGTGGTGACACATCCCGGGCAACAGACCAAAGCCACGGATAGCGGCTTTGAACAGAGTGACAAGATTGGCCTCTATGTGGCGGAAGCGAACGCCGCACTGGAAATAGGCGGTAACCTCGTCAACAACGAGGCACTCTCGTTCGTCGATGACAAATGGACCGCCGCCCGCACCCTCTATTGGGACGACGGTTCCTTCAACGCCTACGCCTACTACCCCTACATACAAGGGGTGAGCAGCATCGAAGACCAACCTTTCAGCGTGAGTGCCGACCAACGTACAATGAAGACGGAAACGGCTCTCGGGGGCTATGAGGCAAGCGACCTGCTCTATGCCACCGCCAAGGGGGTCACGGCTTCGGCATCACCGGTGAGCCTCACCTTCAAGCACATCATGAGCAAGCTCAAGATCCGGTTGGTGAAAGGGGAGGACTTCGAGGGCGAGATGCCTGCCACCGCTACGGTATACATCCACAACACGGTGCCCACGGCAACGGTAGACCTGCAGGCCGGTGTGGCGACGCGCTATGTGAAAGGTACGAGACAGACCATCATCGCCCGCCAGGACGACGCGACCAACTTCTCGGCCATCATCGTGCCGCAGCGCATCGAGAACCGAATGCCGCTCATCGAGGTGGTGATGAAGGGTGTGAGCTATCTCTTCGAGAGCAAGTTCCAGTTCAAGCCGGGCACTCAGCACCTTGTCCAACTGGTCATCACCGACAATCCCGACAGGGTGAAGATAGAAATCGGTGGCGAAATCCAAAACTGGCAATAGACACTGGAAAACGAACGTAAGGACAGGAAATGAAGAAGACGGTATATATATTATCCCTTCTGATACTCCTACTGACAGGATGGGTGGCAGCCTTGTGGCTGCCGCCCTTTACCGGTCATAAGGAGGACATCAAGGAAACACGCTACGGACTGAACGAAGGTTACGAGCTGGTGGAACAGACGACAGGCGACGGCAAGACACGCTATGTGGTGAAGGACAGTGAGGACAACGAATTGTTCGTCATCCCCTTGCGCGGTTGCCTGCTCGACACGCGTTACCGCAACGGCCAGCTGAAGTTCCGTGAACGGAAATCCATGAGGGAAGGATATATCGACCGTCAGGGAATGGTGGTCTTCACGGACGGCCACGCTGACCTGCCCACTGAGCGGAAACGGGAAATCGTGAACGCGCAGCCGGAGGTTAAGTCCGCCGAAGCCCCACGGAACAGCGCAGGGACACAAGGCAGTGCCATTGCGTCCGTCGACCTGCACCAGTTGGTGCAGAGCAACCCCTTCTACAAGGAAGCGTCAAAGATTATACAGGGCAAGCTGGAGGAAGATGACGCCAAGCGTCGGCACCTGATTCTCAACTACTGCGAACACTTCCGCACGGCCTACACCACAAAGGACCTCGACTTCCTCCGTCAGGTCTTCAGCGACAATGCCCTCATCATCGTGGGTAATGTGGTGAAGCCTGCCGCCAATGACGACAAATGTGTGGCGGATGCCAAAGTCACCTACGCCATCCGTTCCAAACAGGACTATATGGCACGGCTCTCCAAGGTGTTTGCCGCCAACAAAAGCATAGAGGTGAAGTTCTCGGGATTCCGCATCATGCGTCACCCCACCATGGACGGCATCTATGGCGTCACGCTCCGGCAACAGTACAAGAGCGACCGCTACAGCGATGACGGCTACCTCTTCCTGCTCTGGGACTTCCGGGACAAGTCCATGCCCCTCATTCATGTGCGCACATGGCAACCGGCCCAAAGCATCGGTGAGGGTAATGAGATTATAGGCATACAGGATTTCAACTTAGAATAAGGAGACATGACCACAGACAGAGAAAGACCAAGGAGCTGGAGCTTACGAGCCATGACGCTTTGCGTGGCATTGATTCTGTGTGCGCCGTTCGTGCGGGCACAGGAATTCTCCGTAGCGAGTTTCCGCCCGCTACCCAACGACGTGAGCGCGTTCATACAACCCGTGCGCGACCTGAACGACGAAGCCTGCGCACTCATCAAGGTGGAGGCTCCCGAGGAGTTCGCCTTCTCTTCGCCCCTCGGCATCGTGAAGCGCAAGGACGAGGTGGGCGAGATATGGCTCTATCTCCCGAAGGGTACGAGAACCCTTACCCTGAAGCACCCCGAGTGGGGCGTGTTGCGCGACTACCGGTTGGGCAAACCGCTCGAAAGCCGCATGACCTACGAGCTGAAACTGAATCTCCCCAAGCGGACACCCATCATTCAGCAGCTGCACGACACCATCGTGGAAATAAAGACCATCATCGATACGATAGCCGTCGCCAAGAAGCGTGCGCCCATGCCATGGTCCACGCATATCCTGTTGACATCCTCCCTCCATACCGACGGGCCTTCATGGGGTGTGCTGCTGGCCACCCTACGGCGGCATGGAGCGTACCTGCATCTGAGCAGCAACCTCCAGACGACAGGGCGCACGGTAGGCACTTGCGACAAACAGGGCTACCTGACAGGGACGACGGACAAACCTTACTACACGGGCAGCACACGGCACGGCAGCTATTCCGTCACGGCCGGAGCCATTCATCATCTCGCCCGTGGCGTTTGTCTGTTCGAAGGTCTGGGCTATGGCCGTTCCGCCACGGCTTGGCAACAGACGGAGAGCAGCGGTGGCGGGTATCTGCTCAACGAGGGCTTGACTTATAAAGGCATCACCGCCGAACTGGGTCTGCTGGCATCGTTCGGCAGGGTGAGCGTCGCCACTTCGGTCCTCACCATTGCCGGCAAGCAGTGGCAGTGCAGTATCGGTGTCGGAATAAAATTGGGGAGGTAATCGGGAATCATGAACGGCAAGACTATACTATATATTATCTGTACGCTGGTGGGGCTGACCGCAATCGTCGGATGCAGCAGCGACAAGCCAACCCACCTGGAACCCCGTCTCGGCACGCTGGACGCTACCGACATCACACGGAACACGGCCACGCTGCACGGCATGGTCTCTCTGGAAGGCGATACCGACATGCCGAAGCTTCTCTTCCGCTACGGCGACACGGAGAGCATGAACAACGCTACCGCCGAAGTGCAACCCAATGGAGCGAATGTCGACTTGCCGATAGAGGGACTCACGGCCGGCACTACCTATTATTATAGGTTAGAGGGCAGCAACGGCCGCGTCACTACCACCGGCAATGTGATGTCATTCACCACACAACCCAACGTGAACCCCACCTTGCAACCCATGGCTCTCCTGAGCCACGGACCGACAAGCGCCATCGTGGCCTATGAGATAAGCGATGACGGCGGCGAGCCGGTGACGGAGACGGGCTGCTATGTTTACTTAGTCGATGCGCCGGAGGAGAAATACAAATGCGCCGTCGCCGACTTTGACGGCAAGGCGGGCAGGGTGAAGCTCCGCATCGGTGACCTGAAGAGGAACAGCGATTATCAATTTGTCCCCTTCGCGAAGAACAGCGTAGGGGAGTCCACGGGAGACCCTGTCGGCTACACCACCACGGATGCCGTTGTGCTCGATGAGGCGGGTGAGTTTATGTCCCTGATGGGGGACAATCTGTATGAGCATACCTCGCTCTCTTTGGCGGGATCGATGAATGGTGACGACCTGAGTTGCCTGCGCTTGATGATGGGACGCGACCCGTCCGGGGCGGAAACGCAGGGCAAGCTGACCGACATTGACATGACCGATGTGGAGATAGTCTCCGGGGGCGGCCACTACGGAGCGTCGAGATACACACAGGACGGTGTCGTGGGACAAGGTCTCTTCGCCGACTGCGACCGGCTGACGCGCGTCGTGTTGCCGGCCAAAGCCACCACGCTGGAGAAAGACGCCTTTGAAAACTGCGTCTCCCTGAGCAAGATAGTGATAGCGGCAAACATCCGCAGCCTGTTGCCATCGAGCGGATGCACCGCACTGGAAGAAATCAGCGTGTCATCCGCCAATGCCAACTACAGTAGTCGGGACGGCGTGCTGCTCAATGCCGACGGCACCGAAATCGTATGGTTCCCCATGGGGAAGAAAGGCGAGTACACCCTGCCGTCCTCCGTCACGAGCATCGCGGACTACGCCTTCAAGGAGTGCAGCATCGAGACTTTCCTCTTCCCCGACGGGCTGAAGAGCATAGGTCAGGGAGCGTTCATGAACAGCAAGGTGAGGGAGGTTACGCTACCCGAACAGCTGAAACAGCTGCCGACCGGCACGTTTCAGAACTGCACGCAACTCCAGGTGGTACATCTTGGCAGTAGGATGGAACTGATTACGGCCTACGCATTCGACCAATGTCCACTGACGGACCTTTACGTCCAGTCTGCGGACCCTCCCGTGTGCGAGGAGAACGCGTTCAGTTACAGCATGGGGACAAGCTATACGTCCACCTGCGTACTGCATGTTCCCGCAGGAACGAAGAAAGTCTATCAAGCCCATTCCAAATGGAAAGTATTTACACATATAACAGAAGATTGAATTATGACAACACCTGAAATAGAAGAACTGAAGTCTCTCGTAGAGCAGGAATACGGTAGGATACTTGGTACTACCACTGATTTTGAAGAGTTTTCGTACTACCTTGAGAAGAAGACGGGCAACAAAGTGTCTCCCTCCACCCTCAAGCGATTGTATGGCTATGTCAACGATGCCCACAAGCCGCGCACCGTGACGCTCGATGTGCTGTCGCAATACATCGGGCACAAGAGTTTCCTCGCGTTTACGCAATGGCTCAAGACAAGCACGAAGTACAACTCTTCGTTTTTCAAGGCGAACCAACTGGTGAGCAACGAGCTCGACGCGGGCGACGAGATAGCCATCGGCTGGAGTCCCAACCGGGTGCTCCGCCTGCGCTACCTCGGCGAAAGCACCTACGAGATAACAGCGTCCGAGAACAGTAAGCTGCAAGTGGGGGACAGGTTCGTGACCGGTTGTTTCATCAAGGATCAGCCGCTCTATCTGCCCTACATCGAACGTAACGGGGAGCGCACCGCCCCATTCGTGGCAGGAAGGAACGGAGGTCTCACCATCATCAGCAGAATCTCAAAATGATTACATCAGGTTTTACGACCAACCTCACGGATGAGATGAACGAGACCGACCCGACGGTCGAGAAGAACGAGTTCCGGAACATCAGCCTCTTCTATGAGTCCGAATCCGGCCACGCCAGGCTCTTCACGGCCACCCGATACGGCAAGCGGTTCATGCTGAAATGCCTGAAGAGCGACTTCCTGTATACGCCGGTATACCATCAGATACAAAACAAGGAGTTCGAGATTGGGGTGCAACTGGAGCATCCCAACATCTGCCGCACGATAGGGCTGGAGAAGGTCGAGGGGCTCGGACTGACCATCATCATGGAATATGTTGACGGGGATAACCTGCAGACGCTGATTGACAGGGGCGCGCTGACGGTTCCGTTGGCGAAAAGCATCGCCGATCAGCTCATGGACGCGCTGGAGTATATGCACGTCAAGCAGGTTGTTCACCGCGACCTGAAACCGTCCAACATCATGGTGACGCACAATGGCCACAACGTCAAGGTCGTTGACTTCGGACTTTCCGACAGCGATTCGTTCTATATCCTCAAGGCTCCTGCGGGCACTTCCGGCTACATCGCGCCCGAACAGTTGCTGCCCGAAGCGAAGCCGGAGCCCGTGGCGGACATCTACTCTTTGGGGTGTGTCATCCAGGAAATGGCCAAGGTGGCGAACTGCCGCAAGCTGAAAACGATGGCCGCGCTCTGTACCGTCCGCGACGTGACCAAGCGTCCGAAAAGCATCAACGATTTGCGCCTGAAGATGATAGACTATTCCGCCTTGCATCTGTTGGCTGTCGCTCTCGCCATCGGTTGCCTTGTCCTGGCGGGCGTTGTCGCGGTGTCCTATTACCATAAATACCGGTCGTCGGACGCGCGGGAGGGCGCAAGCTCGCGTCAATACGAGGATTTCGTGGACAGCGTACACACCGGCGGCAATCAGGTTTTGGATTACCGGCAATGGTAATTCCTGTTAATTTTTGTTCCTCTGTTCTATTTATGCCATACGATATGCATGAATAGTAAGAAATATGTTGTATTTTTGGAACAATTTTAAGCAGGAGTTCCTGCTGTAACCATACCAATTATTTACAAATACCATGAAGAAATATCCAAAGATTGGAATTAGACCTACCATTGACGGCCGTCAAGGTGGTATCCGTGAGAGTCTTGAGGACAAGACGATGAGTTTGGCTAAAGCCGTAGCCACTTTAATCAGTACGAATTTGAAGAACGGTGACGGCTCTCCCGTGGAGTGCGTCATTGCCGATACGACAATCGGACGAGTGGCCGAGGCCGCCGCGTGCGCCGAGAAGTTTGAACGTGAGGGCGTGGGTGCCACCATCACCGTCACCTCTTGCTGGTGCTACGGCTCTGAGACGATGGACATGAACCCCTACTACCCGAAGGCCGTTTGGGGATTCAACGGAACGGAACGCCCGGGTGCCGTCTATTTGGCAGCCGTGTTGGCGGCTCACGCACAGAAGGGTCTGCCCGCGTTCGGCATCTACGGACACGATGTGCAGGACCTCGACGACAATACGATTCCCGAAGATGTGGCGGAGAAGCTGCTTCGTTTCGCCCGTGCCGCTCAGGCGGTAGCCACCATGCGCGGACGCTCCTACCTCTCCATGGGTAGCGTATGCATGGGCATCGCCGGCTCTATCGTGAATCCCGATTTCCTGCAGGAATATCTGGGACTGCGCGCGGAGTCCATCGACCTTACGGAGATACTCCGCCGTATGAAGTTGGGTATCTACGACCCGGATGAATTCAAGAAAGCCATGGCCTGGACGGAGAAATACTGCAAGGTCAACGAAGGCGAAGACATAAAGAACGAACCCGCCAAGCAGAAGAGCCGTAAGGAGAAGGAAGAGGATTGGGAGTTCGTCGTGAAGATGACCATCATCATGCGCGACCTGATGCAGGGAAATCCCAAACTCAAGGAGATGGGATTCAAGGAAGAGTCGTTGGGCTACAACGCCATAGCCGGAGGCTTCCAAGGACAGCGTCAATGGACCGACTTCCTGCCGAACGGCGACTTCTCCGAGTCGTTGCTCAACACGTCGTTTGACTGGAACGGCATCCGTGAGGCTTATGTGCTGGCTACCGAGAACGACTGCTGCAACGGACTGGCCATGCTGTTCGGCCACTTGCTGACCAACACCGGCCAGATATTCTCCGATGTGCGTACCTACTGGAGTCCCGCCGCGGTGAAACGCATCACGGGCAAGGAACTGACGGGACGTGCCGCCGGCGGTATCATCCACTTGATCAACTCCGGAGCTACGACGCTGGACGGTACGGGTCAGATGAAGGATGCCGAGGGCAATCCGGTGATGAAACAACCTTGTGACGTGACGGAGAGCGATGTGGAGGCATGTCTGAAAGCCACTACCTGGTATCCGGCCGACCGCGGCTATTTCAGAGGCGGCGGTTTCTCGTCACACTTCCTCTCGAAGGGCGGCATGCCTGTTACCATGACCCGCCTCAACCTGGTGAAAGGCTTAGGCCCCGTGCTTCAAATCGCTGAGGGCTGGACCGTGGACATCGACCCCGAAATCAACAAGGTACTCGACAACCGTACCGACCCCACATGGCCTACCACCTGGTTCGTTCCGCGTACCTGTGACCGGGCTCCCTTCAAGGATGTCTACTCCGTGATGAACAACTGGGGTGCCAACCATGGCGCTATCTGCTATGGACACATCGGTGCCGACTTGATAACGATGGCTTCTATCCTCCGTATCCCCGTGTGCATGCACAACGTGCCCGAGGAGAAAATCTTCCGTCCCGCCGCATGGAACGCGTTCGGTATGGACAAGGAGGGCGCGGACTATCGCGCTTGCGCCAACTATGGGCCGCTTTACAAATGATTAGTCCGTAGCGCTTATGGCAAAGAATGGATCTATACTTCATAAGGATGGGGTGAGCTATGTGCTCCCCTTCATCCTTATCACCTCCTGCTTCGCGTTGTGGGGATTCGCCAACGACATCACCAACCCGATGGTGAAGGCGTTCTCCAAAATCTTCCGTATGAGCGTGACCGACGGTGCATTGGTGCAGGTGGCGTTCTATGGCGGATATTTCGCGATGGCTTTCCCGGCGGCGATGTTCATCCGTAGGTATTCCTACAAGGCCGGTATCCTCATGGGCTTGGGACTCTATGCCATCGGCGCGTTCCTCTTCTTCCCCGCAAAGGTGATAGGGGAGTATGGCTACTTCCTGTTGGCCTACTTCATCCTGACATGCGGCCTCTCATTCCTGGAGACCAGTGCCAATCCCTACATCCTTTCCATGGGTTCGGAAGAGACGGCTACGCGCCGGTTGAACTTCGCCCAGGCTTTCAACCCGATGGGCTCGCTCCTCGGTATGTATGTGGCCATGAATTTCATCCAGGCGAAGCTGAACCCTATGGACAGTGAGGCCCGGCTGATGCTCGACGATACGGAGTTCAACCTGATGAAAGAGGCCGACCTGACGGTGTTGATAACACCTTATCTAATTATAGCAGCTGTCATCGCCGTGATGTTTCTTGTCATCAAGTTTGCCAAGATGCCGCACAACGGAGACCAGTCGCACGACATCAACCTCGGACCCACGCTGAAGCGTATCTGCTCCATCGCCCACTACCGTGAGGGCGTGATAGCGCAGTTCTTCTACGTCGGAGCGCAAATCATGTGCTGGACCTTCATCATTCAGTACGGCACGCGTTACTTCATGCTCGAAGGCATGGACGAGCGTAGCGCGGAGGTTCTCTCGCAACGGTTCAACATCTACGCGATGATATTCCACTGCTGCGGCCGTTTCATCTGTACCTACTTCCTGCGCTACATCAACGCCGGCCGTCTGTTGCGGATATTGGCCATCGGAGCTTCGGTGTTCACGATAGGTGCCATCCTGTTCCAAAACCGGTATGGTGTCTACTGCCTGGTAGCTGTCTCCGGTTGCATGTCACTCATGTTCCCCACCATCTACGGCATTGCGTTGCAGGGACTTGGTGACGACGCCAAGTTCGGTGCGGCCGGACTGATTATGGCTATCTTGGGTGGCTCCGTGTTGCCTCCGGTGCAGGCTCTCATCATCGATATGGAAGAGATTGGCGGATTCCCCGCAGTGAACCTTTCGTTCCTGCTCCCGCTCTTCTGCTTCATCGTGGTGGCAATCTACGGTCAGCGAACCTACCGACGGTCGAGGTTGGCGAAGAAGGCGGCCTAAACGCGGTCAGCCCCAATCGTCCTCCAAAAATGAGTATAGCCTCACGGGCTGATGAGAATAGCCTCGTGTGCTGATGAGTATAACCTCTCGGATTTATGAGTATAACCTCATAGCCCCGAGAGGTTAACCTCATTAAAACGCGGGGTTTCTTGATGAAACACCACGAAGGGTGCATTCTACTTTCCAACGCCTATAATGTCATAGGCCCATGCCTATAATGTCTCGGGCTCATGCCTATAATGTCTCGGGGCTTTGCCTATAAT
>CAVFNZ010000077.1:0-11847 GCA_963624095.1 Clostridium sp. CAG:217 | reverse complement strand
GGAGCACCAATTATGAGTTGTGTGAGGACGATTGATAACCACAGGGAAGAGGTTAACCTCTCGGGGCTGTGAGGTTAACCTCATCGGCCTGTGAGGTTAACCTCATGAGCCAACGAGGTTAACCTCATTTTCGATAGCTATTTGGGCTTTGCAGCAGACCTGCCGCTTTCTGATAAGTAATATAACTGATATACAGTTGGAAATGTGCGTCCACTTTAGTACTGTACGCCTTTTGCCAGAGAGTTTGCGCCTCTAAGTAATTGGAGAGTGTTTCCAGTCCGACTTCGTATTGTTTCTTGCTTATGCGCATGTTCTCTTCCGCTTGTTCCAATGAGCGATCGGATATTTCGCTTTCCAGTCGCGACTCATCCAGATTGTTTACAGCCTGTGCCAATTCCAACATCATCCGTTCGTTCGTGTTTTCACGCTCGTAACGTATCTGTCCCAGCTTAGCCTTGGCTGCTTTCACTTTATTCGTTCGTTCCCCGAAATGAAAGAGTGGTACGCTCACGTTCAGCATCACGGAGAAAGCTCCTTTATCGAACAGTGTCTGGTCGTTCAGTTCAATGCCGTGTGCATATTGGTAGGCACCTACCACACCGATTTTAGGCAATAGTTCGCTGCGGTTTAGCGTAACTTGTTGTTTTGCCATGGCTTCTTGTTTGCCCAGTATGGCATATTCGGGACGTGTGGTGATGTCCATCGTCGTTTCGTTGTACTGTTGTTCTATTTCAGGGAAGCCCTCCTCAACTTCTATGGTAGAGGTCAACGGACGACCGATGACATGGCAAAGGTTCATCGTTGCCAATCGCAGAGCGTTCTCCGCTTTGCGTTCCGCCAGTTCGCTTTCGTTGAGTTTCACTTTTACCTTCAACACGTCGTTCTGAGGCTTCAGTCCGTGGTTATAGGCACTCTCCACATTCTTCATCAGTTCTTCCAACGTGGCTTTGTACGCTTTAGCCACTTTGGAGAGTTCCTTTGCTTTCACCACATTGGCGTACGCTTCGTCGGTTTTCAGAATGACCTCTGTCTCTGTCAGGATTTCGTTGAGTTGAGACATTTCCTTGCCCAACTTGGCCATTTTGTATGCCGCGATGATTTTTCCTCCCATGAAAATAGGTTGTTCCACTTCCACGCCACCTACGTAGACCGTACCTATTTTCAGGTTTAGGTCCAGTCCCGGGAAGTAGGCGAACCCTCCGTTCTGTACAAATTGTCCTTCGGCATTGGGTTGGAATGTAGGCAAGTTTCCGCTGCCCGAACTATATTTCCCTTCCGCATTACTGTAGAGACCTATGCCTTTAGCCGTAATGTTAGGGAAGAAATTACCCCAATAGCTTTTCATTGTGTAGCGTGCGCTTTCTGTCTGTTTCACAGCGGCAGCCATCTCTTTGTTGTTCTTCAACGCCGCCTCGCGACATTGTTCCAGACTTATCGTCTCTTGTGCGGGCAGGTATGCGGCTACCGTCAACAACGACCAAAGAGTTATGATTGAATGTTTCATTTTCCGTAATAATTAATGTTCGTATAGTGTCTGTTCTCCGCCTCTATTCTCCCTTTTTGATGTGGAAGAACAGAGCGTAGAGAACCGGAATAAATAACAGTGTGATGAATGTGCCGAACAGCAAGCCTCCCATGATGGAAGCCGCCAGTGAACCGAACATGGCATCCGTAAGCAATGGTATCATACCCAAAATGGTGGTAAGCGATGCCATCATAACCGGTCGCAGACGACTTTGTGCACTGTCTACCAAGGCGGTAATAGGCTCTACGCCCTCATTCAGTTGCAGCGTTATCTCATCCATCAGCACGATGCCGTTTTTTATAATCATTCCTATCAGTCCCAATGTACCTACGATGGCTACAAAGTTGAAGGTCTTGCCGGTGAGCAACATCACGATGACCACACCCACGAAAACCAGCGGGATGCTGCAGAAGATAATGGCAGGTTTGCGATAGTCCTTGAACAGCATAATCAGGATGGCTATCATTATGATGATGGCCAACGGGAAGTTCTTGAACAGATATTTCATAGACTTGTCACTGGCATTCTTTTCTCCTTGCCATTGGAGCGAATAGCCAACCGGCAACGTAATCTGTTCAATCTTCTTGGCTATCTCGGCACGCGCCTTTTCGGTCTCCACTCCCGTCACGGGTGAACACTGCACGCGCTGACTGCGTTGTCCGTTATAGCGTGGAATCACGGGGTCTTCCCAGCGTATGTCAATGTTCTTGCACACCTGTTGCAAGGGGGTGCTGCTCATTACGGCCTCCACAATGTCGTCTTTCGTGAGCGTACCGCTCTTCAGTTTTATCAGTGTCTCTTCGGTCAGCAAACCTTGAATGGAAGGAATCGAAGAGAATACTTGGGTATTGTTGAGGTCCTCGATGGCGTTGCCGTTGCTGTCGAGACATTTCACATAGATATTATCGCGGTGTATGCCTTCGTAGAACGAACCTATAGGGATGCCACCAGCGGCCGTCAGCAAGGAGATGCTCACATCGTTGCGGCTCAGTCCTATCATACGGGCCGCCGCTTGGTCATATTCTACTGTGAGTACGGGCACTTGCGGTTCCCAGTCAGTGGTAATGAGGCAGACCGAAGGATCCTGTTCCATGATGGCCCTGGCACTGTCCGCCAACTGATGGAGCACTTTCGGGTCCGGACCGATAAACTGCGCTTCGATAGGATATTTCTTGAACATCAAGTTATAGCGTTTCAGCTTGACGTAAGCGTCCGGGTAATTTTGGGTCAGATAAGCCTGAATCTCATCGATATTGTTCACCAACTCATCCGGGGAGGTAAAGTCAATAATCAGTTCACCATAGGCGAGCGACGGGTTGGCAATGCTTCGTACCAGATTGTATCGTCCCGGTGTGCCACCCACCGATGCGGTAATGTGCGTAATCTCTTTCCGACTCTTCAGATAGTTTTCTATCTCGGTCAAGTCTTTCACCACCCGTGTAGAGTTTGTCCCTTCGGGTAGTTTGTATTCCATATAGAGCTGGTTGTAGACCATGTCAGGGAAAAAACCCTGACGCATAAATTGGTAGCCCCATATGGACAATAACAGCAGGGTGGCCATGGAGAAGACAACCGTCCATCGGTGCGACAATCCGAAATGAAGCACCGAGCGCAGAGCCGCGTAAGTCTTTCCTTTATATTCACGCTTGCCCGTGGCACTTACCTCTACGGTTGGATGTAGATATCGGTTACACATCAAGGGCACGTGCAGTAAGGCTAAAACCCAACTGAGCAACAGCGACACCGCCAACACGATAAAGAGGTCGCGCGTGTAAACTCCCGCCGTGTCCGGTGACAGGAAGATAGGAAGGAAAGCGATGATGGCAATCAGCGTGGCTCCCAACAATGGCATTGCCGTCTGCCGTCCGATGCTGGTCATGGCTTCCATCCGTTCCTTGCCGGCTTTCAGGTCCACCAGAATGCCGTCCACTATCACGATGGCGTTGTCTACCAACATTCCCATAGCCAGGATGAAAGCCGCCAACGACACGCGTTGCATCGTACCGCCCGCCGATTGCAGGAACAGGAATGAACCGAGTACGGTTATCACCAGGCTGATGCCAATAATCATACCGCTCTTGAATCCCATGGCAATCATCAGTATCAGCACCACGATGACGACAGACTCTATCAGGTTGATGACGAATGTCCCCAGTGAGTCCCCTACCCTTTCGGGCTGATAGAACACTTTGTGATATTCCAGTCCTGCGGGGAAACGCTCCGCTTTCAGGTATTCCAACCGCTCTTCCACGCGCTCTCCCACTTTCACAATATCCGCCGAGGCCGACGCGGCAATCAGAATGCCCATTGCCCGCTGTTGGTCATAGAACATCTCGTTGCGGGTAGGTTCTTCATAACCCTTCTCCACGGTAGCGATGTCGCTCAGTCGCAACTGGTCTTCGTCGTGCCCCTGTATCAGCATCCCCGCTATGTCGTCCACCGTGCGAAACTTGTCACTTACCGTCACCCGGATTCGGTTGTCCCCGTTATTGAAATAGCCCGAATAGGTTGTTTTATTCTGTCCGTTCAGTGTGCTGAGTACCTCGATGGGCTTCACGCCCAAGTTCGCCATGCGGTCTTGCAGCAGCGAGATGTTGATGCATTCCGAACGCTTCCCGTATAGGTCCACTCGGTCCACGCCGTCAATCTCGGCTACTTCACGTTTAATCAGTTCGGCGTAATCAGAGAGCTCGCGGTCGGACAGCCCATCACCCGTGAGTGCATAGAACATGCCGTATACATTGCCAAAATCATCTTTGATAACCGGTGTGGAAACGCCGGCAGGCAAAGAGGCCGCCGCGTCGTTTACCTTGCGTCGCAACATGTCCCAACACTGTTCCACGTCAGCGTCGTTCACCGTACTCTGCAATTCCACTTGTATGATGGACAGGTCGTTGTACGAATAGCTCTCCACGTTGTCGATGTTGCCCATCGTACGTATTTTCTTTTCCAACACATCGGTTACCTCCAGTTCCACCTGGTGGGCCGAAGCACCCGGATAGGTAGTAACTACCATAGCCAGTTTCACTTTCACTTCCGGGTCTTCCAGTTTACTCATCTGATAGGCCGAAAGCACTCCTCCAGCGATGAGCACGGCGATGAAGAAATAGATGAGGTTCCGGTTCTTAAAGGCCCATTTGCTGATGTCTATCATAACAATCCTCCTACGTTAGATGGGGTGACGGCAGGCAGCGTCTCCACCCGCTCACCATCCTTAATGAAATGTACACCCGATGCCACAATCAAGTCCCCGTCACGCAGCTGTCCGGAAGAAACCAGACAACGGCCGTCGCTGAGCAATTGGTGCAACTTGACTTCTGTTTTCTTTATCGTCTTTGTCTCCTGCCGGTAGATGTAGACGTAGACCTTTCCATCCTCTTGCAGCAAAGCTCCGTTGGGTATGGACATCAGGGTTGCGTCTCCGGCATTGCAGTAAACGGTTACCATGGTGTTCATCCCCGGCGACGGCAGCTTACGTTCGCCCGCTTCAATCAACAGCCGTACCTGATAGAGCTGATTGGCGTTTGCCTTAGGCGTGATGCTGAGGAATCTCAACGGATAGACCTCGCCGGGAAATACGTCGAACGTGCATTCATAACTTTGGAACAGGTCTCTGCGCACAGCTTCGGTGGCAGGAAGGTTGATTTCCACTTCGGGAGCCTTCGTGCTGACGAACGAGATGACGGGCATCCCGGCACCTATGGTCTCATGCTCTTTGAACAGGCATTTCTGCACCACGCCATCGAAAGGGGCGTATAGGCAAGTATATTCCAACTCATCCTTGTGATGTTCATACTTTGCCGTAATCTGTTGCAATCCGTACACGGCTTTGTCATAGGAGTTCGGAGTGGTCCCGTTCTCCTTGTAGAGAGCGATTACGCGTTCCACCTCCGCTTTCACTTGTTTATACTCCGCCTCCGTAGCATTCAGTTGGACGCGGTAGTCCGTCTGGTCCAGTCTGGCCAGCAATTGTCCTTTCCGCACAGTTGTTCCCTCTTTCACAAACAACTTTTCGACGGTGCCGCTCACCTTGAACGCGAGCGAGATATCTTCCGATGCCTTCACTTTGCCCGGATACTGCAACTTGGTCTGTTCACCGGCCACTTTCACCGTGTCCACGTTTACCGTCTGTACGTTGACCTGTTTGCTGTCTTTGTGCGAACAAGCCGTGATTGTACAAACACCTGCTAAAATCAACAATAGCTGTTTCATACCTTATCTTTGTTATTCTGTTCTTTCTATGGAGTTTACCACTCCCCCAATTCTTCAGCAAAAATATTTTGATTGCGGACTATAGAAAAGGTTGATTTTCAGCATATGCTGTTCTATTTGTATTCTTTTTGTTGAAAGGTAGGCTCATTATTCGACAAATTGTACTTCCTTTGCAGCCGAAAACAAACATGCGATGCTGCGAATAGCGGCCGTGTATTCTAGAACACCACGTAAAAAACAAGAATCATGAAACAAAAAGTATCTGTTTCCTTTATGCTGCTTGGCATTCTGTTCAGCGTCTGCCTCATTGCGGCGAATCTCCTCGAAACAAAAGTTATTCAAGTGGGTTTTCTCACCATTACGGGTGGGTTGTTGGTATTTCCCGTTTCCTACATCATCAACGACTGCATTGCGGAGGTGTGGGGATTCAAGAAGGTGCGCCTCATTATCTGGAGCGGCTTTGCCATGAACCTGTTCGTCATCCTGTTGGGCATGATAGCCGTGGCCATTCCCGGCGCGCCGTTTTGGGACGGTGCGGAGCATTTCAATTTCGTCTTCGGCATGTCGGCGCGCATCGTGGTAGCCAGCATGACGGCTTTCCTCACCGGCTCGTTCCTCAATGCCTACGTCATGAGCAGAATGAAGCTGGCCAGTCAAGGCAGGAATTTCTCCGCCCGTGCCATTTGGTCTACCGTCGTAGGCGAGACGGCCGACTCACTCGTCTTCTTCCCCATCGCCTTTGGCGGGCTCATCGCCTGGGACGAACTGTTCGTCATGATGGTCATACAGATTGTGCTGAAGTCGATGTACGAGGTGATTGTACTCCCCGTCACCATCCGTGTGGTGAAAGTCATCAAGCGCATCGATGGCAGTGATGTCTATGACGAGGGCATCTCTTACAATCCTCTGAAGATAAAGGACCTTTAGTCGGTTTTCTTACACACATTAGTCAATTTTAATACGGTCTATAGAATACGGAAACGCGGGTTTCACTTATCATCCAAAGGATAAGTGAACCCCGCGTTCGCTATTTGTGGAATTCTTATTTCAGGTATTCGCTCCACTCGGTCAGGCGCATATCGCCCTTCTGTGCCAGCGTGTCGTGCATGCCGAAGACCGCGCGCAGACAATGGCTGGTCTGCCCCTTTGACGCTATCTTCAGGTAGTCCCACAACATGTTTTTGTAGTCGGGATGTGCGCAGTTCTCGATGACGGTCTTCGCTCTCTCCATCGGACTCTTTCCGCGCAAGTCGGCCACTCCCTGTTCCGTTACGATGATGTTTACGGAGTGTTCGTTGTGGTCGGTATGGGCAACCATCGGCACGATGGCACTGATTTTACCCTCTTTGGCGACAGACGGACAGGTGAAGATGCTGATGTAGGCCGCACGGGTGAAGTCGCCCGAGCCACCGATGCCGTTCATCATCTTCGTTCCTCCGATGTGCGTAGAGTTCACGTTACCGTAGATATCCGCTTCGATGGCCGTGTTGATGGAAATCACGCCCAGTCGGCGAACCACTTCCGGGTTGTTGGAAATCTCCGACTGACGCAGAACCAACTTGTCGCGGAAGAAATCCATATCGTTATAGATGCCCTGCAGGCAGTCGTTCGTGACGGTGAGTGAGCAGGTGCTGCCGAACTTCACGCGTCCCTGGCGGATCAGTCCGATGACGGAATCCTGTATCACCTCGGTAAACATTTCAAAGGGAGGAATCGTCTTGTCGCGTCCCAATGCGCCCAACACGGCGTTGGCGATGTTTCCCACGCCACTCTGCAGGGGCAGGAAGGTGGAGGGGATGATGCCCCTCTTCATGTCGGCAGCCAGGAAGTCGGCCACGTTCTGACCGATCTTGTCCGTCACAGGGTCGCCTGCCGTGAATGAGCGTGCTTCGTCCGGTTTGTCCACTTCCACGATGCCCACAATCTTGGCCGGGTCTATCTGCACGTAGGGAACGCCGATGCGGTCGCTGGGCTTCAGGATGGGAATGGGCTGGCGGTATGGAGGGTCTGCCAGTTCGTATACGTCGTGCATGCCCATCATGTTCTTGCTGTGGAACGCGTTCAGCTCGATGATGACCTTGTCCGCCAGGCGGGCGATGGTCGGAGCGATGCCACCGGCGGCTGTCAGGTAGGCTTTGCCGTCGGGCGTAATCTCACAAACCTCGATGATGGCGATGTCCACTTTGCCTAAGAAGTTGTAGCGAACCTCCTGCGCCATTTGTGACAGATGGATGTCGTTATAGGCTATCTCTCCGTTGTTTACCGCTTTTCTGAAATCCGGGTTCGTTGTGTAAGGGGCTCTGTAACGTATCGCTTTCACCCTTGAGAGGATGCCGTCGCACGAGTCACCCGTGGAAGCTCCCGTAAACACGCCAATCTGAAACGGATTGCCTTTGGCGTGCTCAGCTTCCGCAATTTTAGCGATTTCGGCGGTCACCGCTTTCGGAGTACCGGCCGGAGTAAAACCGCTGAGGCCAATGTTGTAGCCATGTTTCACAAGGCTTGCTGCTTCAGCGGCTGATATAATCTTGAATGCCATAGTTTATTGAATAGTATTGTTTATTGGTATTTTCGTTCAAAAATGATGGAATGGATAAACGCTTCGCGCGCTTTCCGTGGCGAACGCAAGTCCGTGACGCTCTCACTTTGCGGTGTAACGGCGATTGACGGGGCGGCTGCCACTTCGGGTTCCTTGGGCTGTTTCTTGTTGTTCCGCTTATTCTTGTGCTTGTTCACAACGGGCTTCGGAGCGGGGATAAACATTTCCGGTCTCGTGTAGGGCTTGACCTCCACCGCCTCGTCTTCCTCATCCTTCAAGTCGTCCGGGAACTCAGGATACGTTTCTTCTTCCATCTCCTTTCTCTTCTTGTTGGCTTTGCCGACAACCGTAATGACGATGAAGGCCGCGATAATCAGAAATTGAACAATATCTTCCATTGTGTGATACAAGTTATTCTCCGACAAAGGTAAGCATTTAATTTCAATAAAAACGTTCCGTCCGTCTTAAATGTAAAAAGGGAACTTCTCAGTCCCCTTTTAACCTAAACCTTAACTATGAAAAAATCTAACGTCTTTTTGATTCGAGTTACTGATACAGGCCTTTTAAGCCCCTCTCGCCTTGAATCGATACAAAAGTGAGAATAATATCTAAGAAACGCAAAACTTTCTATAGAATTTACTCGTATATTAGGATTTATTAACGAAGAAGCCATGAAAACAGAAACATGAGGCAGTTCTTTTCTTTCATTTCAACGGAAATCATTGCTTTAAACTATCGGAATAAAGTATCTGTTTCCATGCCACCATCCCATTGCCTATCCCGTTTGCTTCAAATCGTATGATTATGATTCTGTTTTTCTTTTGAATCTTATCTTTTATATAGTAAAAGTGTTCGTTATATCTTGGTTTTACTTTTCTCCTTCGTTCCGTCCCCTCGCCCGGTCACTCGCTTTTTACGGATTCTTCTTTCCTATTCGGCTATTTTAGCTACTTTTGCAGTTCGATTCTTTTAATAATACTCTATCATAACATGACGAAAGAAGCAAAGGGAGCAGACTTTAAATCTGCGACCGAGAACAAGAATTTGTTTATCGAAACGTACGGTTGTCAGATGAACGTGGCCGACAGTGAGGTGATTGCCTCCATCATGCAAATGGCCGGTTATCAGGTTTGCGACAACCTCGACGAGGCGGATGCCGTCTTCATGAATACCTGCTCGGTGCGCGACAACGCCGAACAGAAGATTCTGAACCGCTTGGAGTTTTTCCATTCCATGCGCAAGAGGGGACGGAAGTTGATTGTAGGCGTATTGGGATGTATGGCCGAACGCGTGAAGGACGACCTGATTGCCAATCATCACGTCGATTTGGTGGTTGGCCCGGACGCATACCTGTCGTTGCCGGACTTGGTGGCGGCCGTGGAAGCGGGCGAGAAAGCCATTAACGTGGAACTCTCCACGACAGAGACCTATCGGGACGTCATCCCGTCGCGCATCTGTGGCAACCACATCTCCGGCTTTGTCTCCATCATGCGCGGCTGCAACAATTTCTGTCACTATTGCATCGTCCCCTATACCCGTGGGCGTGAGCGGAGCCGTGACGTGGAAAGCATCCTCAACGAGGTGCGCGACCTGGCGGCTAAAGGCTACAAGGAGATTACCCTCCTGGGACAGAACGTCAATTCCTACCGTTTTGAGAAAGCGGACGGCGCGGTGGTGACCTTCCCTGTCCTACTGCGTACCGTTGCGGAAGCGGCTCCCGGTGTGCGTATCCGTTTCACCACTTCCCACCCGAAGGATATGAGCGACGACACCCTGCGGGTGATAGCCGAAGTGCCCAACGTGTGCCGCCATATCCATTTGCCGGTGCAGAGCGGCAGTAACCGTATCCTCCACTTGATGAACCGCAAGTATACCCGTGAGTGGTATCTGGAACGCGTGGAAGCCATCCGGCGCATCGTTCCCGATTGTGGACTGAGTACGGACATCTTCTGCGGATTTCATTCGGAGACGGAGGAAGACCATCAGGAATCACTCTCCTTGATGCGTGCCTGCGGCTACGACGCAGCCTTCATGTTCAAGTATTCGGAGCGTCCGGGGACTTACGCCTCGAAGCATCTGCCCGATGATGTGCCCGAGGAGGTGAAGATACGCCGACTGAATGAAATCATTGCCTTGCAGAACGAACTCTCTGCCGAAAGTAACCGCCAGTGTGTGGGGAAGAGCTACGAGGTGCTGGTGGAGGGCGTTTCCAAACGTTCCACCAATCAGCTCTTTGGCCGCACTGAGCAGAACAAGGTGGTGGTCTTCGACCGCGGTGCGCACCATATCGGCGACTTTGTCCGTGTCCGCGTCACCGAGTCCAGTTCGGCCACCCTCAAAGGCGAGGCCTTGGACTAAGCGAGTCCGTGCGCGATTGAGCATACAAAACTTGATTCCGGAAGAGAGCTGCCTCCCACAGGGGGCGTTCTTTTCCGGAATTTATTCTCGGAGAACTTTGCAGGTCCGCTTCTTGCGGCCTTCTACCCTACTCTCTCACATAGTGTGGCATCTCTTCGGGAATCTCCATCGAGATTTCCACCAGTCCCTTCACCACGCCGTTCTCACGCCATGCCGTTTGGTAAATCATCTTCTTCACGCCTCGTTTGCTGATGGTGTAGGCATTCTGTCCACCCGTCTCCAACAGACGCTGGATGATTCCTTTTGAACGTTCGTTGTGGCATCCCATCAGATTCTTGCCAACCAAGTCCCCGTGTTTGGCATACGTCAATTTGGCCTTGTCGTTCATGTAGAGGATATTCCCCTCCGTGTCGCATACGGTCACGGCACAGTTCATCTCTTTACTCCATTCCGGTATCATCTCTTTCTCGCGTTAAATTTATCTGTTCACTTCCTCCTTGTCGAGCCTTTGTTCCGTTAGAACCTGACAAGCGTCAAGTTACCGCTCAAGGCTCAGCCTTTCGCCTTGCAAAGGTAAGGGATTGTGTTTAGGCGGGCAAATGGTCTATACCATATTACTATAGCTGGAAAGGATACTCAAGAGTGCGAATAGCGGGATAACCGTGCACCGTACCTCCTAATGACAGCCTTTCCGGCGTATGCCCTCTTTTTACCTTTTTACCTTTAATCGCCCTTTTTTTACCTTTATGAGTATGATAATCAGCGTGAGCAACTCTGCCGCCGGAATCGCCGTCCACAATCCGATGACGCCCAACAGTCTCGGCAACACCATGAAACCGAGCACGGAGAAGACAATACCGCGGAGGAACGTGAACACCATCGCACGCTTCGCCATCGTAATGCTCTGGTAATAACCGATGAACACCACGTTGAGAGCGAAGAACAGAGAGCAGGTGGCAAACCAAGGCAATCCATTGATAGCCAAGTCATACGAAGGTTCAGAAGACTTGAGGAAAGCACTCACGATGAGATGGTCGCCCACCACGAGCAACAGCAACACGCAGACACCGCAGAGCAATCCCGCAAACGCCGCCACCCTGAGGGCACGACTCACGCGCAGCTCCTCGCCGGCACCATAGTTGTAACTGATGATGGGCTGTGCCGACTGCGCCACGGCATTGTTCACGGAGAAAATGACGGGGAAGAGGTAGCA
>CAVFNZ010000076.1:0-12001 GCA_963624095.1 Clostridium sp. CAG:217 | reverse complement strand
TTCCTGCAAGATTGTGTGCGTCGTGATAGAAAGAGTTGGCCTCGTCACCGCTCACAATGCGTCCGTTCAGTCCATGCACCGCCATGTTCATCAAGCAGAGCTGGGCGTTGTACTCCACCTTCTCCTGTCCGTAGAACGTCATTGGCGTTCATGCCGTTGGCGTTGACAAAGTCGCCCGTCTGCACGAACATACCGCCCGAACCACAGGCGGGGTCGAGCAAGACACCATGGCGAGGTTCCAACACGTTGACCAGCATCTTTACCAACGACTTGGGCGTGAAGAATACACCATCGTCGCTCGCTACCGCCTTGGCGAACTTGGAGAGGAAATATTCGTAGATGCGGCCTATGACATCACCGCCAATCTCGTCAAGCGTTTTGTTGTTGAAGATACGTAGCAGGTCACGCAGCAGTTCGTCGCTGAACATGGTGTAGGTCTTGGGCAGCACGCCCGTGAGTTGTTCGCTCTGCGCCTCCACAAGACTCATGGCATTGTTCACAGCCTCGCCAAGCGAGTTGATGTCTTGGCCGTTAGCGGATTTCAGTCCTGCCCCCGCCACATTGTCGGGCAAGGTGACGAGATAGTCGAACCGCGCCTCACAGGGCAAGAAGAGCGCACTCTTTGCGGCAAAGTCGCTGGGTTCTATGGGCATCACCCGTCCGCCGCGGCAGGGGCGGTCTCTCATCAGTTCAGCCTCCACCATCTTGTAACGGCTAAAGGCATAGCGCAGGAAGAGCAGGGCCAACACCGGCATGCAGTACTGGCTACTGGTGAGTTTACTTCCTGCGCGCAACAGGTCGGCCGACTCCCAAAGGTCGGCCTCCAACTTACGGATATTCATCTTTTCTGCCATTGTCTTTCGTTTGTCATTAGTGATTTGCCTTTTTCAGTCAGCAAATACTTTTGCTTGCTGGATGTAGGCTTTTCTGGAATTGTGAGCGATATATCACCAGCAGATTGCGTCCGTCCACCTCCTCTACCGACAAGTGGGGCATATACAGCGGCTCCATCATCTGGTTATATTGCAGGATTTCCCTCTGTATCTTGTCCAGCTGTTCGTCGGGTAGTCCTTTTACAGGACGTTGGGCCGCTCCGTCTTTTTTAGCCACACCGACAAGAATGTACCCTCCACCGATATTGTCGAAATCGTTGGCAAAGGCACAGATGGAATGGTAAATGGAACTGGGATTTCACCCTTCCTTGAACTCGATACGTGAAGATTCCACCTTGCGTTGCCGCAACAGGTCTTCTATGTTGATTGGTAGTGCCATAAGCGATTACGTTTATTGTTTGTTCAATTCCTCGTTTTCCTCAAACTCCTCTATCCATTCCTTCACCTTGGCTTGCAGCAGTTCTTTGTCGGGCAAGTAGAGTTCATAGGCCGAGGCGTAGATATTGGCTTCTTTGGGCAGAGTCAGTTCCACCAGCGTATCGTTTTTCTCTTTACAGAGCAGAATGCCGATGGTGGGTTTCTCAAAGTCCTGCTTTACATAGCGGTCGAAATAGTTGACATACATCTGCATTTGTCCGAGGTCTTGGTGTGTCAGTTTGTCTATCTTGAGGTCTATCAGCACATAGCACTGAAGAAGGCGATTGTAGAGCACCAAGTCGACATAGTAGTTGTCCTCGTCAAAGGTGAACCGTTTCTGACGTGCTTCGAAGAGAAAGCCCTTGCCCATCTCAAGCAGGAAATTCTGTGTCTTGCCTATGATGGCACGCTCAAGTTTCGTCTCACTGTATGATTCATCCGGCTTCAGACCAAGGAATTCCAGCGTGATGGGACTTTTGATAATGTCGGTGGGCTTTTCTATCGTCTGCCCTTCATTGGCTAACCGCATCACGTCATCTTTATCACGGCTAAGGGCCAGACGCTCATAGAGGCTTGAATTATATTGCCGTTGTAGCTGACGTACGCTCCAGTTCTGGTTTCGGCACTCTATCTCGTAGAAGCTACGTTCGTCGGGATTCTCTATGCGCATCAACACGAGGTAATGAGACCAAGAAAGGGTGAATATCGGATTTGACAAACATTGTTTGCGCTTTTCGCCATCAATTTGACAGACAGTGTTTGTCAAATTGCAGTAAACCATATAGAATTGCCTTATCTGGCGAAGGTTGGAATACGACCACCCATCGCCATATTTTCCCGTTAACCTTACAGACAGCTTTTTCAGAACCGTTTTTCCGTATTCCGCACGTCCTTGTCCTTGTTGTTCATCTTCCACGATGTATCTGCCCATATTATAATAGGTATAGACCATAGCCGTGTTCACGGCCTTCTTCACGTGCTGCCGTGCTTCTTCTATTAGATGGGATACCTTCTCGAAGAGGATATCGTCTGTTGTTCGTATTTCTGCCATAATAGTATTGACGTTATAGTTCTGTTTCACCCGACATCAGCTTCAGGAGTTAAAATCCTTCCGTATGAAGTTGTCCTCCGAATAGTCGTGTAGCATAAGCGATATGTTTTATTTGATATCATTAGTCTATTTTGAGGTTATGTCTTTCGTTAATCCTTCCATTCGGAACTAACCGCAAATTTACGGTTAAATCCGGACAGAGACAAGAATGAACCTTCAAAATATCACACAAAGGCTATAGGGGTCAAAGGCATTATGAAACGAACGACCGCGCCTACGTCCGGTTTGCGGTTCGTCCGTGGAGTTCGCCGTTTCGGGAAACTTTAGGAGCATCCGCAGCAGTAGCCGATACTGTATATCAGTGCATTAATAAACCGAAATGGAAAACTTGCCCCTGTTGATAACTTCCCGAAAGAATATTTTGCGGTTCAGAAAAACATCCTTAGCTTTGCCTGTTCTTATCACAAAAGTTCAAAGAGAGACACGGAAAACAAATAGGAAAATACAATAAAACCATTACAACTGTGGAAAAGCAGACATACACTTACGACGAGGCGTTCCAAGCCTCGTTAGAGTACTTCGGCGGCGATGAGCTGGCGGCGCGCGTATGGGTAAACAAGTACGCCGTGAAAGACTCGTTCGGACATATCTACGAGAAGTCGCCCGAGGACATGCATTGGCGCATCGCCAACGAGGTGGCGCGCATCGAACGAAACTACCCCAACCCGCTGAGCGCGCAGGAGCTCTTCGACCTGATGAACCACTTCCGGTACATCGTGCCGCAAGGCAGCCCGATGACGGGCATCGGCAACGACTATCAGATCGCGTCGCTCTCCAACTGCTTCGTCATCGGCATGGACGGCCCGGCGGACTCCTACGGAGCCATCATCCGCATCGACGAGGAGCAGGTGCAACTGATGAAACGGCGCGGCGGCGTGGGACACGACCTCTCGCACATCCGTCCGAAAGGCTCGCCGGTGAAGAACTCCGCCCTCACCTCAACAGGCTTGGTACCGTTCATGGAGCGTTACTCCAACTCCACCCGCGAGGTGGCGCAGGACGGACGACGGGGCGCGCTGATGCTGAGCGTATCCATCAAGCACCCCGACTCGGAGTCGTTTATCGACGCCAAGATGACCGAAGGCAAGGTAACCGGTGCCAACGTGTCGGTGAAGCTGGACGATGAGTTCATGCGGGCGGCCACGGAGAACCTCCCCTACACGCAGCAGTTCCCCATCGACTCGCCCAATCCGCTCTATACGAAAGAGATTGACGCACCGGCGTTGTGGAAGAAGATTGTACACAACGCATGGAAATCGGCGGAGCCGGGCGTGCTCTTCTGGGACACCATCATCCGCGAGTCCATCCCCGACTGTTACGCCGACCTGGGCTACCGCACCGTCTCCACCAACCCCTGCGGCGAGATACCCCTCTGTCCCTACGACTCGTGCCGCCTGCTGGCCATCAACCTCTATTCCTATGTGGAGAAGCCCTTCACCAAGGAGGCCTACTTCAACTTCGACCTCTTCCGGAAGCATGTGCAACTGGCGCAACGGATTATGGACGACATCATCGACCTGGAACTGGAGAAGATTGACCGCATCATCGCGAAGATAGAGTCCGACCCCGAATCCGAAGAGGTGAAGGGAGCCGAGCTGAAGCTGTGGGAGAAGATTTACAAGAAGAGCAAGCAGGGCCGGCGCACCGGCGTGGGCATCACCGCCGAAGGCGACATGATAGCCGCCATGGGACTGCGCTACGGCACGGAAGAGGCCACGGCCTTTGCCGAAGAGATACAGAAGACCATCGCCCTGGAGGCTTACCGCTCGTCCGTGACGATGGCGCGCGAGAGAGGCGCGTTCGACATCTACGACGCCCAGCGCGAGGTGGCCAACCCCTTCATAAACCGCATCAAGGAGGCCGACCCCGCCCTGTATGACGACATGGTGAGGTACGGACGGCGCAACATCGCCTGCCTCACCATCGCCCCCACGGGAACGACGAGCCTCATGACGCAGACCACCTCGGGCATCGAGCCTGTCTTCATGCCCGTCTACAAACGCCGCCGCAAGGTGAACCCCAACGACCCGCAGGTACACATCGACTATGTGGACGAGACGGGCGACGCCTTCGAGGAGTACATCGTCTACCACCACAAGTTCCTGGTATGGATGCAGGTGAACGGTTACGACACCGACAAGAAGTACACCCAGGAGGAGATTGACGAGTTGGTGGCCCAATCGCCCTACTACAAGGCGACGTCCAACGACGTGGACTGGCTGATGAAGGTGAAGATGCAGGGACGCGTGCAGAAGTGGGTGGACCACTCCATCAGCGTCACCATCAACCTGCCAAGCGACGTGGACGAAGAGCTTGTCAACCGCCTCTACGTGGAAGCGTGGAAGTCGGGCTGCAAAGGCTGCACCGTGTACCGCGACGGGTCGCGCTCGGGCGTACTCATCTCCGCCAAGAGCGAGAAGAAGAGCGAAGTGCCGCCCTGCAAACCGCCTACGGTGGTGGAGGTGCGCCCCACGGTGCTCGAATGCGACGTGGTACGTTTCCAGAACAACAAAGAGAAATGGGTGGCGTTCGTCGGCCTGCTCGACGGACGACCCTATGAGATATTCACCGGACTGCAGGATGACGAAGAAGGCATCTCCCTGCCCAAGTCCGTGACCAGCGGCCGCATCATCAAGAACGTGGACGAGAACGGCGTCAAACGCTACGACTTCCAGTTCGAGAACAAACGGGGCTACAAGACTACCGTGGAGGGACTTTCGGAGAAGTTCAACAAGGAGTATTGGAACTATGCGAAGCTCATCTCCGGCGTGCTGCGCTACCGCATGCCTATCGAGCAGGTTCTCAAACTGGTTTCGTCGCTCCAGCTCAACAGCGAGAACATCAACACCTGGAAGGTGGGCGTGGAACGCGCGCTGAAGAAATACGTCACCGACGGCACCGAGGCCAAGGGACAGAAGTGTCCCAACTGCGGCCACGAGACACTGGTTTACCAAGAGGGCTGCCTCATCTGCACGACCTGCGGTTCCTCAAGGTGCGGATAAAGAAACCAAAAGAGAAGCGACATGGCAACAAGCATTACATTCCGGATAGAATACCGCACCGTGTGGGGCGAAGAGGTGAGGGTCCGCTGGTCGGACAACGGCACGGAGGATTTCGGCCACACCCTGACGCTCCACACCACGGACGGCATCATCTGGCAAGGGACACTCAGGGAGGAGTTCGAACCGGACACACTCATCCGCTACTATTACGTCATCACCAAGGACGGACAGGAGACGAGAGAGGAATGGCGGCTCTTCCCGCGCTGTCTGCAGACCGAGAAAGAGCGGAAGGCATACCACCTGCACGACCGATGGAAACTGGTGTCGGAGCAACTGCATTTCTACAGTTCCGCCTTCACCAAGTGCCTCTTCGCGCGGTGCAACAAGAGCATCCCCTTGCAGCATTTCAGCCGCCAGCTGACCATCAAGGCGCACTGTCCGCGCGTAGGCAGCGGCTACGCCCTCGCCATCTGCGGCAACCAGCCCGCCCTGGGCGACTGGCGGACGGAGGAGGCACCGCTGATGAACGATGCCCAGATGCCGGAGTGGCAGATAAACCTCGATGCGGAGGCCGTCCGTTTCCCGTTGGAATACAAGTTCGTGCTGGTGAACATGCGGACGCGTCAGGTGGAGGCATGGGAGATGCGCGACAACCACCGGGTGGAGACCGTGGAGGTGGAGGAGAACGAGGCGGTCGTGCTGGCGGACCACTATCCCCTCTTCAACCAACCGCATTGGAAGGCGGCGGGTTCCGCCATACCGGTCTTCTCGTTGCGTTCGGAAAAGAGCTACGGCATCGGCGACTTCGGTGACTTGCGCCTCTTCATCGACTGGGCGGTGAAGACCCACCAGAAAGCGGTGCAGATTCTGCCCATCAACGACACGACCATGGCGCATACCTGGATGGACTCCTACCCCTACAACAGCATCTCCATCTTCGCCCTGCATCCCATCTACATGGACATCAGCCAGCTGGGCACCATCAAGGACGATCAGCTGCGGCAGCGGTACGAACAGCGGAGGCAGGAGCTGAACGCACTGGCGCAGGTGGACTACGAGGCGGTGGAGCACACCAAGTGGGAGATATTCCGCATCCTCTACGAGCAGGACGGCAAGCGGACCTTCGCCACGTCGGCCTACAAGCGGTTCTTCCAAAGCAACCGCCACTGGCTGCAACCCTACGCCGTCTACAGCTACCTGCGCGACCTCTACCACACCGCGGACTTTCGGCAGTGGCCGCACCACAGCGAATACCTGCCCAAAGACATCGACACGATTTGCCAGGAACACGCTTACGAGACGGGACTGTTCTACTACCTGCAATATAACCTGCATCTGCAACTGACGGCAGCCGGCAACCACGCGCGCCGTCACGGGGTCATCCTCAAGGGCGACATCCCCATCGGCATCAGCCGTTGCAGTGTGGAGGCCTGGGCGGAGCCCTACTACTTCAACATGAACGGGCAGGCCGGAGCACCGCCCGATGACTTCTCGGTGAACGGGCAGAACTGGGGATTCCCCACCTACAACTGGGACGAGATGGAGAAGGACAACTACCGTTGGTGGGTGCGGCGCTTCCAGAAGATGGCGGAGTACTTCGACGCCTATCGCATCGACCACATCCTGGGATTCTTCCGCATCTGGCAGATTCCCGTCCACTCCGTACACGGACTGTTGGGACAGTTTGTCCCCTCACTGCCGCTGACGCGCGAAGAGATTGAGACCTACGGACTCCACTTCGACGAGGAGCTCTACACGCAACCCTATATCAACGACAAGCTGATGCACCGCCTGTTTGGAGACCGCAAGCAGTGGGCCATCCACCAGTTTATGGAGCCCCTTGGCGTGGACGGTCGCTACCGGCTGCGTCCCGAATTCGACACCCAACGCAAGGTGGAGGCTTACTTCAGCGACAAGCTGTCCGACCCATCCATGGTACGGCTGCGAGACGGGCTCTACTCGCTCATCAGCAACGTGCTCTTCATCCGTGACCAAAAGGAACCGCAGAAGTATCACCCCCGCATCTGCGTGCAGAAAGACCCGGTGTTCGGCATCCTCTCCTCACAGGAACGGGACGCGTTCAACCACCTCTACGACCACTACTATTACCACCGCCACAACCTCTTCTGGCAACAACAGGCCATGAAGAAGCTGCCGCGGCTGACGGGCTCCACCCGCATGCTTGTCTGTGGCGAGGACTTGGGCATGATACCCGAATGCGTGGGTTGGGTGATGAACGACCTGCAGATATTGAGTCTCGAAATACAACGGATGCCCAAAGAGCCCTATCAGGAGTTCGGCCGCCCGGAGAACTATCCCTATCGTTCCGTCTGCACCATCTCCACCCACGACATGTCCACCCTGCGCGGATGGTGGGAAGAGAACGCGGCGCAGACACAGCGGTTCTACAATGTGGTGCTCCGCCACAACGGACAGGCACCGGCGCACATGACCGGCGACCTGTGCGAGGAGGTTATCCGCCAACACCTCACCGGCAACTCCATGCTCTGCATCCTCTCCTTCCAGGACTGGCTGTCGATGGACGAGACCCTGCGCAACCCCGACGTGGAGGCGGAGCGCATCAACATCCCCGCACACCCTCGTCACTACTGGCGCTACCGGATGCACCTTCCGTTGGAGACCCTGTTGCAAGCCAAGGCACTGAACCAACGGATTGCCGACCTGATAGACACGAACGAACGTAACCCCCAACTGTGAGCCGATGAAGATAGAACAGTCATCCGTCCTCCTGCAAGGAGTGACGTTCTACGCCTACCACGGTGTAGACCCGCAAGAGCGGCGCATCGGGGCGGAGTTCACCGTCGACCTGAGTGTGGACGCGGACTGTAGCCGTGCGGTGCTCGGTGACGAGCTGGACGGGACGGTCAACTACGCCACGCTCTACCGCCTTGTGAAAGAGGAGATGGAACAGCCCTCGCAGCTGGTGGAGCATGTGGCGGGTCGCATCGCCAAGCGCATCTTCCGCGAATGTTCCACCGTCCGACGCGTCCGTCTGAAGCTGATAAAGCGCAACCCGCCTATGGGTGCGGACAGCAAGGGAGCCGGTGTGGAACTGACCCTCAGCAGGGAGTGACCCTCATCAAGTTAGTTCGCCGCACGGCTAAGTACGATTCGCAGAACTTACTTCTTGTCACGCCGCAAATCACCATCGGTATCGCCATCGGGAATGGTCGATTCCAATATTCCCCGAAACTCTTGTCGTTTTGAGGAAAACTCCATACCTTTGCGCAGAGTATTGAGCGAAAAATATCATAAAATTATTGCAAAAACAATGCCTCAGGTAGCTGGTCAAAGTACTGAAAATAAAATAGAAAGAAGCATTAAAGGCAAGGGGCGTGGTTCGATAGTCTTCCAACAGGACTATGCGGACTGTGGGACTCCTTCCGCCGTAAACTCCACATTCTTCCGGTTATTCTCGGACGGAATGCTGGTGCGTCTGGCTCATGGCATCTATTATTACCCGAAAGAAGATAAAGAGTATGGGCTGGGAGTTATCTACCCGTCAATAGAAGACATTGCCCAGTCTATTGCCAAGCGTGACAAGGCCAAGATTGTGCCTACGGGCGCATACGCTCTGAACCGTTTGGGACTGTCCACCCAAATTCCGATGAATGTGGTATTTCTGACAAATGGCGCACAGCGACGGATTAAGATAGGCGATGGACGCGGCATTCTTTTCAAACATTCCTCTTCGGGAAAGAACTTCGCATATAAGTCAGAGCTGATGATGCTGGTGGTCACTGCCATACGCACCATCGGTGAAGAGAAGTTGACTGAGGAAGAAAAGAACATGCTTTTAGCCCATGTAAGAAGAGTGAGTGACAACGAGTTCACCCATGACATCAAACTTGCCCCGGCATGGGTGCGTAAAATTCTGATTAGACAATGAAATTCATAGACATACCGGCAGACCGCCAACGACAAGCCATCAACAACGTGGCGTTGAAGACAGAACTGCCACCTTCGAGTATCGAAAAGGGCTGGTGGGTAACGCAAGTGTTGAAAGCCCTGCACACATTGCCCTATGCGGAGCATATCGCTTTCAAGGGCGGAACGAGTCTCAGCAAATGCTGGAATTTAATCGCCAGGTTTTCCGAAGATGTGGATATCGATGTGTATCGTCCCCAATGAGGATATCGCCAAACGATGGCAAGACGATTATAAGTTCATGTGTGAACACATGATTTATGGACCAGTGCCGTCCTTTGAGGAATTGATGGACAAGTTGTCCACGCTCAACAGTCAAGTAAGGCAATTAAACTACCGCCAGGCATGAACATAATGGAAACCGTAGAGGTTAAATTATGAGGAATGTGAAACCGCTATTAGAAGATGTAAAGAAGCGGTATGTAATGGTGTAAGGAAGCGCACCTATACGTGTGTTGACAACTGTCGTAACAGTGAATGACAATTGTCAGCAACGTTTACGACAATTGCCAGCAACGTTTACGACAACTGTCATCCATCTTGTTGACAATTGTCAACAACCGTAAGAAAGCGGTTGTTGCACTGTAAGACAACGCTTTATGAACACTTTACAAAGCGGTTCTATAACATTGATAAAACAAGTGTTTTGGGAGCTCACCGAATGTCCGTTAGGAAGGGTCCTAAGCACCTGTCAAAGGACATTCCTTGCGCCCCCTGTCAATACGCCTATAGCACTTCATAACGACATTGAACCCTCATGTCGGTACATACGAGAAGCGGGCGGCATCTCCCGATGCCACCCGCCCCGTTTAATTTAAAAAACCCGAGATAATAAGAGACTAATGTTTAACCTTTCGTCTCTATATATAGTTCAAATGGTTCATTCCGCCAAGGGGTCGAAAGTACCGTTCGCATTGACTGCATCATCCCAACCGATGGTCTGTTCTATCTTCTCATCCTTATTCAAGGCGCCCTTAGTCAGACCCAGGAAATAATATTTCGGGAAGAATTTCATATACAAGTCTGTATTTCCACTTTCAGCACTCAAACGGTCATCGCCCTTTTTCATCTTATACACCAAGTGAGTTTCATACCAGTCTTGCAGATTTTCCAACTGGGAATCCAAATCGGCCTTACGCAAATCCACTGCGGCACAGCGTTCCACACCGGCTTTAACAAGAGGGTCGCCAGCTATTGTGGTACCACCTACGCCATATACGTCAGCTGTACGGAATTCTATATTCTCACGACGTTGACCATTTAGCGGTGTAAAGCCTAACCAGCTGCAAGTATTTCCACCCCAACCGCTCGGAATCCAAGAGGAAGGAGCACCTTCAGCTAATTCCGCTCCTCCATCAAACAACATCCAACGACGAAGGTCGTCAAAACGCTTACCCTCGTAGGCAAACTCAATTTGACGTTCGTACAAGATAGCCGACATACACGAAGGTTTGTCGCTACCTATACCGGACAATCCACAATCTCCAGTATATCCTGCACGCTCACGAATAGCCTTAATCTGATTCATGGCAATGTCGGTATGACCTGCCATACAAGCCGCCTCCGCATAGTTAAGCAACACCTCCGCATAGCGAAGCTCAATGTAAGGAGCTCCCGAAAAACGGAAAGCGCTTGCATTTGTATTGAAGGAAGGCTCATAATCGTATAACGGAGAAGAATTTAAATCCAAATCATCTGAACGCTTGCGCAGATAAACGCTTTTGTTGTTTTTCAACAAGTTGTCTGCTGCATACGCATCACCACTCTCCGGATTACCCATAGCATCCGCACTCACATACCACACATAGCTCCACAACTCATAGTTTTTACCGGAATTGTAAGAAGGATTATTCGCATCGTTCACCGTAGCGTCCCCATTATATGCCCACCGGAAACCAGGGAACACAAAAGTGCGATAGAATCGGGGGTCGCGATTCATGAAAGGATAAGCATTAACATAAGCATATGTCGATGTCGGTAAATTGCTGTATGCAGTATAAGTAGCCGGACGCTTTCCGTCTTTCATCGGGAACAGGTCTATCATCGTTTTTGACGGAGAGAGGTTTCCTTTTCCACCGGCATTCTTAGGACGAATGAACTCTTCCCAATAGTTGGAATAACCATTTTCGTCAGGGTCTACGGAACTGCGAATGGTAACAAACACATTCTCAGGACTCTTTATTTGCGTAAACATCTTGGCAAAAGTCGTACCATTGGTAGGGTCTCCATCAGTATACAATCCGTATCCACATGCCTGAATGACCGGCAAATCCTTTTCCATCTCAGAGTAAGCGTTGTCCCAGCGAGATTGGTCATTGGAGCGGTTGAAGAGCGGACTTGCCCACAACAAAAGGACACGTCCTTTCAAAGCCAATGCGGTTCCGGTTGTTACACGTCCCCAGTCATTGCTCGATTTCCAACCACCATTTCCGGTGGCCTCTTTCAACATATCCGCGGATTTCTGCAAGTCTTCCAATATAAATTCTATGCACTCTTTCGCTGAAGAACGAGGGGTATGAGCACCCTCTGTAGGGTCAATCATCGTCTTCACCAATGGCACGCCACCATACCATTTTACCAACTGATAGTAGCACCAAGCACGCAAAAAATAGACCTGACCAAGCAACTCG
>CAVFNZ010000075.1:0-12246 GCA_963624095.1 Clostridium sp. CAG:217 | reverse complement strand
ACGAGATTACCGGCCAGTACTACGCCGTGCAGGATTTCTCGGACTACAAGGCGGACGTGGAACGGCCGCTCCCGATGATCTACCAGAGCGGATACCTCACCATCAAGGAGTATGACAACCGCACGAGAACCTTCAAGCTCGACATCCCAAACGATGAGGTAAAGCAGGGATTCATCTCGCTCCTTGCCAACAATTACTTCAAAGCGCCGACAAGCGCGGAATCCTGCATCCGGCTTTTGGTGAAGGCCCTGAAGCGCGGCGACCTGGAGCAGTTCCGCCAAAGCCTCACCGCCTTCCTCGCCAGCATCCCCTACACCATGCGGCGCAAGGAGAACGAGCGGGAGCGTGAGCGGTACTTCCACTACACCTTCTACCTCATCCTGCGGTTGCTCAGCACTTATATGATTTATACGGAGAAGCAGCTGAGCCAAGGGCGAGCGGACTGCGTCATCGAAACGGACAAGTACGTCTACGTCTTCGAGTTCAAGCTCGACGGCACCGCCGACGAAGCCCTCCGGCAGATAGAGGACAAAGGCTACGCCCTGCCCTACGCCAACGACAGCCGCTCCCTATATAAAATAGGTTGCAGCTTCTCGTCGGAGACCGGCACGATAGAGGACTGGAAGGTGGAATGAGTACCCGATAAGTGTAAAGTAAGTCCAGTCATAGTCAGTAAGTACTTACGTTGGCCGATGTAAGCGTTTTTACTTGCCCTTATGCTCCGCCCGATACTGGGAAGGAGTCTGACCGAAGTCCTCCTTGAAATACTTGTTGAAATACTTCACGTCGCTGATGCCTACCATCCACGAAATCTCGGAGATGTTGGACTGAGTGCCCTGCAACAGCTGGGCGGCGCGCTTCAGACGGATAGAGCGGATGAAGTGGTTGGGTGTCTGACCGGTGATGGACTGAAACTTGGGATAGAGGCTGCTGCGGCTCATGCCCAGGTCGCGGCTCAAGTCATCATTGGAATACTCGGCATTGCCGATGTTCTTCTCTATCAGTTCCAAAGCCTTTTTGATGAACTCCTCGTCCAACGAGGTGGTGGTGATTTCACTGGGTTGTACATCGATATTCTTGCGGAAGATGCGCTTGCGCTTCTCCTGTTGCTCTATCAGCATCTCTATACGGGTCTGCAGCACCTCAAAGTTGAATGGTTTGGCGATGTAGGAGTCCGCCCCCGCCTTATAGCTCTCTATCTTCGCCTCATCGGAGAGCTTGGCGGTCAACAGGATGACGGGGATATGCGAGAAACGGATATCGTTCTTCAGGCGGCTACAGAGTTCCACGCCCGTCATGCGGGGCATCATCAGGTCGGAGATGATGATGTCGGGAATGTTCTTCCGCACCGCCTCTTCGCCCTCCACACCGTCTGAGGCCTGCAACACGTTGAACTGGGAAGAGAGCTGCTCCGCGAGGAAACGACGGAACTCATCGTTGTCCTCCACCACCAGGATGGTTTTCTTCTCCCCGTCATGAGGCTGTCGTTCCGCCTCGGCTGTTTCGGGCAACGCCTTGGGTTCTTCCTTCAGCTTCAGGTCGGTAGGCAGGTAGACGGAGAAGGCGCTCCCCTGCCCTTTCTTGCTGTCGAGCGTTATCTTGCCACCGTGCAGTTGCACGTATTGGGTCACCAAATGGAGGCCGATGCCCGTACCTTGCCGGGAAGAGGATTTGCTGTTCTCGCTCTGATAGAAGCGTTTGAAGACGGACTGCTGTTCGCTCTCGTCAATGCCGCAGCCGGTATCGGTCACGCTGAGGACCACATATTCGCGCCCTCCCTCTTCGGCAAGTCGTATCTCGGTGGCGACGCATCCTTCCGCAGGAGTGAACTTAAGGGCATTGGAGTAGAGGTTGTTGAGTATCTTGCGTACTTTCTCCTTGTCGAAACAGATGAAGAGTTCGTCGCACTGGCTGTCGAAGACAAAGTTGACGGACTTGTTCGCGGCGATGTCCTTGAAGGAGGCATGGACGTAACGGGTGAAGGAGACGAACTCTTCCAACGAGAGTTTCAGCTTCTCGCCGCCCATCTCCACCTTGCGGAAGTCGAGCAGTTGGTTGATCAGTCCCAATATCTCCTCGGCATTGCGGTAGATGGAGGCGAGCTTTTGTCTGAGGGTCTCGTCCTTCGTCTCGCGGATGATAAGGCTCAAGGGGGTCATGATGAGTGTCAGCGGCGTGCGGAACTCATGGCTGATGTTGGTAAAGAACTGGAACTTGATTTGGTCGAGTTCCTCCTTCTGCTTGCGCCGTTCTTCGAGTTTGCGCCGTGCGGCACGGCGTTGGTAGATAGTGTGCAGATAGCGATAAATCGCATAGACGGCCAGCAGCACAAGGAGCGTGTAGAGGGCATAGGCGTAGCCGGTGGCCCAGAATGGGGGTGTTACCACGATGGTTATCACGGCTGGTTCATCGCCCCACACCTTGTCGTTGTTGGCGGTGTAGACCACAAAACGGTATTTGCCGGGAGCCAGACCCGTGTAGGAGGCGGAACCAAGCCCCGTAGTGACCACCTCGTTCCAGTCATTGTCGTAATTCTCCAGCCTGTACCTGAAATAGGTATGCGAAGGGTTGACGTAGTTCAGTCCCGAGAATTCCAGCGTGAGGAAGTTCTCGTTGTAGCGGAGGCGTATCTCCCCGACGCTGTGGACAGGCTGCCGGAGGATGACGTGTCCGTTGTACTTGGTGTCCTCGCGTATGATGGAATTAAAGAGTTTGAGGGAGGTAAAGACGGGCTTGTTCCGGCTGGTGTTGTAGCGTATGCGGTCGGGACTGAAGGCGTTAACGCCCAAATGTCCCCCGAAGTAGATGTCCCCGTTGCGGGTTTTCAGTGAAGAGCCGTCGTAGAACTTGCCGCCCTGCAGGCCGTCATGGGTGTCGAAGTTGACCAACGAGAAGCGATAGCCCTCCCGCTCCTCGGTCACTTCTATCTTGGTGATGCCGTTGATGGTGGAGACCCAGCAGACGCTGTCCTTGTCTTCCTGGAAAGCGGAGACGGAGTTGCTGGGCAGTCCGTTTTCGGTATTGAGGCTATAGGATTTCCGCCGTTTGGCGTCCCAAATGTGGATACCGAGTTCCGTACCGAACCACTCCAGGCCACGGCTGTCCTTGAACATGCAGTAGTACTTCACGTTCGGCCCCAGGAACTTTCCGCGCTCGTAGTCCTCGTCACCGGGCATATAGACCTTGTCCTCCCGGGTCTGGTAGTAGAAGATGCCGCTCTCGCCAAAGGCGGCGATGGTGTGGTTGCCCACCGGATAGAAGTTGAACACCACCTTGTGGGTGAGCAGCTCGGGGTGACGCTCGCGCAGCAAGGTTATCCGCCCGGTATGCAAGTCCAGCTCGCCCACGCCTTCGTTGGAGACGCTGACCCAGAAGCGTCCGTCCTCGTCTTCGTAGATGGCGCGCGAGATGTTCTGGTTGGGGAAGCGTTCGAGGTCGTCGGTCGTCTTGTTGTAGACCCGTACACGTCCGCCGCGGTCGATGCAGTAGAAGCCATTGAGGTAGGTACCCACCCACAGGCGTTTCTCCCGGTCGCGGTAGAGCGAGAGGTAGAGGCCGTTGGCGGGGAACTGCGTGAACGCCTTTTCCATCTTCCCGCTTTCGGGATAGTAACGCCACAGACCTTGGTAAGAGGTGCCTATCAGGATGCTTCCGTCCTCGTCCTCCAACAGGCAGCGGACCGACTCATTGGCGATGGAACCCTCGTTGCGGTTTATCTGTATCAGCTTGAACTTGCTCATGCTGGGATGATAGTAGCAGATGCCTTGCCACAGGGTGCCTATCCACAAGCCGTCGTTACTGTCCACAAAGACGCACTGGATATCGTTGTTCAGGCTCAGGCCGCCCGTCAATTTCAGGTTGAGCATGGTCTCCACCTCGTAACTCTTGGCGTCGACACGCCACAAGCCCGACCAGGAGGTGCCCAACCACACGTTGCCCTCTTGGTCGAGGTCCATGCAGGTGAAGAAGTTGGAGGGGCCTTTGATGGTAGCCACCTCCCTCCAGCTCTTGTCGATGCGGTTATAGAGGAGCAGGGCGTTGTTGTGCATCAGCCAGACGTTGCCCGTGGCGGTCGGATGGATGACCAGGCGGTCGGTGTTGGCCGTGATAACGCCCACGAAAGAGTCGTCTTGCGCCACGAACTCCTCGGAGGAGCTGTCCCAGCAACGGATGATGCCGCTGGAGTAGACTATCCAATGGAAGTTCTTGTACTGCGCCATCTCCAGCGGAATCTCTCCGGGCCGTAAGTCATCGGGGCGAATCGCCCTCAACGCTTTCTTGGCGATGTCGTAGCGGAGAAACGAGTCGTCAGCGGTGAGAAACCAATAGTTCTTGCTCTCGTCGATGAAGAGGTTACGCAGATGCTTGTCAACACCCATCTCCTTGAGCAGGCCTTCGATGTCGTAGACAAAGCGGTTGGTGTTCCAGTCGAACAGGGTAAGGTAGCCGGGGGCTTTCATCCAAAGCCGCCCTTCCGCGTCACAATAGTCCTTGAAGATCTGGTAGCGGTCGAAGTCCCACTTATAGTCCCGCTTACGGTCGTGATAGAAGTGGTCGAAGGTGGCTCCGTTGTAGCTGTTGAGGATAGAGACGGTACGGATGGCCAGACTACCGTCGGGCATCTCCGTGAAGTCGCGAATCTGGTTGTCGGAGAGTCCGTCAATCACGTCAATATGTCGGAAGGTATACCGTGGGTAAACGCCCAGGCACACCAGGAGTAAGGCAAGGAATAGAGTTGCTCGCGTACGCATCGTTCAGACCATTACAAGGGTTAGAGGCACAAAGATAGGAAGTTTTCCGCTTATCCGCAAAAAGCGCAGCCCCTAAGACTACGCCTATACTATAATAGGTGTAGTCATAGGGGCACTTCCACGTTATACCTTCCGGCGTAATCTCTTTTTTTCTGTCCGACGGGCTGTCCTTTCCCGGCTCACTTGGTCTTGTCGAGCGTCAGGTCGATGTCGCCGTCCCAGTTGGGATTGATGATGATGACGAGAGGCAGTTTCTTGGTAATCAGCCGCTCGTACTCTCCGGCTATCCGGTAGTAGTGGTTGCGCTCGGACACGAGCGTGCCTTCCGCCAACTGTTCGTCGGAGTTGGTGTCATCGGTGCTGTCGGAAGTGCTGCCGGTCGTCCTTTTTTTCATGCGCAGGGGCACCACCATAATCTCGTCGTCCTCGTCGTCTTCTTTCTCTAAGGTAATCCGCACATAGAGCGTGGAGGTGACGGGAAAGAGGTTCGACTCGTTCATGGTCACCTCAATGCTGTCCGTCTCCGCGGTCACACCGTACACGCTCACCCAATCGTCCGGACGGCTCCATGTGTCCAACACGAATTTCGATGCCTCCTCCCCTTCCGGCACGGTTTTCTTCCCATCGGAAACCGGAGTAAGGAAGTCGTCATAGCAGGTAGCCTGACACTGTGTGTTCACCGCGCTGGTAAGCAACGCCAACGCCTTCACTTCGGGTGGCACTTTCCTCAGCGTCAGCCCCACACCGGCCACGCAGCGATAGAGCCATCCGCCCAGCGCGTTGATGGCGCCCGATTCATAGGAGAACACCACCGTGCCGGCCTCCTTGTTCGTCATGTCAGCCCCGTAACGGGGTGTGCCGAAGAAGAGTTCGGGGGTGGTGTATTGCGTTGCGTCGGTTAGACTGACCGACGCAACGCTGAAATTGCTTTCCTTAAAGCTAAACATATCCTGTTCTCTCTTCTGCTCGGCGTAACCGATGGCCGTGCAGCGGTACTCATACGCTTTGTCCATGTTGATAACCCCACTGGCATAAGCGTAACGGAAGTTGTCGCTGTAGTAGCGGTCCGCCGCATCGGGCTTCCTGCACGTCAGCGTCACCTTCTTGTCGAAGCTGAAGCCTTCCGCGTCGTCCGCATAGCTTCCGCCTTTAGTCCTTTTGTAGACATTCAACTGGATTCGGTCGGTGTAGAGGGTTCTCACCGTGTCATTGTCATAGGCGGGGTTCTCCCCACTGCCGCGGGTCTTTGTACCCGTCGAGGCGGACGATGAACCGGACCGCTGCACGATGAACGACACGGGCACTTCCCATGTCCCTTCACTCGCTTCGTCCCCTGCGCCCTCTTCCGACTGGCATCCCAGGATACCCAGCAGACACATCAGTCCGCCGGCAAGCCGTATGTATTTAGTTCCTTTCATGCTGTTTCTTCTTTTTTGTTTATTCTTTCACGCTCCACTCCGGTGTCACCGTCAAGGCTGCCGACTGCGACAAGTCGGGCAACGTGATTTGGAGGATGAACTTCTCCAGGCTTTCGCCGTATTTCTTGCCATCGTCATCAGCGAGGAAGTTGCTAAGTTTATCCGATAGGGTTTCGTAATCCGAACCGGATGCACTCATTGCCGACACAATGCTACTCTTTATGTCAACCACCAGGTCATAGGTTTTCCCCGTTGTGTAGGTGGAGTTGTACGTCAATGTCTTGATGGGGCAGTACACCAGTTGCACCCGTTCGTTGCCGCCCTGCGCGGCAAAGGACTGCACGTTGTCCGTCAAGGAGATTGTCGTGACAGGAGTCGTTGCCGTAGCCGATTCATAGAGTTGCACGGCTGTCATCTTGTTCAGTTCACTCCCGGCTGTTGCGTCCGCATTCTCCCCGAAGCCAATCAGGGTGAAGGTGTTTTGCGTGACGGCGCTGCCGTCCGTGGCAGTGGTCTCCTTCTGTATCATGTCGAGGAACGGGCTGAGGGTCTCCGTTGCGGTAGCATCGCCCACCTTGGCCGTTTTGCCGCTCACATAGAAGCGGTCGGCACAAGAGCTGTACGCTACCTTCGCTTGCAGATTCGTCCATGGTTGCCAAAGTCCTTTCAACGAAGCATTCTCTCGGCAGTCGTTGTACAGCAATGTTTGAATGGCCTCCTTATCCGTGTCCGAGATAGAGTTGATGTACCCACTATAGTCCATGGCATTCAGCACCCTGGTGAAGTCCGCAATCCATGAGGGGAATGAGGTTATCAACATATAGCCTTTTGTGGTTGCATATACGGCAAAGTCATCTGTAAAACTCTTCAGCCACGTTTTGACTTCAAGGGGCATCTTTTCAGTGGTGTTGCCCGGCAGCAACACATCATACACTTTCTCATCGGTGAATGCCCGTATCTTCCCTTTCGTAGACTCCGTGTCCCATGCCGGATAGTCATCGGAGAAGAAGTCGGTGCGGCTGACGATGCGTTGCAACGTGACCGGGCAGTTGCAGTGCGAATCCCGGTCGTACCCGTCCGAGGAAATCCGCTTCACGCAGAGGTAGAACATATTGTGGTCGTTGAATGCCGTGGTTGTCGGCAGCGACAGATAGACCTCGTCCAACGCCACGGCGGTCTCCTCGCCATCCTCCGTCTCCGCGATGTGCAGCACCTCCTCGCCGCCGAACAGCGACTTGTCGGCATTGGCGATGAACACCGCCGTGTAGCTACGTCCCTGTTCGAGCGTGTCCTTCAGTGCTTCGCGCTGCGCCCACGTCATCGTGGAACGCTTCATGGGCCAGTCGCCCGCCGTCATGCTGCTGATGTCGGGAATCTCGCGCTTCTTCACGAAGAGACCTTCGTTGTCGTACAGCAGGTAAGTGAGCGACTTGATGCGTTCGTTCGCCGCAAGTGCCTCGTGGCTGACGCTACGCGTCTGCAGCTCGCCCACCGTATAGTCCACTATCACCTCTCCCCGGGTCGGGTTTGTCTTGTCCGGCAAGGTATCCTCGCTGCATCCTGTGCAGAGCGACAATCCCGCAAAGGCTATCCACAGGCGGATGTCCGTCCCGTGGCTCCTTGCGACCCTGCCGTTATGTTTTATCTTCTTTTCCATGTTCCGTCATTCATTACGTTCAGCCGGTCAGTCCCAGCCATTCCATTCATCGTCGTCCACCTCCACGGTCGCGTCGTCGCCCGTGGCAAAGCCGGCATAGCGCACCTCGAACTCATCCTTCTCCATACCGTTGTAGAGCACCGTGGTCACGCGGTTCTTGCGCACCTCCACCCGGGTCTCGTCCGTGCCCGTACCGATAGGCAGGGTCGTTGACGTGTTCGTTCCCTTGAACGTCACGGCGATACTGCCGCTCAGCACCTCCGGCAACAGACAGAGGCGGAACACCTGACGCGTGGCCATCGCCGTCTTGTACGCCTCGTCGCTCAGCCCCGAGAAGTCGAGCGTGTAGACCCTGTCCGTCGTACTGGCGACCGTCGTCACCTCGTCGTTCGAGCCGTCGCGGACATACACCTTCTCGGCCGGAGTCTTCAGCGTGAGCGTGATGGACTTCACCTCCTTTTCGAACTGGTCCGCCGGGATACCCATGTCGATATGCAGCTCGCCCGTCAGTCGGGTCAGCTCCACATCCTCCGTGTTTGTGGCGTCGGGGTCTATCCATCGGTCCATCACCCGGCGGTAGATGTTCAGGTCCGCCGTTTGGGCGATGTTGACGTTGTTCTTTTGGTACGTCAGCACCGGACTGAAGTCTATCAGCAGTTTGTTGAAGTCGCACGTCTTGTCCACCGGGGTCTCTTCCGTCAGCAGGTCCGCGCCACCGCCGTCCGTCCACTGCGGCACACAGACGAAGGCGAACTTGTACCACTGGCCGTAGAGGTCGCCCAGTAGATAGCTGCCATTCGTCAGCTGATAACGCCGGTCGGCGGCGCAATGCAGATGGTCGGCATCGTGCTCCTGCAGTCGTTCGACCACATAGAGCCGCGTGTATTGGGTCTCGTCGCTCGGTTTGGACGTGTCGGATTCCGTTCCACGGGTATGCACCACGAACGCATAGTTCGCCGGACATTCTCCCGTTTGGCATTTCCCCGCTGGGTCTTTCTCCAGGCATCCAGCCAGCAGGGACACCAGCATCAGCAGCCCACCGGCACAACCGTATTTCATTAAACTCATCATATCGTGTTTCACTGTTGGTTACTGTTATTTCGCTTGCGGGATGATTACCTCGTCGCCCTCGTCCCAGTCGGGGTCGATGACCACGTTGCCGCCCGCGTTCTCGTCGTTCGGTCCTCGCCATGCGCCCTTGCGGCGACAGGCGATGACATTGTACTGGCGGTCGCGCCGCACGATGTGGCTCTTGCCGTCGCTCATCTTCACGCTGTACGACAGACCCGGGGTCACGCCCGCAGGGTCGGCAGCCGAAGGCGTGGAGGCGTGGAACTGCTCCGTGCTGCCCTCGAAGCTGAGGTAGCCGTCGGCTTTCGTCTCGTAAATCTTTTTCAACTCCTTCGTGGCGGGCCAGTACCACATGATTTCGTTGTAGTCTATCTGGCCGTTGCCGTTGCGGTCTCGGTTCTTCTGCACGACATAGCCGATGGCGTGTTCGTAGGGCAGACCCGTCGGATAGGCAGGGTCGATGAGTTGGGTGCCGTTCTTTTTCTTCTGGCCGTAGAGTCCCACGTTATAGAGCCTGCGCGTATTCGACAGGCCGTCCCACGTACCGGTGGAGATCATGTTGTCCGTCTCGAAGCTCCAGTAGTGGTAGAATCCCCACGGCATGTATTTCTGTTCCAGCTTGCGCTCGATGAAAAAGGTGTCGCGCACCGCACCGAAGGTGAGCGCGTCGTAGTTTTTGCTGAGTATCACCAGTTGCGCCGGCAACTGCTTCACCGTCAGTTCCTGCGTCACGCTCTTGCACTTGCAGACGATGGTTCCCGTACGCGTCTTCACGTTGAGGTTCTGCTCCGGCGTGTCGATGTCCGGGATGTAGTCGTCCGTATGGATGTAGAAGTAGGTCAGTCCGCGCGTGCCGGAGATGGAGAAGGCGGCCTCGTCGCCCGTGGTGGACTGTCCGAGCAGCCGGGGCTTGTAGACCGCGGACTTCGACACCTCCAACCAAGGGGTTTGGTCGGGGTCTTTCACCGATACCGTCCACTCCTCGGGGGCGTACATCAGTGCCTTCACCACGTTGCAGTGTGCGTCCAGCTCATCGTCTAATGAGGCGTACACCGTCAGTCCGCCCAGCAGTTCGCCCGTCACGCGGTGGTCGTAGTCGTCGTGTGCCTTGATGGTAATCTCGTGGTTGTACCAGTAGTTGCGGCGGATGTTGAAGTCCCGGTAGTTGTCCCCACCGAGGTAGACGTAATACGAGGTCTTGTAGGTGGAGCCGTTCGTGCGCTGGTACACGCCGTCGATGCGCAGGTAGGTGGCGTTGTAGAACTGTCCCGCCTTCACCCTCGCGTCCGTCTCAAGGGTCTCGTTGGAGACATCCTGCGCGATGGTAATCTGGTTGATGTAGCTTGGGTAGTCTATCGCCCGGTTGCGCTTGTAGAGTTGCTTGTAGTAGGTATACTTGTCGTGCGACTCCAAACCGTTCAGTTCCGGCCAGTTGGTAGCTACGTCGGTTATGCTGCCGCGCCGGTTCTCAAACAGGTCGAATGAGGCCGTCACCGTTCCGCTCTCTTCCTGGGTGGAGAGCAGATAGGAGCTGAAATAGTTTGCGCGCATCTCGTCGGCATCCGCCTTGTAGGTGTAGTCGGAGGTGCAGCTGGCGGTGATGTCGGCACCGCTCTCGTCCTCCGTGCTCCTCAGCAGGTTGCTCCCCTTGGGCACGTTGCAGATGTAGACGTTGGCCAACTTGAAGTCGCCGCCGTCGCCGCCGTTGTCCTCATCGGTGCTGGTGTTCACCTTGATGGTGAAGTTCAGGTGGGCGGCCAGTCGGTAGACGGGAATCTGTGCGGTCTCGCCGTTGTTGATGGAAGTGTTGATAGCCGCCACCGTCGTGTGTCCCGTCATCACGTAATGACCGGGGTGCGCCCCGTCGGCGGCACTGATGGTCAGCGTCTTGCCTTGCAGGTCGGAGAGGGTGCTGACGGACTCCACCAACGCGTCCGCGTCAGGATGGTTGCAGACCGCATACACGGAATAGTCTTCACTGCCCAGATAGAGGTCGATGTACTGGATGTTCTCCGACGAGGTCAGGGTAAACCCATTGGTCTTCGTGCCGTCCGCCTTGAAGACGAACACCGCCACGTTCTCGATGGTCTCCGTCTCGCTCGTGGCACGGGTGGTAATCACAGACGGCGAGGGACTGTCCAGCTCAATCCTCACCTTGCCGTCTGTCGCTGCACCGCCGCAGTCCCTGTCGTCGTTGCACGCTGACAGGGTAAAGAGCGAAAGCCACAGAACGGACAAATATGTTATATTTCTCATTATGCGATTCATTCAAATTTGAGCGAGCTATAATCGTAGCCATCAAAGTGATGCGCACGACGCGCATAACCAAGTTGTTCTCGGGACTCTCGGTTATTGATCTGTGTATCTTTTATGTCGGGGTTAAACCACAGCGTCCCATCAACCCCATTTTGTCTCTCTTTGCTTAGTTTCTGACAGAAAGACCTCTTGTTGCCCGCAGAACTATTATTACTGTTATATTTACCTGCAGAAGTCCAATATAATCCATTTACCTTTATGTTCGTTTCAATCCCAGGCTGGTGAATGACTATCTTGTTGAAGAATTGATACAACTCATCACGTGCAGGCAAGTACCAGTAGACAGTTGTCCCATTATAGTTCCATGGTTGAGTCCATGCATAGCGGATGACAGGTTGCGTAGAGATGTCTGTATCCGTTCCCCAGTAGCCGTCATACCTCTTGCTCGTAATGCTGCTTTTTACATTTTCGTGCGCATAGTATCCGTCATAATCAGTTCTATTGTCTAATTCTTTATCATATATATTACCATAAGCTGTTTTCAAGAGTCCCCATTTGCTCCGATAACCTTGGTTGTCGGTTGTGGGGTCGGATGTGTCTATGCCACCATCTGTTGTCCTCTTCACACCGTAGTCGTAACGGCTGAAGCCGCATGAGAAACGGGGCTTATCTTCATTTTCATTATAGTTTCCGATTACCGTAATGGCATTGTACTGACGGATGGAGATGTGCGAGGACGAACTGCTTTCGTCCGTTTGGATTACAATACGCGCACGCCTCCAGTCGCTATTTATATTATTCCAGTCACTTGCATTCGACGGGTCGTATCCGGAGGCGTACTTGTATTTCTTGTTGCCATCTTTTTCGAAGTGCGGCTCCAGGTAGTCATAGAGACAGATGGTAATGTCCACAGCCTTACTGTTGCCGTCCGTGAAGTCAGACGAGGATATCTCCTGCACGTGAGAACCGTCCGATTTCACAAAGTAAATCCAGTTGAAGTCAGCAGGATTGCTGTCAAGGTCCAAGTTCCCGTCCTTGTCCTCAGCCACCAGCGTGAGTTTCCAGCCCCGTTGCAGCAGGGAGGGCATGATGG
>CAVFNZ010000074.1:0-12250 GCA_963624095.1 Clostridium sp. CAG:217 | reverse complement strand
GTGTTGGGATAATCATTTATGGAACTTTTAAATACTAAGAATTATGGCAAAAGAGATATTATTTAACGTAGACGCTCGCGACCAGTTGAAGAAAGGTGTGGACGAGTTGGCAAACGCAGTGAAAGTTACGCTCGGGCCGAAGGGACGTAACGTAATCATCGAGAAGAAGTTCGGTGCTCCTCATATCACCAAGGATGGTGTGACGGTTGCCAAGGAGGTTGAGCTGAGCGACGCTTTCCAGAACACAGGCGCGCAGTTGGTGAAGTCCGTAGCTTCAAAGACCGGTGATGATGCCGGTGACGGTACGACGACCGCTACCGTTTTGGCGCAGTCTATCGTAGGCGTAGGATTGAAGAACGTTACGGCCGGTGCCAATCCGATGGATTTGAAACGCGGTATCGACAAAGCCGTTGTGAAAGTCGTGGAGTCCATCAAGAACCAGGCTGAGAAGGTGGGTGACAACTACGACAAGATTGAGCAGGTGGCTACTATCTCCGCCAACAACGACCCGTTGATTGGTAAGCTGATTGCCGACGCCATGCGTAAGGTTTCCAAGGACGGTGTCATCACCATCGAAGAGGCCAAGGGCACGGACACTACCATCGGTGTGGTTGAAGGTATGCAGTTCGACAGAGGATACCTCTCCGCTTACTTCGTAACGGATACCGAGAAGATGGAGTGTGTGATGGAACATCCTTACATCCTGATTTACGACAAGAAGATTTCCAACTTGAAAGATATGCTTCCTATCCTCGAACCTGCCGTTCAGACCGGTCGTCCGTTGCTGATAATCGCGGAGGATGTTGATAGCGAGGCGTTGACAACCTTGGTTGTGAACCGTTTGCGCTCACAGTTGAAGATTTGCGCCGTGAAGGCTCCGGGCTTCGGCGACCGCAGAAAAGAGATGCTCGAAGATATCGCCATCCTTACCGGAGGTTTGGTTATCAGCGAAGAGAAGGGCTTGAAGCTGGAGCAGGCTACGCTTGAGATGTTGGGTTCTTGCGACAAGGTTACCGTTACCAAAGACAATACCACTATCGTCAACGGTGCCGGTGAGAAGGAGAACATCGCTACGCGTGTCAACCAAATCAAAGCTCAAATCAAGACCACTACTTCGGACTATGACAAAGAGAAGCTGCAGGAGCGTTTGGCCAAGTTGTCAGGCGGTGTAGCAGTGCTCTATGTCGGTGCCGCTTCCGAGGTGGAGATGAAAGAGAAGAAAGACCGTGTTGACGACGCCCTCTGCGCAACCCGTGCGGCTATCGAGGAAGGTATCGTTCCGGGTGGTGGCGTAGCCTACATCCGTGCCATCGACGCTTTGGAGAACCTGAAGGGTGACAACGAAGACGAGACGACCGGTATCGAAATCATCAAGCGCGCCATCGAGGAGCCGTTGCGCCAGATTGTCGCCAACGCCGGAAAAGAGGGTGCCGTTGTCGTACAGAAGGTACGTGAGGGTAAGGGTGACTTCGGTTACAACGCCCGTACGGACAAATACGAGAACATGCACGCCGCCGGTGTGGTTGACCCTGCCAAGGTGGCTCGTGTGGCTCTGGAGAACGCCGCTTCCATTGCGGGCATGTTCCTGACAACGGAATGTGTCATCGTGGAGAAGAAGGAGGAGAAAGCGGATATGTCTATGGGCGCTCAGGGAATGGGCGGCATGGGTGGCATGATGTAATCTTCCGTCCATAGTATAAGGGTGCTCGGCACCTGAGGCAAAGCCGTCTGTGAGTTTTCACAGGCGGCTTTGTTCGTCGATGCCCAGTCGGGCAGTGGACTAACCGAGCAGGTGGAGCATTTCGTCGTAATCCTTGCAGACGTAGTCCGCACCTGCCGCCTCGAACTCCTCGCGGCTTCCAAAGCCATAGAGCACGCCCATGGAATCGATGTGACACTCTTTGGCTCCCAGGATGTCGAACTTGCGGTCGCCAATCATCAACACCCCGCTACGGTCGGTGATGCCCATCACCTCCAGTCCGTGGTTGATGACATCCGCCTTGGTGTGGAGCGTGCAGGCGTTGTCGCGCGCGAAGATGTAGTCGAAATAGGGGCTCAACTGAGGAAACAGTTCGTTTACCACCCTCTCGGCTTGCAGTTGCACCTTGCTGGTGGCGATGGCCATCGTGTATCCGCGGTCGCGCAGCGTCCGCAGGAAGTCGGTCACGCCCGGGTATGGAGCTTGCTCATAGATGCCTTTTTGGAAATAACGCTCGCGGTATGTCGCAACCGCTTCCGCCGCTTGTTCGGACGAGAACCCGTAGAACTCCTTGAAGGAATCCTCAAGAGGCGGTCCCACGAAGAAACGTAAGGTGTGATAGTCGTCTACTTGGATGCCGAAATGGGCCAACGCATACTGGGCGCATTTCGTGATGCCTTCTCCGCTGTTGACCAACGTTCCGTCGAGGTCGAACAACAGGGTGGTGTACTTTTTCCGCATATGATATTGTTTAGTGTAAATTGCAATTCTAGTCGCACGCAAAGATAGTGCAAATCGAAAGCAGAATATCAAGCTCGCTTGAAATATTATGCTGAGATGCCGCCTATCTTATCCAAAGATAGTGCAAATCGAAAGCAGAATATCAAGCTCGCTTGAATATTATGCTGAGATGCAGTCTGTCTTGTCAAAAGGTAGGCTTTTTCGTTGGACGATGCCCCTTATAAGACAAAATCGTAGACAAAAAATAAACTTTTATTGAAAATGTTTGCAGGAATGATAGAATAGCCGTAACTTTCGGCCGTAGATTAACAGATCTATGAAATGTTTATAAAATGGTTCTTTAATGTGCACAGCGGTGCACTTCAGCCGAAAGGTTGAAAATGGTTAGTGTCGTAAAAAGAGGCTGGTAACGAGTCGTCGTTTCAGCCTCTTTATTTTAGCAGCCTATTTGTCACCGAACCCCAACAGACGGAATTCGTTCTCGAAGTTCGGCGTGAAGGCATCCTTTCCTAACTGTTCGTTTATCTCGGCAATGCTCCAGAATCTGCCTCCGTCCAGCTCGTCGCTTGGATGCACGGGACCGTCATACACCGCCTTGTAGGTGTTGACCAGCTCCTTCTCGCGGGCGGATTCGAAGACGTAACGGGTGAGGAACGCGGGTGTGAAGTCCGTTATGCCCAACTCTTCCCGCACTTCGCGTCTCAACGCCTCTTCCACGCTTTCGCCAAAGTCCACATGTCCGCCTACGGCGGTGTCCCATTTGTTCGGCTGGATGTCTTTCCATGCGGGACGTTTCTGCAGGTAAAGTTCCCCTTTGCCGTTGAACACGTGCAAGTGTACCACGGGGTGGAGCAGCTTACTGCCATTGTGGCACTCGCCACGGGTGGCCTTGCCTGTCACGTTCCCCTGCTCGTCCACCACGGGGAACAATTCCTCTTTGTTGTCACTGTTCATCTTGCGTACTCGTTTTGTGCGCAAAGCTACACAATAAATGGACTATAGCCCAGAGTGGCTGACACAAAAAACTACAGTCAGCGTTCCAATGAAGGAAGCTGACTGTAATCACCTGTTTAACCTAAACAATCTATCACTCTTTGGTCCTAAACTAAAACCAATCTGTCTCTGTCATTGATGGCGATGCGTATCAATCATAGTAAGGATTCTGCTGTAGCTCAGCGTCCTTGTTGAGTTGTATCTCCGTCAGGGGGATAGGCAAGAGGATGTGTTTCTTCGCATCGAAACCGTCGATTGCCTTCTCCGGGGTTGACTCGGCCCACTTGGTCATCATCATGTTCACCCGGTTGGCCAACTCACCTGTACGCATCAGCGTGAAGCGGCGGTTCTCCTCGCCCACCAACTCACGGATGCGCTCGTCGAGGATGAAGTCGATGTTCATCTGTGAGGCTGTCACCTTACCTGCTTCGGGGTCGGTCAGACGGGCATCCTTGAAGGCGCGGTCGCGCAGCACATTGATGTCTTCGGCGGCACCGCTGTTGTTGTTCAGGCGTACGCGGGCCTCAGCGCGCGACAGGTAAGCCTCGCCCAGACGCATCATCGGGAAATCCTTTACCAACGCGTAGCCGAAGTCGTCTTTCGGGTCGTAGCCACCCCATTTGGTAGTGTGCGGATAGAGTATGGTCAAGGTGTCTTTTACCGACACGTAAACACGGTCGCCCAAGCCCACGGTAACGGTCTTGTCCACCGCTTCACCCTCTTGGCGGATGTATCCGTCTTTGTTGATTTTATATGTAGCGCCGGCCCATCCAATCTTGTTGTAGTACATCACGCGGCGGATGTTGCTGTTGGAGTTGCGGATGTCCCCATCCGTGTAGAGACCGTATTTCACATAGTTGCTCAGTCGCAGACGGCCGTTGCCTCGTCCGCCTATGGAGTCAGCGTTTTGCATGCCGGCTATCTTGTGAAACGCGGGAACCCAGTTTCGCCGTTGCTGAGGATTGTCGATAGTGCCATTGGGAGTGGAGGCGTTGTTCTCCATCTCGAAGAGCCAGATGACTTCGGTGTTTCCCCGTGAGCGGCGTTGGTTGCCGTAGCGGAACATGTCGGCATAGTAATCGCCGGCCTTCTCGTCCTGGTACTTGCCATAGCGTTCCTGAATCAGCTTGAAGCGTCCTTCGGTGATGGTTGGGGTGATTACCTTCTCGACCTTCTCGTAGTAAGCACTGTTGTTTTGTTGGTAACCCATGCGGAGGAACGCTTCGGCCGCCAACATGCGCGCCGCGTCCTTGCAGATGCGTGACGGCATGGTCAGGCTGCCCACTTCGGGCAGGTTCGCTACGGCAAAGTCGAGGTCTTTCGTCTTGCCAGATGCCGGCATAGCCCTGCTTGTCGGACCATCCCAGGATTTGTCCCACATAATAGTGGAGTCCGTTTATTTTGGAGTCAACGTCTGTTACGGCCGAACCGTAGTTTGAGTACATCTTCTCGTCGAGGTAAGAGTCGCTGCAGGCTGAGTTGACGACAGCCAGTGTACACGACATCGCAAATACTCCTATTATATGTTGTAGTTTCATGTTGTTTCAGTTTTTGATTGTTAGAAAGTGACATTCAGACCAAATACATAGCTCTTGGTGTAGGGGTAGTTTGTCTCCCAGTTATCGCTACCGCGAGCGTCCTGTCTCGTTTCGGGGTCCCAGCCAATCCAGTCGGTCCAGGTGACGAGGTTACGCCCCGATGCGTACACGGTCAGTGCGCTGATGCCCAACTTGTTGATCCAATTCTCGGGGAACGTATAGCCCAGCGTGATATCCTTGATGCGCGTGAACGAAGCATCCTCGTAGAAGCCGTAGCCGTGTTTGTTGGATTGTTTCTTCAACGAACGGTACTTGTTGCTCTTGTTCTCGGGAGTCCAGTAGCCTATTTCGGTAGTCATGTTGCGGTCGGCCAGCTTCACGTCGTCCGCCTGTGCCACGGGATCCCAGTCGAGGTGGTCGCCACGCTCAATCTCGTCCTCTTGCCAGATGCCTACCATGTCGTAGTCGTACACGGCATCGACGGCCTCGCCAATGAACCAGCGGTTGCCGATGTCGTCCTTGCCGTCGCCATAGAGTTCCTTGATTTCGTTGTGATTCCATGAGAACACGATGCTGGAGTTCCACTTGAAGTCCTTCTTGTCGATGTTGCGTGTGTTGACGGTCAACTCGACACCGTGGTTGGCTGTCTTGCCCATGTTGGAGTACACCTTGTCGTAACCTTGCAGAATCGGCAGGTTGCGTTGCAGCAACAGGCCGCTCGTCCTGGCGGAGTAGAAGTCGACGTTACCGGAGATGCGGTTGTTCAGGAATCCGAAGTCGATACCGACGTTGAAGGTCTTGGTGGTCTCCCATGAGAGGTCATCGTTACCCATCTTGTCGTTGGGTATCAGACCGACAACGGAGTTCCCGTTCATGGCGAACGGCTTGGACTGTAGTTTTACCATTGTTTCATATACCGAGATAGCCTCGTTGCCCGCTTACCATAGGACAATCTTAACTTCAGCTCCCAAGACTCATGAGGCACATCGCAATGACTGCTTTGTTTAATTTTACCATACCATATTATTTAAGGTTGTTGTTGAAGTTCGCAACATGCTAATTTCAATCTATTGTCTTACGTTAACAGTTGGAAACAGTGAAAAGTAATCTCGCCGCCGTTCCATCCACGCAATATATTCGGCTGAAAACGCAAACAATCGGTCAATGACTGATTATTGGCTCATTGTGACCGATTATCGTTGTTATTTTACCAATTTAACGCCCCTCTCTCATTATTATATGTTGTACATTTGCCACAGAACAAAACAACAAGTCTCTCGATGAACAGATTTTTCATATTCCTGCTGACATTGTTGCTTGCCGGGGTCTGTCCGGGCAAGTCGCGCCATTTCCTGCACTGGGGCCTCGAAGAGGGCCTGACCAACAGCCAAGTGGCGGACATCGCACTGGACCGGCACGGCAACGTGTGGATAGCCACGCAAGCGGGACTCAACCTGTTCGACGGGAAACGTTTCAAACTCTACGACATCACCAACTCGTCCATTGCGGGCAACTCCATGACCACCCTCCTTTATGACAAGGACGACGACCACCTGTGGATAGGCACCTACGGATCGGGTATCTACGTGTTTGACCGCTCGGCCCGGATGATTGACCACATCTCGATTGACAACGGATTCTGTTCCAATGTCATCCACCAACTCTACGCTGACCAAGAGGGCGGCATCTGGGTGGCGACCCTTCACGGACTCGGCCACTTCGGGGATAGCGGCGACCGCAAGACCTTTGTCAACTACACCCACAAGAACGGACTTTCCGACATCTTTGTGCACGCCGTCTGTCAGGATGACGGGGGCAACATGTGGTTCAGCACCAACAGCGGCATATCGATGCTCGATGTGGCCAACGGAAGTTTCCGTCACTACGACTATTCCATTGTCCTCTATGTGTTGTTGGTGGGCGGACTTATCCTTGTCTGGATACTCAACTACAAACATCCTTTGCTCAAGTCCAGCAGGGAGAAACTGGAACGGGAGAAAGTGCGTGCCGAACAGGAACGCAACAACGAGCGGCTGCGGTTCTACACCAACGTGACCCATGAACTGCGTACCCCGTTGACCTTGATACTCGGCCCTCTGGAGGATATGACCAAAGACCCGAACCTCCCTCAGCCCTACGACCATAAGATACGCATCATCAAGGAGAGCGCTGTGAAGCTGCTCGACTTGATAAACCAGTTGCTGGAATTCCGCAAGACGGAGACGCAAAACAAACGACTGGCAGTCTCCCGCCAGGACATCACCATCACCGTGCGCGAGATGGCCCTGCGCTATAAGGAACTGAACCGCAACCCGAACCTCTTCTTCAGTCTTCACATTCCCGCGGAGAGCATCCCTGTCTATTACGACAAGGAAGTGGTGGATACGATTCTCACCAACCTGCTGAGCAACGCCATCAAGTACACCCAGTCGGGATCCATCACCATTGGACTGAAGAGGGTAGAGGCGGAGAAAAACTACATCGAACTCTTTGTCAGTGACACCGGCTATGGCATCGAAGAGAAAGACCTTCCCCATATCTTCGACCGCCACTATCAGGCCAACGGCAGCCATCAGGCCTCCGGCACCGGCATCGGACTCGCTCTGGTGAAGTCGTTGGCTGAACTTCACGAAGGCACCCTCTCCGTACAGAGCAAGGTGGGCATCGGCACCGTGTTTTCTTTCCGCCTGCTGCAGGACAATACCTATCCCAACGCTCTGCACAAGGAACAACCCGCGGCGCAGGAAGAGAGTAAAGAGGAGGAGGCGGAACCCGAAGTGACAGCGGCCCCGGACACCAAACCGTTGATACTGATTGTGGAGGACAACGACGACATCCGCGACTATACCTCCGACGCGTTGAGCGACGAGTACAACGTGATAACCGCCGTCAACGGAAAGGAAGGCGTGGACAAGGCCATGGCGCAAATCCCTGACGTGATAGTGAGTGACATCATGATGCCCGTGATGGACGGCATCGATGTCTGCCGCATCCTGAAAGCCAACGTCGCCACCTCGCACATTCCCATTATCCTGCTGACGGCAAAGACCTCTATCACAGACAAAGAGGTCGGATACGAGAGCGGGGCGGACTCTTATTTGACAAAACATTTTAGTGCAACGCTGCTCAAGAATCGTATTAAGAATATACTCGATAACCGTACGATACTCTACAAGTTCATCAAGTCGCTGCTGTTGGTGAACGGGGGCGTTGCCGAGACCGACACCGCTGACGAGAACAGTACCGAAGTAGCCTACGCGAGCGGCTTCAACGGAGTGAGCTATTTCGCCAACCGGTTTAAGAAAGAATATGGGGTATTGCCCTCACAATATACGAAGAAACAGTAGAAACACAATAGTTAACAACATGATACGACAATGTTTACGACCGGTCCTTGTGGGACTTTGCTTGCTTTGCGTGGCAAGCGTTGGCGCGAAACCTAAGAGTGACGCGCAAAAGGTGAGAGACATCATCCAAAAAGTGAATAACCATTGGCAAGCCAATCACCCGGCGGAGCACAATCCGTTTTGGGACGAGGCGGCTTACCATACCGGCAACATGGAAGCCTATTTCCTGACGGGCAACGAAGCCTGGAAGAACTACTCCGAACGGTGGGCCGAATACAACCAGTGGAAGGGTGCCAAGAGTACGGATCGCTCTAACTGGAAATACAACTACGGTGAGACGGACGACCACGTCCTTTTCGGTGACTGGCAAATCTGTTTTCAGACCTATGCCGACCTCTACCGCCTGTTGCCCGATGACAAACGCATCCGCCGAGCGCGCGAGGTGATGGAGTACGAAATGTCCACCGACCGCAACGACTATTGGTGGTGGGCAGACGGACTCTATATGGTGATGCCCGTGATGACCAAGCTCTATCATATCACAGGCAACCAGAAGTATCTGGACAAACTCTACGAATACATCCTGGTGAGCGACAGCATCATGTACGACGCCGAAGAAGGTCTCTACTACCGTGACGGCAAATACGTCTATCCCAAACACAAGAGTGCCAACGGCAAGAAGGATTTCTGGTCGAGAGGCGACGGTTGGGTGTTGGCGGGATTGGCCAAGGTACTGAAAGACCTCCCGGCCGACTACAAGCACCGTTCCTTCTTCGAGGACAAGTTCGTGCGCATGGCAGCTGCCGTGGTCGCTCTGCAACGTCCCGAAGGCTACTGGTCGCGCTCGCTGATGGATGAGGCACACGCTCCCGGTTACGAAACCAGCGGAACGGCCTTCTTCACGTATGGTCTGCTGTGGGGTGTCAACAACGGATACCTGAAGGACGGCAAATACCTGGAGGCGGCCCGCAAGGGATGGAACTACCTGTCGACCATCGCCCTGCAGAAGGACGGCTCGGTGGGCTATGTGCAGCCTATCGGTGAAAAAGCCATTCCGGGACAGACCGTTGACAAAAAGTCCGTCTCCAACTTCGGCACGGGAGCTTTCCTGCTCGCCGCCTGCGAATATGTGCGCTATCTGGAGCGCGACACCCATGCCGACCGCACCTATTGGGCCGACCTGGCCTACCGGTTGGCGGCACCCATACTGAGCAACATGGCCGAAGGCAACCTGCAGAAGAACATGATTGTGGAGGTCAGCCCCAGCTGGGACGGACGCGACAAGAAGGTGACCTACATGGAGGCTTTCGGCCGGCTGATGGCGGGCATCGCTCCGTGGCTCTCCTTGCCGGACGATGACACCGCCGAAGGAGCTCAGCGCAAGCAACTCCGCGAGTGGGCGTTGAAGAGCTATGCCAACGCCGTAGACCCCAACAGTCCCGACTACCTGTTGTGGCGCGGACACGGGCAGGCCCTCGTGGACGCCGCCTATGTGGCGGAGTCGTTGATTCGGGGCTTCGACGCGCTGTGGAAACCCCTCGATGATGTCACCAAACAACGCTACATAGAGGAGTTTACGCAGTTGCGACGGGTAGACCCGCCTTACACCAACTGGTTGCTCTTCTCGTCTACCATCGAGAGCTTCCTGGCGAAGATCGGCGCGCCTTGTGACGAGTATCGCGTCAATTCCGCCATCCGCAAGGTGGAAGAGTGGTACACGGGTGACGGATGGTATGCCGACGGATCCTCTTTCGCTTTCGACTATTACAGCAGCTACGTGTTCCACCCCATGTACCTCGAAACGCTCCAGTGCATGAAGGAGTCGGGTCGTTACACGCGCATCCACTACTCCAAATACTTCGACCGCGCGCTGAAGCGCACCCAGAAGTTCAGCATCGTGCTCGAACGTTTCATTTCGCCCGAAGGTACCTTCCCCGTCTTTGGTCGTTCCATTCCCTACCGCATGGCCACCATGCAACCGCTTGCCTTGATGGCTTGGTATGGCAAGCTGCCGCAAGGACTCACCAACGGACAGGTCCGCTCGGCCTTGACGGCGGTGATGCACCGCATGTTCGACGGACAGGAGAACTTCAACGAAGGCGGATACCTCACGATTGGTTTCTGCGGTCGCCAGCCCAATGTGGCGGACTGGTACACCAACAACGGCAGCCTCTACATGACTTCACTGGCGTTCATGCCATTGGGACTGCCCGCCACGCATCCTTTCTGGAGCGACGCTCCGCAGGAGTGGACATCCAAGAAGGCATGGGGCGGCAAGCCGTTCCCCAAAGACCATCACTGGGGTGACGACATCACGACAAAAGATCTCTTTTAACACAACAATAAACGATCACTAAACTAGACTTGAAGGTAAGGGAACGTGAGTTTCCTTACCTTTTCCATACCCGTTAAAGTCAGGGGACTGAAAAGACAGACGTTTTGTTTGCGTGTATTCTCCCGAAAAATCATTACTTTTGCATTCAAAGCAATGAATTGACGACATGGAAGATTTGAATCAGCTGAAACTTGTCTTGGTCAAGAAGAAAAGAACCGGCAAGTGGTTGGCGGAACAATCAAGAGTGAACCAAGCCACCATTTCCAAATGGGGCACGAATACGATTCCGCCAGACTTGGCGACCTTGAAACGTATATTCGGGTTACTTGATGTCAATGTCGGTAAGATTATAAACTTTGAATAGATGCTGCTATGGGGAATACTGACTTCAATGAAAATACAAGAGTGCAGGTGCCAGCTGCACTGCATTTATGTAAGTTGGGATATACATATCTCGATAACATCATTGCGTATGATACTGAAGCAACTGCGCAGCGTCAAGTTCAACGAGAATGTAGGAAAGGAATAACGAGATGAACAATATAACAACTGACGGCAATACATTGTTGCCTACTGGCTATGTTCAATGGCGTAAAGACATAGAACAGCTGATTGATACTGCAAAGTTGAAAACGGCTATCAGTGTCAACATGGGCACATTGTCGCTATATTGGAATATCGGAAAACAAATAATAGAGAAACAGGAACAAATAGGTTGGGGAAAACAGATAATCATCCAATTGTCAAAAGATCTTTGTTCCCGTTTCCCCGATGACAGAGGGTATTCGGAACGTAACCTAAGGAATATGAAAAGATTTGCCGAAGCTTATCCTACTTTTCCAATTTGGCAAGTGCCACTTGCCAAATTAAAGGAGTTGCCAATTTTGCAAGCGTCACTTGCAAAATTAGAGAGCGAAGGCAAGGAGCTTGTGCAGGTACCGCTTGCACAAATATCTTGGTATCACCATATTTCACTTTTGGCTAAGGTGAAGGATGAAGCACAACGTGCCTACTATATAACAGAGACTGCACAGAATGGGTGGAGTCGTGACGTAATGCTCCTTCAGATTGACAATGGCTATATCCATGCAAAAGGACATGCCATCAACAACTTTGAGCAGACATTGCCGCCTCCTCAGTCCGACTTGGCTCGCTACATATTCAAAGACCCATACAATTTTTCATTCCTTGGTACGGTCGCATTGCAAAATGAATTGGATATAGAAAAGTCATTAACAAGCAAGATTACTGATTTTCTGCTTGAAATGGGGCGTGGCTTTGCATATATAGGCAGACAACACCACATATCAGTTGATGGCGATGACTACTACATCGATTTGCTGATGTACCATCTGAAGCTGCATTGCTATGTCGTGGTGGAGTTGAAAGCCGTGGAGTTCAAGCCTGAGTTTGTTAGCAAACTGAATTTCTATATTTCTGCCGTTGATGATTTCGTGAAGTCTCCCGAAGACAAACCAACCATTGGCTTGCTTCTCTGCCGCACTAAGAGCAACAAGAAAGCGGAATTTTCACTTCGTGGTATTACCCAACCTATGGGCATAGCGCAATACGAAACGGAAAAACTCTTTGCTGATGT
>CAVFNZ010000073.1:0-12359 GCA_963624095.1 Clostridium sp. CAG:217 | reverse complement strand
CCCGTACGGGATTAGAGTGCCATCCCGTACGGGATGAAACCCCTACTTTTACTGAGTTCGTTGCACACTGTTCCTTTTCGTTAACTGAAACAATAGACACTTTGCGGTGAGCTGCACTTCGGGACTGAGCCCTAACGGACAGCCTCCCCCTGATTTATCGGGTGAGCCAAGGTAAGGCTTGGGATGAAACAAAAAAACGCCCGAAGTTCGGACGTTTCGTGTACATATTCGTGTACTTGTTTGGCAAATCCTTGATTCACAAGGTTTATTGCGGAGAGACAGGGATTCGAACCCCGGGAAGTGTTACCTTCAACGGTTTTCAAGACCGCCGCAATCGACCACTCTGCCACCTCTCCAATCGCTCGTAAGAAGGGTTTAACCTCAAAAGCGGTGCAAAGGTACGACTTTCTTTTAACATTGCAAATTTATAGGAACTTTTTTTGCAATAATCTTTCGTAGCACTACTTTTGCACTTGAAAACAAGCGTTTATGATATACCCTGACAGTTTTGAACAAAAGATAGAATTCGGCCACGTCCGTTCGCTGTTGAAGAATTTATGCATCAGCGGTTTAGGCATTGAGCGGGTGGACCGGATGCAATTCTCCGCCCTATACGACGAGGTAGACCGGCAACTGAATGAGGCGACGGAGTTTGTACGCATCATCCAGGAGGAGGACAACTTCCCGGCACAATACTTTTTCGACGTGCGCCCTTCGCTGAAACGCATCCGTGTCGAAGGGATGTACCTCGACGAGCAGGAGCTCTTCGACCTCTGCCGATCACTGGAAACCATCCAGGGTATCGTATCGTTTCTGCAACCCAACGAGGAGGAGGAGACACCCTACCCTGCCCTGGCGGCGTTGGCCGGAGACATCACCGTATTCCCGCAACTCATCAACCGCATCCACGCCATTCTCGACAAGTTCGGGAAGATAAAGGACAACGCTTCCACCGAGCTGCTTCGCATCCGCAGGGAGATAGCGAGCACCACGTCAGGCATCTCGCGCAGCCTGAACTCCATCCTGCGGAGCGCACAGGCCGATGGCATTGTCGACAAGGACGTGACACCCACCATGCGCGACGGACGACTGGTGATTCCCGTCGCGCCGGGACTGAAACGGAAGATAAAGGGTATCGTGCACGATGAATCGACCTCCGGAAAGACGGTGTTCATCGAGCCCACCGAGGTAGTGGAGGCCAACAACCGCATCCGCGAACTGGAGGGAGACGAACGCAGGGAGATTATACGCATCCTCACGGAGTTCTCCTCGCAGGTGCGTCCGATGATACCGGAGATTCTGCAATCCTACGAGTTTCTGGCAGAGGTGGACTTCATCCGCGCCAAGGCGAGTTTCGCCCTACAGATAAAGGCGGCGAAGCCGGTACTGGAGCGCACGGAGGTCATCGACTGGAGCGGAGCGGTGCACCCGCTGCTGTACCTCTCGTTGGCGAAGCACAACAAGCGGGTCGTGCCCTTGGACATCGAACTGAACGCGCGTCAGCGGATGCTCATCATCTCCGGACCGAACGCCGGAGGCAAGTCGGTCTGCCTGAAGACGGTGGGACTGCTACAGTACATGCTTCAGTGCGGAATGTTGGTGCCGATGCACGAGCAGAGCCACATGGGCATTTTCCAAAGCATATTCATCGACATCGGCGATGAGCAGAGCATCGAGGACGACCTGAGCACCTACTCGTCGCACTTGCTGAACATGAAGAACATGATGAAGTACAGCGACGGGCACAGCCTCATCCTCATCGACGAGTTCGGCAGCGGCACCGAGCCGCAAATGGGAGGAGCCATGGCCGAAGCGGTGTTGCGACGGCTGCACGCCAAGCGGACCTTTGGCGTCATCACCACCCACTACCAGAACCTGAAGCACTTCGCCGAGGAACACGAAGGCGTGGTCAACGGGGCCATGCTCTACGACCGTCACCTGATGCAGGCCCTGTTTCAGTTGCAGATAGGCAACCCGGGCAGTTCGTTCGCCGTGGAGATAGCCCGCAAGATAGGCATCCCCGAGGAGGTCATCGCCGACGCCACGGAGATTGTGGGCAGCGACTATATCAGCGCGGACAAATACCTGCAGGACATCGTGCGCGACAAGCGGTACTGGGAAACGAAACGGCAGAACATCCGCAAGCGGGAGAAACAGATGGAGGAGACCATCTCCAACTACGAGGCGGAGATAGAGGCCCTGCAAAAGAGCCGGAAAGAGATTCTCCGCAAGGCGAAGGAAGAGGCGGAGCAGTTGTTGCGGGAGTCGAACGCACGCATCGAGAACACCATCCGCACCATCAAGGAGGCGCAGGCCGAGAAGAAAAAGACACGGGCCGCACGCCAGGAGCTGGAGCAGTTCAAGGCGACGGTGGACGAGGCGGACCAGAAGGAGATGGAGGCGAAGATTGCCCGCAAGATGGAGCAGCTGCGTGAGAAACAGAACCGCAAGAAAGAGAAAAAGGAGAAAAGCGCGGAGACGAAACAACCCGCCGCGCCAAAGGTGCGGCCCATTGAAGCGGGCGACACGGTCCGCATCAAAGGGCAGACCACGGTGGGCGTGGTGACGGACATCCACGGGAAGAGTGCCACCGTCACCTTCGGCATGATGAAGACCAACACGCAAATCGACCGACTGGAACACGCGCAACCCGTTGCCCCCGCCAAGACGCAGCAGGCCACCTCATTCGTGAGCAAGCAGACGCAGGACAATGTCTATGAGAAGAAGCTGAACTTCAAGCAGGACATCGACGTGCGCGGAATGCGTGGCGACGAAGCCATACAGGCCGTCACCTATTTCATCGACGATGCCATTCTGTTGGGTGTCAGTCGGGTACGCATCCTCCACGGCACGGGCACCGGCATCCTGCGCACGCTGATTCGCGACTACCTGAGCACCGTCCCCGGCGTGGCCCATTTCCAGGACGAGCACGTGCAGTTCGGCGGCGCGGGCATCACGGTTGTCGACTTGGACTAAAAAAAATTTCCGCAAAAAGGTTTGTCCGTTCCATCCGTTTCCTATACCTTTGCCGTGCGTAAACTGGGTTGGAAGTTCCTTACGCAGCGGCCATTCCCCTCTTACAGGTAAGGGAACAGGCGGTTGGAAGTTCCGCTCCGTGCGCCTCTCGCGCAAAGAAACATCATGGGGTTGACTGGATTTGACAGCGGGTAGAAGAGGTATGTAAGCATGCAGTGGGTCGGTGATTACCACTATAATCTCAGTTATCAAGCATTTATCTGGCAACGAAAATTACGCTCTCGCTGCCTAGTCGAAGTACAGTAGATTAGGCTTTATTTCCGCCACAGTGGCGGAAACGAGACATCGCCCAAAAGCTCTTGTTCCGAAGCGTTTGACAAGGCGGTGCAGTAAAATCGGGAATAGTAAGGGTTTCGCCTCGCAACCCTTATGAAACTTTAGAGGCTAAGGCGCAGGTTGGTGGCTTCGGTCTTGCCTGCGTTCGAAAACCAAAGCGAAGATAAGCATGTAGAAAGCATATTGCTTCCTCGTTTGGACGAGGGTTCGACTCCCTCCAGCTCCACAACAATATTACTTGAATGTATGCCCGTTATGCCAGAGGATAATCCCGAAGCGGGGGAATCTTGGAGCTTCCGCAAAATCAACTGAAACATATAGCGTATGGACTGCATAATTTGCTCTTATTATGCAGTCCATACTTTACTTTTGCGCCAGTTCGCCATAAGACGCCAACCGTCTTCCTTAGCCATGACCGCGGCCGGTTCGACTTTGGCACCGTTCGTTGGTTAGATTATACCCACGGAGCCGTGACCTGGTTCAGCTCGGACTTCTTCCAAGACACAACCTGCTCTTTCACCTTGACAACTCCCTCCTGTGCTTCAACGCGCGCCTTTTGGTAAACAATCAACGCCTCCTGGTCCTCGATTTCGGACAAATCCTCATTCTCTTTCTTCAAAGCCTCAATCTCAGTCTGCAAGGTCTCGATGCGGGCGGCAAGTTCCTGCGCCCCTACTTGCAGAGAGACTCCCTCATCGCCGGAACGGCCTTCATAGACTATCTTAACCGCATCCAGTTCGGTCTGAACGGCCGACCATTCGGAGAACGCCGCCATCCACTTATACCAAGCGTCCACCTTGTCTTTGTAGACCCTCACAATGGCCTCGTTGCACGCGTCAATCTTTTTCTGGTATTCGGCTTTGTAGGCATCGTAGTTCTGGTACATATCCCAAAGCAAATCCAATCTATCCAGTATCTGATCAAACATTGAAACATATTGTTCATAGCTGTCTATCTCGTCTTTCATGTCGACTTCACGACTCAGCATCTCCTTATAGGCTTCGTAAGCGTCCTGTTTCGTCTCGTCCGGGGCGTTTTCATAAACCTCTTTCAGGTAGGCCGTGCTGTCCACCAGGTTGCGGCAGACCGTTTCATCCTCGGAAGCGACATCGTCGTACCTTACTATATACATGCCCACAGTCGCTGTTCCGTCATACAACGCCTTGCATTTATCCATGGTTTTGGCGTATGGTGCTCGCTGTTCGACAAACTGCGCCCTCTCTTCCATCACGGCATTCTCCACCACACGGATATCCCCTATCAGCTTGGGGTAGTCCGCATAAATCGAATCACCGAACGACTTGGTTTGGGTAAATCCCGCCTTCTCGTCATAATAACTGTACACCCTTGACGGAGTCATCAGTCCGGAACTGAGAGTAACATAATTCTTGAGTACCGGGAACGACGCATACGAATAGGCGAGCATCGGCTCTGAACTTCTGATTAATGGCCGGCGGCTGGACGACTCATCGTTGTCCCTCATCGTCATGAACCATAAGAACTTGTCAGTAAGCATATCGGCCGTCAACACATGGTAAGTCTCGTCAAAGTCCACCTTCGTACCATCGTAAGCGAGATAGAGGGCGTACTGATTGTCGTACAAACGGTTCGACTCCGCTTTCAGTGTTTCATACCGGTTCGCCAACGCGGTGAAATCATCGGCATAGTTAGCATATTGCTGATACTGGGCTATCTGCATCTCTTTCAGGCTGATGGCGTTGTTATTCTCCGCGATGGCCTTTTCCTTGGCGGCTTCCAAGTCGGTCAAACCGCTTTCCAGGCTCGCCAGTTCACTCTTGTACGAAGCGAGCGTCCGCTGCGCCTCAATCCACTCTTCCACCGCACGGCTATAGTCGGAGGCCAATGTCTGCAACGCTTCATCCTCCGCTTCGGCCAGTTGTTTCTGCGCACTCCTCAGTTCCGTCTGTGCACGAATCAGCTCGGTCTGCAGAGTAGTCGCCTGGATTTCCATCTGTGCGGCAATCTCCGCCAGTTTCGCCTCGTTCTCTTTCTTGGTCACTTCCAAGTCGGAGAGTTGTTTCTCCAACTCCGCCTGTCTCTCCTTGTTCTCGATGCTCAACGCCTCTTTCTGCAGCTCCAGCAGCTCGGCCTGCTTCTTGGCTATCTCCGCATTGGCTTGCGTCAGGGCGGCGTTGGCTTTCTCCGCCTCCGCCTGAGCCTGCAACAAGGCAGCCTCGGCGGCGGCCAAGGTCGTCTTGGCACTTGCCTCCGCATTGTTCATTGCGGCCACTGATTTCAACTGTTCGGCCTTGGCCTCACGCACCGCGGTTACCGAAGCCGACTCGCCACCGTCCACACACGCTCCCAGTGCCATGGCACACAGAAGCGCAACTGTCATCTTGATTTTCTTCATCTTGATATTTCTGGTCATTGTTTATAATCGATTCATGTGATCAAATCGCTGTCCCGACAACGCTTTCCGTTCCGGTAACAGCCTCTTTATCTCCGTCTCCCAACCTTTCCTGCCGCAACGGCTACGGGGTGCAGACGACGCGGTTTCAGAACCTGAACCCCACCTTCACCGTTGGAGCGGCCAGCATACTGAAGTTGTGGCTGTCCGCTTTCAGACTACCGAGACCCTCCTGCGGCTTGTAGGTGGTCATGTTGTACGTATAGGCCAACGGGTCTATCTGCGCGCCCACATACATGGCCGGCAGCACGAAGTAGTCCACGCCCACCGTCAGGGAGCCACGCAGGTTCCAGGTCTCACCGACGGACTTGCCCATCGACACGTACTCGTCGTACTTCATCTGGTTCTGGGCGTAGGCCATGCCGACACGCGCACCCGTATACCACATCAGGTTGGAGACCTTGTCCATCCGGAAGTACCGGTCGATGCCCGCAAAGACGTTGTACGAGAATGTCTGCGCGTCCGCCACCGCACGATAGTTGGGAATCTCTCCCATATTGTCCTCCACGGAGGCGCTTTCGTCCATCGTGCCGGGAACGGCGGAATAGCCGGGATTGTTCGTGAAGTTCAGTCCGCCGCCCAGGTTGAGCTTCCACTGCTCCTTGAAGAACCAGCCAGCCTCGAAACCGACCATCAGCTTCTTGTCCGTCCAGTCGGTGGAGAGGGCAGCCGCCTCATAGTTCGTCAGCACGCCCGGCAGGGCCGTAACGCTCGCGTAACTGTTGTATCCCAAAGTGGCGGCAAGGGTGAAATCGCCCTTCTTCGGAGTGTAGTCCTTCTTGCACTCCTGCGCCTGCGCAGCAAGGCCGGCCACGGACACAACGGTCAGCAGTAAAGTTCTGGTTATTTTCATACCTTACCCTTGTTTGTTTATCTGTTTGGAATTAGTTTTCTGTCCAAAGATAAGGATTTCCCGGGAAAGAGAGTGCTTCTTTCCTGAAAAAGTCCCGTCAGTAACCGTATTATTTCACGAAAAGGGTGTCGGGATAGGTAATATCCACCAGAAAGAGGGCATTGCCCGGCACGGAAGTACCGGCTTTGCAACGGTCCTTCTGCTCTATCACCTTGCAGAAATCCTCTACCGAGAGTTTGCCTCGGCCCACCTCTATCAGCGTGCCGACAACGGCGCGCACCATGTTGCGCAGGAAGCGGTCGGCCTGGATGGTGAAGACCCACTCATCGTCACCGCAGCTTGTCCACTCGGCGCGCATGATGCGGCAGTTGTTGGTCTTCACGTCGGTATGGAGCTTGCTGAAGCTGGTGAAGTCGGTGTAGCGAAACAGCGTCCGTGCCGCCTCGTTCATCTTGTCGATGTCCAGGGTACAGAAGAGGCGATAGGTGTAATGGCGGCGAAAAGGGTTCTTCGCCGTAGTGACGTAGTACTTATAGGTGCGTGAGGTGGCGTCGAAACGGGCGTGGGCATCGGGCTTCACCTCCACAATCTTGTAAACGGAAATGTCATGCGGAAGCAAACGGTTCAGCTTGTCGGTCAAGCGCAACGCGTCCAACTCTCCTTCGTAGTCGAAATGGGCCACCATCAGTTTGGCGTGTACCCCCGTGTCGGTACGCCCCGCCCCCACCACGGCCATCTCCTGCCGAAGACAAGTGGAGAGGGATTGCGCCAGCACCTCCTGCACACTCACCCCGTTTGGCTGAATCTGCCAACCGTGATAAGCGGTCCCGTCATACGCCAAGTAGACAAAGTATCTTTTTCGATTGTTTTCCGTCACGTCCTATACCTTATTATATATAGGTACCGACAGCGACACGTCCAAGCGCGGAAGTGTCGCCGTCGGCAACCAGTCTATTATTTTGAGGGAGCAGCCTCTTCCGCTGTCTGCACCGCAGCCTCCGAGTAGGTGCAGTTGTCGAACATCGGTGTCTCGCTGAGCGAACCTTTCACGTCAGTGGTCACCATGCCGCCCGGCACTTCGAAGGACACCTGTTGGAAGGTAATCTTCCGTGCGTCGTCCAGCGTAATCAACGAGTCGGCACTGTGAATGGCGGTGTTCCTCATGAGGAAATTCTTGATGTCCTGCATCTTGATGAGGTTCTTGCAGTTCGCCTCCATATTCTCTATCAGCACACCGTTAATCGGCGTTTCGGGAAGTCCGACGGCCTTGATGAGCTGCGGGCACTCCTCCACCACGATGTTGCGGGCCACGATGTTGCGGTAAACAGGTGTCAGCGGTGTGATGTCGAGGGCCGGATGGCGCACGGCCAGTTCACCCACATACGTCTTGCTGCCCAGCATGTCCCACACGAACGCGCCTCCGGAGAGTTTCATGCGGATGCGTTCGTAGACGAGGTTGTCACCGCCACCGCCACGGTTGCGGCGTGACTTGAACCGAAGTCCCGTTCCCGTTCCGTCGAACACGCAGTCGTGTACATAGAGGTTCTTGATGAAGCCCGCCGTCTCGCTGCCGCAGGTGATGCCTCCATGTCCTTTCTCGGCCAGGCAATAGCGCACCACGATGTTTTCGGAGGGTTTGTTCACCCGCAATCCGTCCTCGCAGCGACCCGCTTTCATGGTGAAGCAGTCATCGCCACAGCTCAGCGTGGAGTATTCTATCAGCACGTTGCGTGACGATTCGATGTCGATGCCGTCGCCACGGGGGATGCCTACCGAACGAACGGTGATGCCACGGATGATGACTCCGTCACAATAGACGGGCACCACATTCCAGAAAGGCGTATTCTCCAGGGTGACACCCTCCACCAGCACATCCTTGCAGTTGATGGGCGAAACAAACATCGGGAGGAATACGGACGTTCCGTTCTTACCGTCATAGACCCGTTTTTCCACAGGAGTATCTACCTTAATATATTCTTCCACCACGCCACCGGTCATCTGGCGTTGCTGTATCTCGCAGTCGCGTGCCGGCCCCACCAACTTTCCTTTGCCGGTGAGGGCGATGTGTTCTTGTCCGTTGGCGTAGATGAGCGCACCCAACGAGTAGAGCTCTATGCCTTCGTTGCGCGTGAAGACAGCGGGTTGGTAGTCCTTGATGTCGCCACTGAAGTGCAGTTCGGCACCTTCGGCCAACTGCAGGTTCACATTGCTTTTCAGCTCGATGCGTCCCGTTTTCCACACACCGGCGGGCACTACCACCGTGCCGCCTCCCTTGGCGTTCACCTCGTCGATGGACTGCTGAATGGCCGCAGTGGCCAATTTATCCGCCTTGGCGCCTTTGTCGGTGATGCTGATTGTGAGGTCGTTGAACACCGGTCGTTTGAAGTCAGGCATCTGAAAGGGTGCCGTTACCGGCGCGATGGTGTCCGGCATCACCAAAGCCCCCACCTGATCGCGTGTGGGCGGCTGTTGCAACACGGTCGTCTGAGTGTTTCCGCATGCGGTCATCAGCAATGCGCCCACTCCCAAAAGTAAATTCAATGAATGTTTCTTTGTCATATCGTATATCAGTTTTGAGTTTCGAGGGTTCAAATTTATGGAATTATGCAGACCTACCCAAAAGAAAGATAAAAAAACCTTGATTATGCACGCTTTTCAGAATAATTCGTTAGCTTTGCGTGCGAATCATTTTGAATATTAACCTTCATTTCATACGTACTATGAACAAAACATTTCAAAGTCCACTCAGTGGAATCATCCCTCCTTTAGTAACACCCTTGAAAGGTAATGACGAATTAGATATCGAGAGTCTCGAACGCCTCATCGAACATCTTATCGCGGGCGGCGTACACGGATTGTTTATCCTCGGGACGACCGGCGAAGAGCAGAGTTTGAGTTACCCCTTGCGTCAGCAGATGATACGCGAGACTTGCCGCATCAACAACAACCGGCTTCCCGTGTTGGTCTGCATCACCGACACCTCCATCGTGGAGAGCATCAAGTTGGCGCAGCTGGCCGCCGACTGTGGAGCTTCGGGCGTTGTCTCCGCACCGCCTTACTATTTCGCTACGGGTCAGCCCGAACTGGCGGAGTTCTACGAGACATTGGTTCCGCAGCTGCCCTTGCCGGTGTTCCTATATAATATGCCGTCGCACACGAAGGTGAACTTCGCCCCGGCAACGATACACCGCATCGCCGCCAACAAGCAGGTGGTAGGTTTCAAGGACAGCTCCGCCAACACGGTCTACTTCCAATCGGTGATGTACGCCATGAAAGAGCGTCCCGACTTTGCCATGCTGGTAGGTCCGGAGGAGGTAACCGGCGAGTGCGTGCTGTTGGGTGCCCATGGTGGAATCAACGGCGGAGCGAACATGTTCCCCGAGCTCTATGTGAGCATGTACAACGCCGCCAAGGCCGGCAACCTGGCCGAGGTGAAACGGCTGCAGCAATTCATTATGAAGATCAGCATGAGTGTCTACACGGTGGGACAGCACGGGTCGAGCTACCTGAAGGGTCTGAAGTGCGCCCTCTCCTTGTTGGGAGTCATCAACGACGATTTCGTGGCCGCTCCTTTCAACAAGTTCAACGAGCCGGAGCGAGAGAAGGTACGCAAAGCCTTGGCGGCGTTGCCTATCGAGAACGGCAAACTGATTTTCTAAGCCTGCCGAGATTCCATCATTTTCCTTATAATCAATACCTAAAACACACACTTCATGCATATCATAGACCTCATTGTCTTCCTGATTTTCACGGGAGGAATCGTTCTTTTCGGTTGTTCGTTCTTCAAGAAGAAGACCTCATCGGATGACTTCACCTCAGCGGGACGCAGTCTGCCCGGGTGGGTTGTGGGCATGTCCATCTTCGCCACCTATGTGAGCAGCATCAGTTACCTGGGCTATCCGGGCAAGGCTTTTGCGGGGGACTGGAACGCCTTCGTCTTCAGTCTGTCCATCCCCGTGGCATCTTACTTTGCGGCCAAATACTTCGTTCCGTTCTACCGAAGTCAAGGCAGCGTGTCGGCCTACAGTTTCCTGGAACACCGTTTCGGCACATGGGCACGGCTCTACGCCTCCGCCTGCTACCTGCTTACGCAGATAGCGCGCATGGGCAGCATCCTGTTCCTCTTGGCACTGCCCATGAACATCCTTATGGGGTGGAACATCCAAATGGTTATCGTCTTCACGAGCATCGCCATCATCGTCTATTCCATGATGGGCGGACTGAAGGGGGTCATCTGGACGGAGGCCATTCAGGGCATCATCCTCATCGGCGGCGCGCTGGTCTGCCTCGTCGTCCTGCTCTTCTCCATGCCGGAAGGACCGAAGCAGGTGTTCGAGATTGCGGCGGCCGACAACAAGTTCTACTTGGGCGACCTGAGCTGCGACCTCACCACCTCCACCTTCTGGGTATGCCTCATCTACGGCATCTTCATCAACCTGCAGAACTACGGTATCGACCAGAACTACGTCCAGCGTTACCATACCGCCAAGAACATGAAGCAGGCCAAGTTCTCCGCCCTCTTCGGCGGCTACCTGTTCATCCCCGTCTCGGCCGTGTTCTTCCTCATCGGCACGGCACTCTACGCCTATTACCAGGTCTATCCCGACCAGTTGCCGGCTGAAGGCATCAAGGCGGACTACGTATTCCCCTTCTTCATCGTCGACAAGCTGCCCGTGGGCATGACGGGACTCCTCATCGCTTCCATCTTCGCGGCCGGCATGAGTACGGTGGCTACCAGTGTCACCAGTTCGTCCACCATCGTCCTGACGGACTATTACCAACGTTTCCGCAAGAACACGACAGACCGTGAGAAGCTGTTCGTACTGAAGATATCGAACCTGGTTATCGGCATCCTGGGCATCCTCATCGCCTTGGCGTTGCTGAATGTAGACAGCATCCTGGACGCCTGGTGGAAACTCTCGTCCATCTTCAGCGGCGGCATGTTGGGACTGTTCCTCTTGGGCTACATCTCGAAGAAGGCAAGGAACATCGATGCCATCATCAGTACCGTCTGCGGTGTGTTGCTCATCTGCTGGATTTCCATGACATCGTACATGAACGAGACCTTCGGGTGGAACCTCCCCGTCATTCACGAATACTTGGCCATTGTCTTCGGCACGATGCTGATTTTCTTCGTCGGATTCCTCAGTGCCAAGTTCTGCTTCAAGAAGAAAAACAAGGCATAAACTCCACCCGGCTCTGGTCGCCATTTGGCAACCAGAGCCGGGTGACAGAGAGACCATCCGTTTCCAATCCAAACCGCCATTGGAAATGAGGTATAGTCTCAATGATTCACGAGGTGCACCTCATCGCCACATGAGGTTAACCTCGTAGCCCCATGAGGTTAACCTCGTAGGCTTGAGAGGTTAACCTCACAGCCCCGAGAGGTTAACCTCATATTTTATGCTGATTTTGCCCCCTATTAAACACGATAAAGGGGAAACCTCACGGACTCCCCTTTACACCCTTTAACTCTAATATACTAATACAAACTCAGCTAACGCACTACGATTAGCCAGAAACATATTATTGAAGTAACGCTTTCCTTTTCGGCACTCTCCCGTCAACAAAGCAAGCCTCCGCTTCCATTTGTCGCCCCCATCCTACGATGAAGAAGGATAAGTCCCTTACTTGTATAGCGCAAAAATAAGTTATTTTTCTGATTAAAAAAAGAAAAAGAGAGAAAAATTTCATAGTTCCTTCATTCTTTTATGTAAATGGAGTACTTTTACGGACCGGTTGGCCGTATTCCGTACGTTACCG
>CAVFNZ010000072.1:0-12495 GCA_963624095.1 Clostridium sp. CAG:217 | reverse complement strand
GATAAGTGAAATTTCCGACACGGCAAAACCCTGGGCAACTTTTTGTTGTCCAGGTGCTTATAAAAAGTATTAAATTACAATGTTGCGGAATTTAGGATATACTTAGCTGAGAATAGTAAAAGAGACTTGCAGACCCTCCTTGCCTCTCGCATGCAATACTGGTTTGACTAAAACAACTGCGATATGATAGATTTGACAAATATATTAAACCGACGTGAAGATGATCACCTGGAAGCCAAAAGTGCGAAAGGAGGTTTCCCCGATAGCTTCTGGGAGACATACTCTGCTTTCGCCAATAGCGATGGTGGAGTAATTCTGCTTGGTGTGGAAGAGCGAGCAGACCACACGTTATACATAGAAGAGGGACTGAAGGATGCAGGCAAGATGAAGGACACGTTCTGGAAGCTGGTGAACAACCGTCAGAAGATAAGCCACAATATTGTGACCAACAGCATGGTTTATGTGACCCACGTTGAAGGTAAAGACATCCTTGTGGTAGAGGTGCCTCGTGCGGAACGCACCACCCGCCCCGTTTATAAAGGTCTTGACCCACGAATGGGAAGCTATCGCCGTTGGGGCGAAGGAGACCATCTCTGTACTCTGGACGAAATGACAGCCATGATGCGCGATGCGTCGTCAGCTCCTTTGGATGCCCAGCCCATTCAGGCGATGGATATGTCGGTGTTCTGTGAAGAGAGTGTCAATGCCTATCGCAATGTATTCAGAAGCGCCAATCCTCATCACCTGTGGAACCAACTCGACAACGAGATGTTTCTGCGTCGCATTAAGGCCACAACCATGGGAGAGGACGGCCAGTATCATCCCACAGAGGCCGGCCTGCTCATGTTTGGCTATGAATATGAGATTACGAGCCGTTTCCCGCAGTACTTCCTCGACTACCAGGAGAACCGAGTGATGGTAGGTGTCACTCGATGGACCGACCGCGTGATATCCTCTTCCGGCGATTGGAGTGGTAACCTTTTCGACTTCATCTTCAAGGTGTTGCCTAAATTGCAGGCCGATTTGAAGGTGCCATTCGTGCTGAAGGGCAACCAGCGCGTGGATGACACCCCACTTCATAAGGTGCTCAGAGAAGCTATGGTCAACACCCTATCAAATGCAGACTACTGGGGGCGGCAAGGAGTAGTAATAACGAAGAACGAGGATGGTTTCTCCTTTGCCAATCCCGGAAACATGCGTATTTCGAAGAGTGAAGCCATCGAGGGAGGCGTGTCTGACCCCCGCAACAGCACCATACTTAAATTCTTCTCGCTGATACGCTTTGGTGAACGTGCCGGTAGCGGACTCAGTGGTATCATGCATGTGTGGAGCAAAGTGTTCCATACTGATGCCGACATCTCCGAGTTGTCGGGAGAGGTAGAGCGCACAGTTCTCACCCTTCCGTTCAACGGGCATGAGGCTGACGTAGAAGCCATGCTGAAGTTATATGGCGATGCTGATTATGATTTATCGGGGCAGAATGATGATTTATCGGGTGAAAGAAACGGAGAATTACCCGATAAAACAAGTTTATTAGGTAAGATTACCCAAAAGATAAGTTTATCGGGTAGTTTGAAAGAGAAACTGCCGAAGACGGAGGCTTATATGGACAAACTGGCTGATATTTGCATCTATCTCAGTCGGCATCCACATTCCTCAAAAGAAGAAGTGGCGGCGTATATTGGCAGGAGTGAAGAGACAACCAAGAAGTTCCTGCAGGCTCTCTCTGCCATGGAAATGATAACCCCCGAGGGAGGCAACAAGAACAGAACCTACAGTATAACACAAGTCCTTTGCTAACGCACTCCGGCTCTTTGAGTCGGGCGATATAGATAAAATTCCTGTCTGTACTACGGCAGCTCTGCAACAGATACATCATTATCTGTTTGATGGTCTGTACCCGTTTGCCGGCGTTATTCGTGACAAGAATATCGCCAAAGGTGGATTTCGCTTTGCCAATTCGCTCTATCTTGAAGCAGCTCTCGCTGCCGTAGAGAAAATGCTCGAAGACACCTTTGAACATATCATTGAGAAGTATGTAGAAATGAACGTTTGCCATCCATTCATGGAGGGTAACGGACGCAGCGCCCGCATTTGGCTCGACATGATGCTGAAACGTTCTCTCGGAAAAGTGGTCAACTGGCAGTATGTGGACAAAGACCAATACCTCTCAGCCATGGAACGCTCACCTATCAACGACCTCGAATTGCGCTACCTGCTATCACAGAACCTCACTTCCGACACGGAGAACCGCGAGGTGATATTCAAGGGGATTGAGCAGAGCTACTACTATGAAGGGTATGAGAAATAAGTGTGCTTGTCCCGAGGTCTGTCCTTGGCTCATCATTTACCAATACAAAAGCGGGAAAATATGGAACCCAAGACTTCATCGGTGGTGATTTCACCGAGAATGTCACTCAGGTAGTGGATGCACTCACGGATGTCCTGTGAGAGGAGGTCTCCGGGGAGACCATTCTCCAGTCCGGCCTGGATGCGGTGGACGCAGTCGAGCACATGGACGAGTGCCTCGTAATGGCGCACGTTGGTGACGATGACATCATCGGGGTTTATCTCCGGCAGGGCGGCGGCTTTCAGCAGCAGCTGTTCCAAGACAGCGATGTTCTCCTTCCGCTTGGCGGAAATGAAGAGCAAGTCCGCCCTGTCCTTTCCAATGGTTTCCTCCGCCAAAGCGGTCAGCCGACAGCGTGTGGCATCGTCAATCAAATCGGTCTTATTAAAAAGGAGTATCAGTTTCTTGCCTTCACAGTGAGGACGAATCTTTGCCAACAGGGCATGGTACTGAGCGTCCGTGGTGGTGGCATCGATTACCCAAAGTACGATGGAGGCCTGGTCCAATTTCTTGAACGTGCGTTCAATGCCCATCGTCTCAATGGTATCCTGCGTGTCACGGATGCCGGCAGTGTCGATGAAGCGGAAAGTAATGCCTTGAAGGTTTACCGTATCCTCGATGATGTCGCGCGTGGTGCCGTGAATGTCGCTCACGATGGAACGGTCGTCATTCACCAGCAGGTTGAGGAGGGTGGACTTGCCTGCGTTGGTGTCGCCGACGATGGCTACGGGGATGCCGTTCTTCACGGCGTTGCCCACACTGAACGAATCAACGAGGCGCACGATGAAACGTTCCATCCGCGAGGCAAGTTCCTTCAGCCTTTGCCGGTCGGCAAACTCCACGTCCTCTTCGCTGAAGTCCAGCTCCAGTTCGATGAGCGAGGTGAAGTCGAGCAACATGCCGCGCAGTTTGGCCAGTTCGGCACTGAATCCGCCGCGCATCTGGCTCATGGCCAAGCGATGGGAGGAGGCGTTGGTGGAGGCTATGAGGTCGGCGATGGCCTCGGCTTGGCTCAAGTCCATCTTGCCATTGAGGAAGGCGCGCTGGGTGTACTCGCCCGGTTGCGCGCTGCGGCATCCGTGCTGGATGAGCAGTTGCATCACGCGCTGCAGGATGTACGACGACCCGTGGCACATGATTTCCACGGAGTTCTCGCCCGTGAAGGAGTGTGGAGCGTGAAAGACGCTGACAAGCACCTCATCGATGGTTTCATCCCCGGCGACAATCCGCCCGTGGGCAATGGTATAGGCTTGCCGCCCGGCAAGCGGTTTGCCCGGTGAACGGAACACCCGGTCCGTGATGTTGATGGCTTCCGGTCCCGAGACACGGATGATTCCAATGGCTCCTCCTTGAGCGGTAGCTATGGCACAAATGGTATCTTGACTAATCATGCTGCAAAATAACGAAGAATGCGTCAGCCGGACAAATATCCGAAGCACCAATCGCTCCACACGCCCCACTTCTTTTCGCGTACGTTCACTTTTTCCGATAGGACGATGAGCAAAACCAAACGTCAGAAGCCTCAGCATGCGACAAAGAGAAGCCGTAATCCGCTTTCGGACGATGCACGCAAGAAGAGCCGCCGAGCGAAAATGGCAAGTTGTTCAGAGAGTTGTGCCGAGTTAGCAAAATGAAAGCGTCCTATCTCAAAAGCGAATGGTTTCATTGGGACAATTAATCAATATGCTTATCGCAACCCAATGGACGCCCTTACCTTTGCCGCCGAAAAAACAAAACGATCAATAATTATGGAAAACCTTACAGTAATCACTTCCGCACTCAACAGCCTGGCCCCGATAACCATCCTGGCGTGCATCGCACTGACCATCGCGCTGGCCTTCGGCAAGCAGATTGTCAACAAGTGGAACAAAGTGAACCACAAGTACCACATCATCACATACGGCTGTGCCGATGTCTTCTCAACCGATTTTTACGATGACGACGAACTGTAACGACGAGACTACTTCGCACGAACAGCTGAAGACGGTCTGCAAGTTCATGTCCGACTACGCCTCCACGCTGTTCTCGTGCGGGGCTACGACCATACGGATAGAGAAAAACATCGAGCGCATCGCAAGGAAGTTCGAAACTGACGTGCAGCTCACCGTGCTCCCCATGCACATCATGGTGACCGTATGGGACAAGGCGCACAACCACTCCTACACCATCAACGAGAAGGTGAAGGGCAACGGCATCGATTTCGACAAGAACGCCCAGCTGAGCAAGTTGAGCTGGACCATCTTCGACAACGACATCTCGTTGGAAAGCGCGAAGGAGATGATGCGTGAAATCATGAGTTGCAAGCGTCTTAACCCCGTCCTTGTTACCCTGCTCACGGGAGCCGCCAACGCTTCGTTCTGCAAGCTGTTCGGAGGCGACCTGCCTTCGATGCTCATCGTGTTCATAGCCACAATCTGCGGATTCTACGTGAAGAACAAACTGCACGGCGAATGGAAGTGCGACCTGCGGCTGGTGACCATCATTTCCGGTTGCATCGCCACCGTGATAGCCAGTGCCGGCTACGTGTTTCACGTTGGCTCCACTCCGGACATCGCCCTGGGTACGGGAGTGCTTTTCCTCGTTCCCGGCGTTCCTTTCATAAATTCGTTCAACGATTTGATAAACGGCCACTACATCTGTGCCTTCAGCCGGTTCACCCAGGCGGCCATCACGACCGTGTGTCTGTCGCTCGGGCTCTGTCTTGGCTATCTGATAATCAACATACGCATCATCTAATGAATATGTTCGACTTACTGACCGACGGCTTCTTTGCCGCCATTGCCGCCATCGGGTTCGGCAGCATCAGCAACGTGCCCTACAGGAGTTTTTCGGGGTGTGCCATACTTGCCGCGTTAGGCCATTCACTGCGTTTTCTGCTCATGCACGGTTGCGGTTGTTTCATCATCGGGGCGAGTTTCGCGGGCGGCTTGCTGATAGGGTTGCTCTCCATACCCATGTCACGACGCTGGCACTGTCCGGCCGAAGCCCTTTCGTTTCCCGCCTTGCTGCCCATGATACCGGGCATGTACGCCTACCGTTGCGTGCAGGCACTGACGATGTGCCTCCGGGACGAAGGGATGGAAGCGTTCACGCACTACTTCATACTGTTCAATTACAACGGCATGGTCTGCATTGTCACCATCGCCCTGATGGTAATCGGTGTCACGGTGCCCATTTTCATTTTCCGGAAGAATTCCTTCTCCGCCACACGATAAATACCCGTTATAATACTTACTTTTGCAAAATCAATATTGGTTCATATGGAATTACGACAGTTGCGTGTCTTCATAAAAGCCGCCGAGACGCTGAATTTCTCTGAAGGGGCAAAGGCTCTGTTTATGACACAGAGCTCTTTTTCGCAAAACATAAAGCAGTTGGAAGAAGAGCTGAAGATACAACTCTTCTACCGCAACAGCCACGAGGTCGCACTGACGGAAGCGGGCAAAGAGCTGTTGCCCTACGCGAGGAATACCATACAGCAATCGGAGAATTGCGTGAATTTGATGCACGACCTCAACAACCTCCAGTGCGGAACGCTCGACATCGGCGTCACCCACTCTTTCAGCCAAATCAGCGTAGTCACCATCGCGGAGTTCATGAAAGTCCACCCTTCCATCAAGCTGAATGTCATCTACAAGACGATGGGCGAACTCTTCGAACTGCTCATGCAGCACAAGCTCGACTTCGTGTTGTCCTACAAACCGCACCACACCTATCCGCAGATAGAGTCGCACATCCTGTTCGAAGACCATCTGTCGGTCATCGTCAACCAGAGTCATCCGCTCGCCAAAGAGCGGAAAGTGTCGCTGGAGAACCTGCGGAAGTACCCCCTAATACTCCCCTCGAAAGGACTGCAGGCCCGCAATGCGCTCGACCGCATACTCGAAGAGAACAAGATGACGCTGGATGCGCGCGTGGAGCTCAATCAGGTAACGCCGCTGCTGCGCATGGTGCGCAAGTATCAGGTAGCCACCGTCCTGTCGAGCACCGCCGTCAACCTCGACCCCGACCTGAAGTCCATCCCCATCGACTGTGCCAACTGCGAGATGGAGGGGTCGTTCCACATACTGAAGGACTCTTACCGGAAGGCGTCCGCCAAGGAGTTTATCCGTATACTCATGGACACGGACGAGGTGCAGCGGCTGCGCGGCAAATGGATTCTTTAGCCGTCCCCGCCAACTTCCAAGAGATTTCCAAAGTCTTGCGACCGAAAACGGACAGCGGAGACGCCATACCGGGTTGGGTTAGGCATTCTATCATTCCTCCGTCTGCTCCTTCGGCCAATTCACCAGGTAGAGTTTTTCCGTGGCACGCGTGAAGGCGGTGTAGAGCCAACGGAAGTAATCGGGCGTGAGATTCTCCTTCGTCACGTAACCCTGGTCCAGGAAGACCGTACGCCACTGCCCGCCCTGCGCCTTGTGACAAGTGACGGCGTAGGCGAACTTCACCTGCAGGGCGTTGTAGTGGGGGTCTTGCTTCATCTTCTTCATCCGGTCGCGCTTCAACGGAACGTCCGCATAATCTTCGAGGACGGCGTAGAACAATCGGTCGGCCTCTTCACGGGAGAGTGACGGGGAGTCGGACTGCAGCGTATCGAGCAATATCGTCGCTTCCATCTCGAAGTCGTCATAGTCGGGGAAACGGAGCACGGCATCCGCAAAACGGAAACCATAGAGTTGACGCACGCGGCGCACGCGGCGCACCACGGCCACATCGCCGTTGGCAATGAAATCCACCGCCTTCTCTTGCTCCGTCCAGAAGTAGTTGTTCTTGGCTATCATCAGCAAGTCGCCGCTGGACAGCTCCTCTTCGCGGTAGAGGATGCGGGTGCGTATACCATTGTTATATAGGTTGGCCCGTTTGTTGGAGCGGCAAATCACCATCGTCTCCTCCATGCCTCCGTTGGCGTAGGCGTTCTCTATGGCCTCTATCAATTCATTGCCAGGCAAGTTGCGGATATCCGCAAAGCCGGCGAAGCGCACCCTGGGGAAGTCCGCCAAGTCACCGGCTGTCATCAGTCGGCGCAAGGAGGTGGCGTTCCACAGAATGCCGGACGACTCCAACTGGCGGACTACCTGCGTCAGTCCAGCCTCCACCACTCTCAGACTGTAACCCGCCAACACTTGGGCGGAGAGTGCCGGGCTCTCGCTTTCGCCAACGGGAGGCAGTTGCGCCTTGTCGCCCATCAGTACCAACCGGCAACCTTGACCCGAATAGACATACCGCATGAGGTCGTCCAGCAAACGCCCCGTACCGAATACGCTGCCGGAGAGCCCGTCATTGGCTATCATCGAAGCCTCGTCCACGATGAAGAGCGTGTGCTGATGAAGGTTGTTGTTGAGCGAGAAGCCGGCCGCCTCATCCGCCAGGCTCTTTTGCCGGTAAATCTTTCGGTGGATGGTGTAGGCCGGATGCCCGGCATAGCCGCTGAGCACCTTGGCCGCCCGTCCCGTAGGAGCCAACAACACCACCCGCTGCTTCAGTTTGTCGAGCACGCGCACCAAGGCGGCCACCAACGAGGTTTTGCCTGTTCCGGCAAACCCTTTTAACAAAAATACGGAATCCGTCTCGGCGGAATACAAGAACCCGGCCAGCGCGTCGATGGCCTTATCCTGCTCCGGAGTGGGCGGAAAGTGAAAATATTCCTTAATTTGTAACTTCAAAAAACTATTTATCATCATTCATGAAGAAAAAGTTCCCGCAACTTCATCGGTAATTATTTTTATTTACCTATTTTTGCCGTACGAATATAAACTATAAAAAATGCATTAACATCATGAAAACAGTTTTTAACATCATCTTAGGCATTTGCGTGGTACTTTTAGTGTATCTCTGCTTCCAAAGCATCCTAGGACCAATGAATTTTGACAAAGAAAGAGACTTGCGTGAGGATCAAATCAAGGCGAGACTAATTGACATCCGTAAGGCTCAGCTCGAATACAGAACATTGCATGGTGGCCGCTACACCGACAACTTCGACACGTTGATTTCCTTCGTTAAGAACGCTAAGCTGCCGTTCGTCAGAAAAGAGGGCGTGCTCTCAGACGAACAATTGGAGAATGGTCTCACCGAGAAGAAAGCTATGGACATGATTACCAAGGCTAAGCGTACCAACAACTGGAAAGACGTGGAAGCCGCAGGTTTGATGAACTTCAGACGTGACACCGTTTGGGTAGCCATGCAGGATACCATCTTCGGCTCGAAATACGACGCGGATTCTTTGCGCTACGTTCCGTTCGGCAACGGCGCGACTTTCGAGATGGCCATCAAGGAAGACAGCACCAAGTCAGGCGCCAAGTTCTACCTCTTCGAGGCGAAGACCCCGTACACCGTTTATCTGCAAGGCATCAACGACCAGGAGTTGACTAACCTCATCGACACCCAGACCAAGCTGAAGAGATTCCCGGGTCTGAAGGTCGGTGACGTTGAGACACCTAACAACAACGCCGGTAACTGGGAATAATGGTTTTCGACACGAACAAATCAGAATTGTATACACTATCCATCCGTCTTAGTACGGATGGATTTTCTTTATCTGCCTACAACCCGGACCAGGAACATCCGTTCCACCACTGGAACTATCCGGTGAAGGCTCACCTCTCCGTCGTGGCCAACGTGAAGGAGATGCTCGCCACGTGCGAGCAGTTGAAGCACCCCTACAAACAGGTGCGCGTCTTCTTCGACACGGTCAACTGCACCCCCGTTCCCTTCGAGCTGTTCGATGATGAGGATGCCGAACGTCTCTACTATCAGACTTTCCACACGGACCGAATCGGTGAGACGGTGATGAGCGATGTGCTGCCCGATGCCGACGTGGTGGTGCTGAGTTGCCTCAACAAGAACGTGCGCCAACAGATTGTCGACCAGTTTCCGCAAGCATCGTTCCATTGCACCGCCGCTCCCCTCACGACCTACTTCGCCAAACGAAGCCATTTGGGAGACAACCGGAAACTCTATGTATGCTTTCAAAGAGAGCACATGACCCTGCTGGCGTTCGACCGACGAAAGCTGGTGTTGCTCAACAGCTTCCATTTCAAGACCGTGAACGACTGCCTGTTCTATGTGCTCTACGCCTGGAAGCAGCTCGAATACAACCAACAGCAGGACGAGCTCCATCTGGCGGGTCTCATTCCCTCCAGCGAAATGCTCCTCCATCAGCTGCGCAAATACATACGGCAAGTCCACGCCATCGACCCTTCGGCGGAGTTCAACCGGGCGGTCTACACCAGCAACGATGGACTTCCGTTCGACCTGCTGGCGTCGTTCGCCTGCAACCTCTAAACAAATCCCTACCCTCTATGCGAGTAATCAGCGGAATCTACAAAAGAAGAAGATTTGACGTGCCAAGCAGTTTCAAGGCACGTCCCACGACAGACTTTGCCAAAGAAAACCTGTTCAACGTATTGTCCAACCTGATTGACTTCGAAGACCATGTCACCGCACTCGACCTCTTTGCCGGGACGGGCAGCATCAGCATCGAACTGGTGTCGCGCGGTTGCGACAAGGTGGTCTCCGTCGAGAAAGACCCGCAACACTTCGCCTTCATCCGCCAAGTGATGGACACGGTGAAGACAGACCGCTGCTTTCCTATCAGGGGCGACGTGTTCCGCTACATCGAGCGGTGCGGCGAGCAGTACGACCTCATCTTCGCCGACCCACCTTACGAACTCAAGGAACTGGAGACAATCCCGTCGCTCATCTTCGAGCATAAATTGCTGAAAGAGGATGGCCTGTTGGTACTGGAGCACGGCAAGAAGAACAACTTCGAGGACGACCCGCATTTCATGGAACGCCGCGTCTACGGCAGTGTCAACTTCTCACTGTTCAGAGCAACGGCGACAAAAGACGCACAATAGACTCCTTCGCGCGCAGGCTATGGGGACGGTTGGTCCACGCCTTCATCGTAAGCTGTCGGCAATCGCGCTGGTCGCGCACGAACGCGTCCTTCAGTCGCATCGCCACGTTGGGGTCATAGACAAAAGCGTTGATTTCAAAGTTATGTTCAAAGCTACGGAAATCCATGTTCGCTGAGCCTACCGTGGAGAGAGAGTCATCACTCACCATCAGTTTGGAGTGCAGGAACCCCCTTTGATAGAGGTACACCTTGACACCGGCACGCAGCACATCGCCCAGATAAGAAAGGCTCGCCAACTGCGTGACGGCCGAGTCACCACGTTCGGGAATCATCAACCGCACATCCACGCCGGCAAGGGACGCGGTCTGGAGAGCCGCAATCACCGGTTCCGTAGGAAGGAAATAGGGTGTCTGCACGAAGAAGTAACGCTTGGCGTTGGTGATGGCCCAAAGCAACCCCTGCATGATGGGATGCCACTCCCCAACCGGTTCCGAGGTGACAATCTGCACCAACGACGAACCGAGGCTTTCCGTAGTCAACACGGGGTAATATTTCGAGGCGGTGAGCAACGAACGCGTCACGAAGAACCAGTCCATCAGAAAGTTGCTCTGCAAGGCGTACACCGCACGTCCCACTATGCGCAGGTGCGTGTCGCGCAGGATGCGCCGCTCGCCACGATACTTCACATAGCGGTCCGCGATGTTCATGCCGCCAATGAAACCCACCGCTCCATCGATGACCACCACCTTGCGATGGTTGCGATAGTTCACCTTGCTGGTGAACAATGGAAAACGGACTTTCAGGAAACTACGCACCTCTATGCCCGCGCAGCGCATGTCGTCGAAGAAACCGCTCGGCACTTTCCAGCACCCCACGTCATCGTAGAGCACGCGCACCTCCACGCCTTGACGCGCTTTGTCCCTCAACAGGTCACTTATCAAATGGCCTAATGCATCGTTCTCAAAGATATAGTATTCCAGATGGATGTGATGCTTCGCATTGGCTATCTCTCGGATGAGCGCACCGAAGTGAGCGTAGCCGTCGGTATATACATCCACGGCATTATCCTCGAAAGGCAACGCACGGTTCAGGTTCATGAAAAGACGGATAAGCGACTGATGGTCCGCTGGCAGCCGGAACTCCGGTTGCTCGTTGAACCCCTGCAACGACTTTTTGGTCAACACGTCCACGCTCTTGGCACTGATGAGACGTTCCTTGTTGGTGCTTCGCCCGAAGAAGAAATAGAACGCCACACCGATGACGGGCAGGAAGAGCAGCACCACCATCCAGGCCATCGTCTTCACCGGGTTACGGTTGTCGAGCACAAGCATCCACACCAGTCCCACCATCCAAGCCAGATAGAGGGTCAGCACTGTGATCGTCACTATATGGTTCGACATCCAGTCCATCATTCCTTATACCTTATTATATTATAGCACGACACAAAGTTAGAAAATGTTTCCCCATTATCCAAACACTGAGAGCCACAAGACCTGGTAACTTCCTGCATGGACGTATGTAACCTTACCGGTTAAGGAGCGTGACGGATTTTGACAAACCAATAGCAGTAATGAGATTTCTCTGCCGCTTTATATATTGACAGCTATTCTTTATGAGGTAACAAGTTACCCAGTGTCGTTTCCGTAAACGTTCGCCAAATTTTGAGTTCCATGGGCTTGTAATCCGGGAACAGCTGTTTTACAAACTCTACTTCAAACACCAGTCTGAGATCATTTGTATCTTCTTCCGAAGTCCCTTCCTTACGATACCCCAGTCGAGCAATTTTTATAAAAAACAGATCGCGTACTCCCTTGCCTTTAATATAAGGCATAAAGTAATATAATTTATTGAGGGCAATAGATTCCGGGAACTTTTTCCCTGTATAATAAATCGTTGCAGAGCTATCGAGGAACATTTTCTCATTCTCCTTCTTGACCAATGAAACAAGCACATTTTTTGTACTATCTACGCATGCGCCATCTCTTCCCCTGGTATATTTTCCAAAGTGAATATCATCATGTACCATATGGTTTTCCATAATGCTATCCAAGGCATATTGGTCATAGAGTTCCATAAAATTGAGTTGTTTGTATGTATGGGCGACGGTTGATGTCTGCGTTTTGTTATCTTTCACGACTACCAATTGCGACTGTTCATGCATAATTTCACGCACCGCACTCCCACAGTCCTGCGTATTCTCTGGCATTAACTTCTGTATGTCATTAAAAAGGCGGATAAGAGAGCGACCAACCGCCCAAGCAAGATTGACAGGCACAGCATTGCCTATCTG
>CAVFNZ010000071.1:0-12509 GCA_963624095.1 Clostridium sp. CAG:217 | reverse complement strand
GCCTTGTAGCTGTCATCGGTGCTCTGGTCTTCCTTTACGGTGAACGATACGTTCTCCTTGTTGTAGCTATCAGCACCAGATACCACGGGATAGATGCCGTAGATATACAGACCATTGCCGCTCGTGGGCCAATACTGCGTATTGGAAAGTCCGCCCTTGCCATCGGCGGTGTATTCGAGCGGTTGTTTGTATGTGGTGACGTTGGTGCCTGTAGTGGCGGGAGTAGACGACTCAGTGGAGCCTTCCACACTGGGAACGCTCTCTACAAGGAAAATGCCTACCTTTTCTTTATCGGCGAACTGCGTGAGCTGCAACGTTTGGTCTGCTGCACGGGAGGCGATGATGGTGTTGGCGGTACTGAGACGCAGTTGGCCGTCGTCTATCGGACTGTTGTCGTTGTTGCAGGCGGTGAACATTGCCGAAGCCGCGGCTGCGAAGAGGAATAACTCTGTTTTCATATTCATTTATTTGCTTTTAGGTGTTTCCGATTTAGGGTGTCACGATGATGTCACGTTGCGAAGATAGGTATATTATTGGGAATGGCATTTACCCCCCCCCGTTTAACAATTTTTATATCTTTAGCGTGAGAACCATGTCATTAGGGAGATAGGCGGCGGTGATTCATCATCCGCATCCGTCGGACTGCGCAACCGCATCTGTTGCTGCCTTCTGCCAGTACTCCTTTTTGTCCCGACTAACAAGGACTGGCGTACCGACTAATGAGGACTGGCGTACCGAATGAACGGTACGGGCGTACCAACTAACCGGTACGGGCGTACCGACTGATGGGTACGGGGCATGTGACTATATGCGCCAGTCAGGAAAATGTTTTTCGCTGACCAGAGAAATATATTTCCTTAGTTGGATGATTTCGCGCGGTAGTAGAGGGTGTTGCAGTTGTTCTCCACGAAACAACGCTGTGCGGTGCGCTGCAGCTGTGCGGCGGTCACGGCGCGGTAGCGTTCCACCTCGCCGTTGATGTCCTCCGCCCGGCCGATGGTCTCGAAGTAGGCCAGGTTGGTGGCCACGTTCAGGTAGTTGATGTTGCTGAAGAGGAACTCGGACTCGAAGCGGTTCTTCACCTTCTCCAACTCTTCGCTGCCGACGGGTGTCCGTTGCAGTTGGTGCAGCTCCTCCCACAGAGCCTCCTCCACCTGGCGCAGGGTGACGCCCTCCACGGGCTTCGCCGATACGTGGAACAATCCTTCGTCCACGCTGCCGGTGATGCAGGCGTCGACGGACGAACAGATTCGTCGTTTCTGCACCAACTCCTGCTCCAACCGACTGGAACTACCGTTGGAGAGAATGTCCGACAGCATGTCGTACGCCTGGTATTCCGCACTGAGTCGGTCGCACATGTGGAATGCCATGTAGATTGCGTCCACGGGCACGTAGCGCTCCACTTCCAGGCGGCGCGGCGCGGTCTGCGCAGGCTCCTTGGGCAACCGCCGTGGGGGAACGTTGCGCCGGGGGATGTCGCCAAACCACTTCTCCGTCAGGCGCACCGCCTCGTCGAACGGCAGGTTTCCCGTGATGGCAATCACCGCGTTGTTCGGTGCATAGAAGCGGAAGAAGAACTCCTTCACCTCCTCCATGGTGGCGTTGGCGATGTGCGAAACCTCCCTGCCGATGGTGGGCCAGCGATAGGGGTGGACGGTGTAGGCCAACTCCCTTATCAGGTGCGAAGTGTCGCCATAGGGCTTGTTCAGGCAACGCTGTTTGAACTCCTCGATGACCACTTGCCGCTGCACCTCCAGGCTGCGCGGGTTGAAGTCCAGTCCCAGCATGCGGTCGGACTCCAGCCAGAAGGCAATCTCCGCGTTCTGTGCCGGCAGGGTGACATAGTAGTTGGTGATGTCGTTGTTGGTCCAGGCGTTGTTTTCACCGCCGGCCTGCTGCACGGGCGTGTCGTAGTCGGCAATGTGCCTGGAGCCTCCGAACATCAGATGCTCAAACAGGTGCGCAAAGCCGGTATGGTGCTCCTCCTCGTCGCGTGCGCCCACGTTGTAGGCAATGTTCATGGCCATCATCCGCGTGGTCTTGTCCTCGTGGTGTACCAAGCGGAGGCCGTTGGCAAGCGTATGTCTGTTTACGGTTATCACGTGCGGTAGGTTTTTGTCATTCCACCACGGTTATCTTCTTGATGACGACATCCTCCGAGGGACGGTCCGCGCGGTTGGTCTTCACGTTCTCGATCGCCTCCACCGCGTCCATGCCGTCAATCACCTCGCCGAATACCGTGTAGTCGCCATCCAGATGGGGCGTGCCGCCGATGCTGGTGTAAGCCTCCTTCTGTTCGTCGTTGAAGCGGAACGGGAACTTGGCGGCTTCCGCCTCCGCCTCCGCTACCAACCGCTCCTGCAGGGCGGCCAGTGAGTCGATGTCGTTGGCTTTGCGCAACAGGTAGATTTCCTTCAGGTGTGGGCGGGCCAGCGAGTCGAACTTTTCCTTCACGAGGTTGCGGTTGCGGCTCTCCTCCATCCGCTGCAGCGACTCGTCGGTGAAGACCGTGCCGGTGACGATGTAGAACTGGCAACCCGACGAGGCTTTCTCGGGGTTCACGTCATCGCCCATGCGGGCGGCCGCCAACGCGCCCTTCTTGTGGTAGTGTTGCGGGTAGGCGAATTCCGCCGGAATCGTGTAGCCCGTGTCGCCTTCGCCCAGTGCCTTGTCTGCCGGCGCGCCTTTGGAGTCGGGGTCTCCGCCCTGAATCATAAAGTCCTTGATGACGCGGTGGAACAGTGTCCCGTTGTAGAATCCCTCCTTCGCCAACTTGACGAAGTTGTCGCGGTGCTTGGGTGTTTCGTTGTAGAGTTTAACCTTGATGTTTCCTTTGTTGGTCTCGATGCGGAGAACGGTTTCTTTGTTCATGTTTCGATTCTTTGAACCGCAGCCGGCTGTGAGCAGTGCCGCGGCGATGATGGTTAAAATGTAACTGATTTTTCTCATGAGTATAGGCTTGATTGGTTGTTATCCCATCCGGAAGAGGTCAATCTTGAACGGCTCGTTGTAGTTGCGGTACTGGCCGCTGATTTCCTTCTCCTGCTCGGGGTTCAGCTGAAGCGACTTCTTCAAGTCCTCGGCGGATCCTTCGTTGTCGCCGGCCTGCAGCTTGAGTTGTCCGCGCAGGCGGTAGAACGCGGCGGCGTTGGGGTGCACCTCGATGGCCTCGTTCAACGTTTCCATCGCCTCTTCGGTCTTCCGCTGGCTCATCAACACCCCTATCAGGTTCTCGTAAGCCTTCTCGTTGAAGGGGTTCACGCCAATCACCCGGCTAAAGAACCGGCAGGCTTGGTCGCTCTCGCCTTTCAGGCAAGCCACCATGCCGTTGAGCATCAGGGCCTGTTCGTCCTCCGGGGCGAGCTCCAGCAGTTTGGCCGCGTCGTTGGCCGCCTCTTCCGTCTGGCTCATCTCCTGCAGGATGGTGCCGCGCAGCAGATAAGCCTCGAAGAAGTCCTCCTTCAGCGTGATGGCCCGTGTCAGTTCCGCGATGGCCTGCAGCTCCTCCTTCACGCCGTGGTAGGCTTTGCCCAACAGGTAATGTATCTGTTCCTGTTTGCTGTCGATGGATTCTCCCTTCTTCAGCACGGCCACCATCTCGGCGTAGTTCTCCTGCATGAAGTAGAGATTGCCCAGGGTGAGATAGGCCTGAATGTTCTCCGGCTCCTTCTCCATCACCGCCTGTTGCAGTTGGCACGCCTTGTCCAGCTCATTGAGCTGCAGGTAGGCGGTGGTCAGGTAACCGCGCAGTTCCGGGTCGTCGTTCAGGGCGTACGCTCCCTCCAGGCATTTTCGGGCGTAATCGGCCTTTCCTATGCGCAGGGCGCGGATGCCGTCGTACTTCAGTATGTCGAAACGCTTTTGGTCTTCTTGCGCCTTCTTCTCCTCCGGAGTGGCTGTGTTTCCTGTGAACAGCCGTTTCAGTAAGTTCTTCATAACGGAAAATGATAAATAGTTTGTGACTCTTTTCGCAAGTCGTTGGCAAAGGTACAATATTTTCATATCTTCGCCACATAATCGTAAATACTTATAACGTATGAAAAATAGCTGTTCGTGGCTGATCGCCGGATGCCTGTTGGTGGCGGCAGCCTCTTGCACCCCCTATGAAGAGACCTCCGACGGGGTCGTCGTGAGGACATCGCCCTCCACCTCCAACGGCAACCGGCTTGTGCGCTTGGAGGTGGTAACCGGCAAGATAATCCGCGTGACGGCTACCAACGAACGGCGGTTTGACAACTCCGAAAGTCTGGTCGTGCTCCCCTGCAAGGAGAAAACCCGTTTCAGCGTGAGCCAACGGGGCGACAGCGTCATCCTGACGACACCCGACCTGCAGGCCGGCGTGAAGAGGTCCACGGGTGAGGTGTGGTTTGCCGACGGCCGTACGGGAAACCTCTACCTGCGCGAACAGGAGGGTGGCGGCAAACGGTATGTTCCTGTCAGCTTCGGAACGGACAAAGGATACTCCATCCGCCAGGTGTTCGAGTCGCCCGATGACGAGGCTTTCTACGGACTGGGACAACACCAGGCGGACGAGTTCAACTACAAGGGCAAGAACGAGGAACTCTTCCAATACAACACCAAGGTCTCCGTGCCTTTCGTGGTCTCCTCGCGTAACTACGGCATCCTGCTGGACAGCTACTCCCTGTGCCGCTTTGGCAATCCCGACGACTACGCGCAGCTGGACGAACTCTTTACCTTATATAATAAGGAAGGAAAAGAAGGGTCGATCACCGGAACCTACCGGCCGAATAAGGGGGAAACCGTGGTGCGCGACGAAAAGAATATCTACTTCGAGAACCTGAAGACCATCAAGAACCTGCCGGGAGACTTCCCGCTGGCAAAGTCCGAGGTGGCCTACGAAGGAACGCTGAAGCCTAAGCAAGACGGAGCATACAAGTTTATCCTCTACTACGCCGGTTACGTGAAAGTCTACATGGACGGAGAGCTGGTGGTGCCCGAGCGTTGGCGCACGGCGTGGAATCCCAACAGCTACAAATTCGCCCTTCCCATGAAGGCCGGCAAGGCCGTGCCCCTGAAGATAGAATGGAGACCCGACGGCAACGAGTCGTACTGCGGCTTGCGCGCCTTGGCTCCCGTAGACCCCAAGGAACAGGGCAAGCTCTCCCTTTGGAGCGAGATGACTCCCCAACTGGACTACTACTTCGTAGCCGGGGACAACATGGACGACGTGATACGCGGCTACCGCAAGCTCACCGGTGAAGCTCCCTTGATGCCCAAGTGGGCGATGGGGTTCTGGCAGAGCCGCGAGCGTTACAAGACCTCCGCCGAACTGCTGGACGTGCTGAAGGAATTCCGCGAACGACAAATCCCGATAGACAACATCGTGCTCGACTGGAGCTACTGGCCCGAGGACGGGTGGGGCGACCATGCGTTCGATAGGCACCGCTTCCCCGACCCGAAAGGAATGGTCGACTCCATCCACGCCATGGACGCGCACTTCATGATATCGGTTTGGCCCAAGTTCTATCTCGGCACGGACAACTACCGTGAGCTCGATGAAAAGGGGCTGATTTACAGCCAGTCCGTTGTGGACAGCTTGCGCGACTGGATAGGCAAGGGCTACCATTACGGATTCTACGACGCCTACTCCGACGAAGGCCGCAAAATATTCTGGCGTCAGTTGCGCGAGTCGCTCTATCCCCTCGGCGTTGATGCCTGGTGGATGGACGCCAGCGAGCCCAACGTGCGCGACTGCACCGACATGGACTACCGCAAGGCTCTCTGCGGTCCTACCGCTTTGGGGCATTCCGCACGGTACTTCAACGCCTATGCGCTCATGAACGCAAAGGCCATCTACGAAGGATTGCAGGAGGCGGACTCCACCAAGCGCGTGTTCCAGCTGACCCGTTCGGGCTTTGCCGGACTGCAACGTTACTCCACCGCCACGTGGAGCGGTGACATCGCCTCCCGTTGGGAAGACCTGAAGGCGCAAATCCCCGCCGGGCTCAACTATTCCGTCAGCGGCATCCCTTACTGGACGATGGACATCGGCGGCTTCTGCGTGGAGAGACGCTTCGTGGAGGCGCAAAAGGAGTGGAACCGCAGTCATGTGGCCAGCAAGGATTACGACGAGTGGCGCGAACTGAACACCCGCTGGTTCCAGTTCGGCGCCTTCTGTCCGCTGTTCCGCGTACATGGCCAATACCCCTATCGGGAGATGTGGAACATCGCCCCCGAGGGACATCCCGCCTACGAGTCGATGCGCTACTACACCCGGCTGCGCTATACGCTCATGCCCTACATCTATAGCCTGACACACCTGGTGACGCGCCAGGGCTACACCATCATGCGGCCCTTGGTGATGGACTTCCCGCAGGACAAAACCGTCCACGACATCGGCGACCAGTATATGTTCGGTCCCGCCCTCATGGTGGCTCCCGTGTATGAATGCGGTGCCCGCACCCGTGAGGTCTACTTCCCCAAGGGGAGCGGCTGGTACGACTTCTACACCGGAAAACGGATTGAGGGTGGACAGACCCTCACCGTCGATGCGCCCTACGACCGCATCCCGCTCTTCGTGCGATCCGGTTCCGTCATCCCCGCAAAGGTGCCCACTCAGCACACGGGAGGAGAGCCCGACTACGACTACACCGTCTTCCTCTACGGGCCTCAAGAGGGCGATGCCTTCACCATCTACGAGGACGATGGCGTGAGCACCGACAATCGGTATGTGGAGATAGCCCTCCGCGTGGACGGGAAGGCCGATTTGGATTACAAGGTCTCTCCCGTCAACGGCATGCGGAAGCCCGATTCCGTCCGGTTCAAGGTGGTGACGGTGAACGAGACCCATCCGTTGCCGTTCGACATCAACGCTCCCGGACACGAGTTGTTGAACCGAACGGAAGACAAGACTGATACGAAAGATAATAACTGAAAGACAGAACCTCAATGAATAACATGAAACAGATTAAAAGACTCTCCGCCTTGGTGGTAGGATGCTGCGCTGCCCTTCTGCCGGTGGCGGCACAGGATATACCCGTTTACCTGGACGATTCGCAACCCATAGAGAAACGCGTGCAGGACGCGCTCAGTCGCATGACGTTGGAAGAGAAAGTGCGCCTCAGCTACGCCCAGGGCAAGTTCAGCTCGCCGGGCTGTCCGCGCTTGGGCATCCCCGAACTCTGGATGAGCGACGGTCCGCACGGCGTGCGTGCCGAGATAAACTGGAACGACTGGGGCTACGCCAAGTGGAACAACGACAGCGTGACCGCGTTCCCTGCCTTGACCTGTCTGGCCGCCACGTGGAATCCCGACTTGGCCATGCGCTATGGCGTGGCGGTGGGCGAGGAGGCCCGTTACCGCAAGAAAGACATGCTGTTGGGTCCCGGGGTCAACATCTACCGGGTGCCCCTCAATGGCCGCAACTTCGAATATCTGGGCGAAGACCCCTACTTAGCGGCGGAGATGTGCGTACCTTATATCAAAGGAGTGCAGACCAATGGGGTTTCCGCTTGTGTGAAACATTTCGCCCTCAACAACCAGGAGCTGTGGCGCGGACACATCGACATACACCTGAGCGACCGCGCTCTGTACGAAATCTATCTCCCCGCCTTCAAGGCTGCCGTCACGCGCGGCGGCGTGTGGAGCGTGATGAGTGCCTACAACAAGGTGCGCGGGGTCTACTGCTCCAACAACAAACTGCTCAATGTCGACATCCTGAAGGGCGAGTTCGGCTTCGACGGCTGTTTGGTCACGGACTGGGGTTCGTGTCACACCACCTACGAGTCCGCCATCTATGGGCTCGACCTTGAAATGGGTACCAAGACCGACGGCTTGACCAGCGATGCAGGCATCCCCTATAACCATTACTACCTGGGTGACGAATACCTGCGGCTGATAAAGGAAGGGAGAATCCCCATGTCGATTGTCGACGACAAGGCTTCCCGCATGTTGCGCCTGCTCTTCCGTACGGTGATGAACCGCCAACGACCCTATGGCTGCCTGGCCACCGCGGATCACTACCAGGTGGCGCGTGACGTGGCTACCGAAGGCATCGTGTTGCTGCGCAACGAGTCCGACAAACAGGGCGACAAGCTGCTCCCGTTGCGGGAAGGACGCTATAAGAAGATACTGGTGGTAGGCGACAATGCCACACGCAGTCTCACGCAAGGCGGAGGATCCTCGGAACTGAAGCCCAAGAACGAATACTCCCCCTTGGAGGCTATCCGTCAGCACTATGGCGCGGAGGTGGTGACCTACGCCCAGGGCTATGCCGCCGGCCGTCCGCACTATGGAAAGGTGCACCCCGTTCCGCAGGAACGGATGGATTCGTTGCGTGCCGATGCCCTGCGGAAAGCCGCTGATGCCGACCTGATTATCTTTGTCGGTGGACTGAACAAGAATCACCAGCAGGACTGTGAGGCCGGCGACCGCGTCATCTACGGGCTGCCTTTCGGTCAGTCCGAACTGATAGAGGGTCTCATTGCGACCCGCAAGCCTATGGTGGCGGTGATTGTCAGCGGCAACGCCATCGGGATGCCTTGGCTCAAAGAGGTGCCGGCTGTCGTGCAGTCGTGGTACTTAGGCACGATGAGCGGTCCCGCCCTGGTAGACATCCTGAGCGGTGCGGTGAACCCGAGCGGCAAGTTGCCCTTCTCTTATCCGGCCAAGCTGACCGACTGTCCCGCCATTGTCATGGGGGCGATCAGTTACCCCGGTGACAGTGTCCGCGAGGAGTATAAGGAAGACATTCTCGTGGGCTACCGTTGGTACGACACCAAGAAGATAAAGACCCAATTCCCCTTCGGCTACGGATTGAGCTACACCACCTTCCAATACTCCGACCCGCGGCTCAGTGGCAAGACCCTCACCGCCGACGGCACGCTCGAAGTCAGTCTGAAGGTGAAGAACACGGGCCGTGTAGCCGGCAAGGAAACCGTGCAACTCTACATCGGTGACGAGAAGTGCAGCCTCCCTCGTCCGCTGAAGGAGCTCAAGGGTTTCAGGAAAATCTCTCTGAACCCCGGTGAGGAGCGCGAAGTCCGCTTCACCGTCACCCCCGAGGAGTTGAAGTTCTTCGATGATGCCCGTCATGCCTGGGTGGCCGAGCCCGGTACGTTCCGTCTCTATCTGGCGGCCTCTGCCGAAGACGTGCGCCACACCCTGCGGTTTGAGTACAGACCGTGAAAAGCGGTTGGAGTAATCTATCTCACGATGAACATGGTCATGTAAAAGGGTAGGTATAAGGTTCCCTTTTCGGATTCCACGTTGTTGCCGCTCATGACTATGCTGCGGTTTATCTTATCCGCAAACAGGCTTTGAGCCATATCGAGCGAAGAGTGCTTTTTGTGGTCTTTCCCCGACTTCACTTCTATAATGGAGATTTTGTTGTCTTCGGGAAAGACGAAGTCCAGTTCGTGCTTGCTCTTTCTGTCGTAATAGTTCAACGATATGCCATGCTTGACCAATTCGCCGGCAACATAGTTTTCGGCAAGGGCGCCTTCGTTCACGAAAATATCACCGGTGAGAACCTTGGCCTGTATGTTGTCGAGCATCATGGCGCACATCAGTCCGTTGTCAACGAAGAACAGTTTGTACAACCTTAGATTCTCATGACTTGGAAACGGCAACTCAAACGAACCCACATTGAAGGAATAGTGTGCCATACCGGCATCTACCAGCCACTGTGTAGGTGCGCCATATTTACGCTGGGAGGCACTCTTCTCTATTGACGCAAGTACAAAACGCTTGTCTTGTTTGCTCAACTGCTGTGGAATCGCGTCAAACACGGATTTCACCAATACCTTGTCTTTCCCGGCGTATTTGGAGATGTCGTTGCGGTAGCCTGTAAGGATATCCCTTTGGTTGGTGATGGTCTTGTTAAAATCTTCATTGGCAAGATAGGTTGACACGACCTCGGGCATGCCTCCCACTATCAGGTATTGACGATACCGCTCCATTATCTGCCGGTGGAGAAAATCGGGAACGGGACGCAGGTTGTCGTAACAATCCTTCAGCGTGTCGATGACATCTTCGCTGATGTTGCAAGCCCACAGGAATTCCTCGAAATCAAGCGGGAACATGTCTAATTCATGCTCGAACCCCACGGGATATGACGACACGTCCTTGTAGTTAATGCCAAGCAGCGACCCCGACTCGATGTAATCGTACTGTCCGTCTTCCACCAGGAATTTTATGGCCGTTCTTGCTTTAGGACAGGACTGAATCTCATCGAAGAATATCAAGGTATTACCTGGGTCAAACGGCCCGAACCCCATTGCTGAAAGGTTTATCAGAATGCTGCGGGCATCAAGGTTTCCATCGAACGCCTGTTTTGCCAATGGCATCTGCTCGAAGTTTATTTCAATGAAGTTCTTGTAGTTCGCCTTCGCGAATTGCCGAACGATGGTGGTCTTCCCCACTTGTCGTGCACCTTTGATGAGAAGAGCCTTGTTCGTCGTTTCTTCCTTCCATTCCGTTAGTCTGTTGATAATCTTTCGTTTAAGCATGACATTGCAACTTTTTGCCAGTATTATTGATACAAAATTACAACTTTTTTCCAGTAAATCGTGCCCCTATTTGCAACTTTTTGCCACTCCGCGCTTAGGTTAGGGTAGCTGTTGTGGCAAGCGAGCTGCTCTGTTTCGTTGAATGGGCGGAAGGTTCCTTCAAGGTTCATCCCGCTTTTGCACGGAGAGATGAAAGGATTCTAATTTGCACCGAATAAGAAAAGATTTTGTTGTACCTTTGCGACATATTTCGTTGAACCTTTTCTTATGTTACCATACAACAACAAGGACATTGTCTCAATATTCGACTATAGCAAGCAATTGGTTAACAAATGCTTGCGTGACTTTGCGCCCGATGTGTCCGAGCATAAGGGCAAAGGCGGATTGGGGCAGCTTGTAGAGGAATTGTTTTTCAAGTACGACGTGAACTCTCGACAGGAAGCCGACTTCGCTTTTGTCAATGCGGAACTCAAATGTACTCCGCTGAAGCGGTCGGCAAAGGATGCCGAATTGCTGATAAAGGAACGGCTTGTTTGCAGTATGATAAACTACGCGGAGGATTGGGACAAAACGTTTGAGGAGTCGCATTTCTACAGGAAATGTCTTATAATGCTGATAATGTTTTATCTCCACCAAACGAACGTTCCCAAACTCGATTTGCATTTCTTGTACGCCGTGTTGTGGAAGATTCCCGAAAAAGACCTCAATGTCATCCGCAAGGATTACGACACCATTATAACCAAGATACGCAACGGACAGGCGGAAACCCTCTCAGAGGGCGACACGATGTATCTCGGTGCATGCCGTAAGGGACAAAAGGACGATTCTCTCATGGCGCAGCATGATAGCGAGCTCGGTGCGCCACGGCGTGCGTGGAGTCTGAAAACGGCGTATATGCGCACGGTGCTTGAAGAGGTGAAGAAGAATAACGTTGACGGGGCTTACTGCAACTACGACGCAAAATCGTCAAACCTCGAAGCACTCTTTTCAGCCGAGGAACTGCGTGAACACTCCGTCGATGATGTGTTGGGCAAGCGTTTTGCCCGATACATAGGATTGTCCTATACTGACATTTGCGGCAAACTCTCCATTAATCCGATAACGGCAAAATCGAAATACTTTGTATTGGCAAACGCTATTGCGAGCAACGGCAGAATCGGCAACATAAACCAATCGGAGGAATTTGTCAAGTCGGGGCTCACGATGAAAACAATCCGTGTCAAAAAGAACGGCATAGTCAAGGAAAGTATGTCGTTTGAGAACATTGACTATCAAGAGGTGTACGACTGCGACGAATGGACGGACTCACGGCTTTACGAATTGTTTACCAACCGTTTTTTGTTTGTCGTGTTCAGAGAAACGGACAACGTTCTGCAATTGCCTAACGGCAAGACCGAAACGGAGTACAAGTTGGATAAGGTGGCTTTTTGGACGATGCCACAAAGTGATTTGCAAGTAGCCATGCGGTATTGGCAAAACATCAGACAGTGCGTAAGGGACAACCACATATCGCCTGAATATTTTTGGGGACTGAAAGACGACAAGTGTTTCCATGTACGCCCCAAGGCAGCACTGGCGGAAGACATGGCAGAAACACCATACGGCACAAAAGCCAAGAAATACTGCTACTGGTTCAACGCTAAATATGTAAAGAATATCATTGACAATGAGCTATAAAGATAAAGACGAAACGGACAATGAGATGAACGGGATATTGTGCGAACCTATTGCGCAATACTCCTGTGTCGTACACAAGCAATTCAAGGAACTGAATTTGTTTGATGACTACGCTTCTCCGCAAACGGAAGATGGTGACATCAAGGTGGTGGAATTGTTTGCCGGAGTGGGCGGTTTCCGTGTTGGTCTGGAAAGAGCGTCGAGCCATTTCAAGACCATATGGAACAACCAATGGGAACCGTCAACCAAGAGACAGGATGCAAGCATCATCTATTGCCGTCGTTTCGGTACGCAAGGACACTCCAACGAGGATATTGCCACCGTTCCGACAAGTGAAATTCCCGATGCGGATTTGTTGTGTGG
>CAVFNZ010000070.1:0-12604 GCA_963624095.1 Clostridium sp. CAG:217 | reverse complement strand
CATGGAATGGTTCTTCCGCTTCTGCATGGAGCCCAGACGTCTGTTTAAGCGATACTTCGTGGACGACACGCGATTCTTTTGGTACTTTGGAAAACAGCTGATAGGGGTATATAAAGACCCGTTTGGAGGGACAAATTAAGTTGTCATGAGGTAGGTGCCCAAAAGCCGGGTGCTGCTGATTGTCCATATGATATCCACGAACATCTGTAGGGAAAAGCCGATAAAGCTTTCGGTTGTCAGTTCCGGTGGAAATTTGAGGAGGCACTGGCGGATTGGCTGGTGGAGAGGGTAGGGAATTCGAGACCGGTGCAAAGCGGGCCGACATGAATCATTCTTCATGTCGGCCCGCTTTGCGTGTATGGAGAACCTAATGTCACGGGCAGAAGGGCGGTAAGCCCCTGGGAAACGATAATGTACGGCTGATGATAAGGGCGTGTGCGGTTATTGTACGCTTGACGATATTTAACATGTCTGAGAAAGAATGTTTTATAACATGTTATATTTGTATTGTTTTTATTGTCCGTATATGGTAAATATCCTATTTTTGCAAACGGAACAAGAACATGAACGCATTAGGAAGCCATGGAAGATACCGCCGGAAAACTGATAAATCCCCACGTCTCGGTCGATTGCACGCTGATAGGCTTTGACGGCGAGCGGCTGTGCGTCCTGCTGATAAGGCAGACGGACGCGTCCGAACGGCCTCACCTGAATAACCTCAAGCTGCCAGGCAGCCTGATTTACGAGGACGAAGACCTGGACGAGGCAGCCAAGCGGGTGCTGACGGAACTGACGGGACTGAGAAGCGTTCGCATGGTGCAGTTCCGGGCGTTCGGCTCCAAGGACCGGACGCGCAACCCGAAGGACGTGAGGTGGCTCGAACGCTTTCACCGACTGCACGACCGGATAGACCGGATAGTGACGATAGCCTACCTCGCCCTGCTGAAGATAGACCGCGGTCTGAAGGAACTTTCCGGCGACCACGAGGCCTGCTGGGTGCCGGTGACGGAGATAGGCGAGCTGGCGTTCGACCACTCGCAGATTGTCAGGGAGGCACTCCTCTACATCCGTCAGTACGCCGAGTCGAATCCCGAGGCACTCTTCTCGCTGCTCCCGCGCAAGTTCACGGCGACCCAGTTGCGCACGCTCTATCAGGTGGTCTTCGACCGGACCGTGGACATACGCAATTTCCACAAGCGGATGGCGCGGATGGAATACGTGACACCCCTGGACGAACGGCAGACGGGAGTGGCCCACCGAGCGGCCCGGTACTACCGGTTCGACCGCGTGGCCTACAACAAGATGAAGCTGGGAAACGATTAGGCGGGTTAAACAATGAATGTGTAATATATAATATAATGTATAAACAATATGTATCTGTTAGGTTATGACATAGGCAGCTCGTCGGTAAAGGCGAGTCTGGTGAACGTGGAGACGGGCAAGTGCGCCGCCTCCGCCTTCTTCCCGAAAACGGAAGCGGAGATTATCGCCGTGAAGCCCGGTTGGGCGGAGCAGAACCCGCAAATGTGGTGGGACAATCTGAAACTCGCCACGCGGGCGGTTATGCAACAGTCCGGAGCCAAGGGCGACGAGATAGCGGCCATAGGCATCTCGTACCAAATGCACGGACTGGTTTGTGTGGATAAGCGACAGCAGGTGCTGCGCCCCGCCATCATCTGGTGCGACTCGCGTGCGGTGCCCTACGGACAAAAGGCTTTTGACACCCTGGGCGAGGAACGTTGCCTGGGTCATTTGCTGAACTCCCCCGGCAACTTCACCGCATCCAAGCTGGCCTGGGTCAAGGAGAACGAACCCGAAGTCTATGAACGGATATACAAGATCATGCTTCCGGGCGACTACATCGCCATGCGCCTTACCGGTGAGATTTGCACCACCGTGTCCGGTCTCTCCGAAGGGATGTTCTGGGACTTCAAGACCAACCGTGTGGCTGACTTCCTGATGGACTATTACGGATTCGACAAGAACCTGATACCCGACATCAAACCCACGTTCGCCGAACAAGGACGGGTGACTGCCGCTGTGGCCGAGGAGCTGGGACTGAAGGCCGGCATCCCCGTCACCTATCGTGCGGGCGACCAACCCAACAACGCCTTGTCGTTGAACGTGTTCAACCCGGGTGAGATAGCCTCCACGGCGGGCACCTCGGGCGTGGTCTACGGCGTGAACGGAGAGGTGAACTACGACCCCAAATCGCGCGTCAACACCTTCGCCCACGTCAACCATACAGCCGACCAAACCCGTCTGGGTGTGTTGCTTTGCATCAACGGTACGGGAATCCTGAACTCTTGGGTGAAGCGCAACGTGGTGCCCGAAGGGGTTTCCTACAGCGACATGAACGACTTGGCGGCTCAAGCTCCTATCGGTAGCGACGGTCTGAGCGTCATACCCTTCGGCAATGGTGCGGAGCGCGTGCTGGAGAACAAGGAGACGGGTTGTTCCATCCACGGAATCAACTTCAACGTGCACAACCGCTCGCACTTGCTGCGCGCCGCGCAGGAGGGCATCGTCTTCTCCTTCAAGTACGGCATGGAAATCATGCAGGGGATGGGCATGGAGCTCAAGAAGATTCACGCCGGCAACGCCAACATGTTCCTCAGTCCGATATTCCGCGACACGCTGGCGGGCGTGACGGGTGCCGTCATCGAACTCTATGACACCGACGGTTCCGTGGGCGCGGCAAAGGGTGCCGGCATGGGCGCGGGTATCTATAAGAACCACGACGAGGCCTTCGCCACGCTGGAGAAACTGCGGGTGGTTGAGCCTTCCGTGGCGGACGCCGCCCGTTACCAAGAGGCTTACGAACGTTGGAAATCGCTCCTGTAGGCGCACAGGATGAAAACGAGACATTGACAATATATACTTAAACAATTTAATAGTTATCATTATGGCAACAAAAGAGTATTTTCCCGGTATAGGAAAAATCAAATTCGAAGGTAAAGAGAGTAAGAACCCCATGGCGTTCCGTTACTACGACGCCGAAAAGGTAATCATGGGCAAACCCATGAAGGAGTGGCTGAAGTTCGCTATGGCTTGGTGGCACACGTTGTGCGCCGAGGGCGGCGACCAGTTTGGCGGCGGCACGAAGACTTTCCCTTGGAACACTAACCCGGACCGCGTTCAGGCAGCTAAGGACAAGATGGACGCAGGCTTCGAGTTCATGCAGAAGATGGGCATCGAGTACTACTGCTTCCACGACGTGGACCTCTGCGCTGAGGCTGACACAATCGAGGAGTACGAGGCTAACCTGAAGACCATCGTCGCTTACGCCAAACAGAAACAGGCCGAGACCGGCATCAAGCTGTTGTGGGGTACGGCCAACGTGTTCAACCACAAACGTTATATGAACGGTGCGGCTACCAACCCCGACTTCGACGTTGTGGCGCGCGCAGCCGTTCAGATTAAGAACGCCATCGACGCTACCATCGAATTGGGTGGTACGAGCTATGTATTCTGGGGCGGACGCGAAGGCTACATGAGCCTGCTCAATACGGACCAGAAACGTGAGAAAGAGCACTTGGCGAAGATGTTGACCTTGGCTCGTGACTACGCTCGTGCGCGCGGTTTCAAAGGCACCTTCTTGGTTGAGCCGAAACCCATGGAGCCGACCAAGCACCAGTATGACGTGGACACCGAGACGGTTATCGGTTTTCTGAGAGCTCACGGTCTGGACAAGGACTTCAAGGTGAACATCGAGGTGAACCACGCCACCTTGGCGGGTCACACGTTTGAACATGAGTTGGCGGTAGCCGTTGACAACGACATGCTCGGATCTATCGACGCTAACCGTGGTGACTACCAGAACGGATGGGACACCGACCAGTTCCCGATTGATAACTATGAGTTGACACAGGCCATGATGCAGATTATCCGTGGCGGTGGCTTCGTGAACGGCGGTACCAACTTCGATGCCAAGACGCGCCGAAACTCTACCGACCTGGAGGACATCTTCATCGCCCACATCTCCGGCATGGACGCTATGGCCCGCGCCCTGGAGTCGGCTGCTGCGCTGCTTGAGGAGTCTCCCTACAAGAAGATGTTCGCCGAGCGTTACGCTTCGTTCGACGGCGGCAAGGGTAAGGAGTTCGAGGAAGGCAAGCTGACCTTGGAGGACTTGGTAGACTACGCCAAGAAGAACGGCGAGCCGAAGCAGACCAGCGGCAAGCAGGAGCTCTACGAGGCTTTGGTAAGCATGTACTGCTAACCCGGCCGTAAGGGAAATGAACAACGCGCGTCCGTCCGGCGAATGCCGGGCGGACGCGCCTACGGAAATAAAGCGGGAACGATATCGGTGAAATCCGAATGTCGTTCCCGTTGTTCGTTCTTGTTAGGGCTGTCGCTTAACGAACCTTGGCCGGCTCCTTGTCTTCCAGCAACTTCTCCTGTAGATACTGTCCCGTGTAGGATGCGGCGCACGCCGCCACTTCCTCGGGAGTGCCCGTGACGACAACGTTGCCGCCCTTGCTGCCCCCTTCCGGTCCCAGGTCGATGATGTAGTCCGCGCATTTGATGACATCCATGTTGTGCTCGATGATGATGACCGTATGTCCCTTCGCTATCAATGCGTCGAACACCTCCAGCAACTTCCTGATGTCGTGGAAATGAAGTCCCGTGGTGGGCTCGTCGAACACGAAGATGGTGGGGTCAATCTTCTCCATGCCGAGGAAGTAGGCCAGCTTCACGCGCTGGTTCTCACCGCCCGACAGGGTGGACGAGGACTGTCCCAGCTTGATGTATCCCAGGCCGACGTCCTGTAGCGGCTTCAGCTTCTTCACGATTTTCGTCTGCTTGTTTTCCGTGAAGAACTCGATGGCTTGGTTCACCGTCATCTCCAGCACGTCGTAGATGCTCAGCCCCTTGTACTTGACTTCCAACGTGTCGCTCTTGAACCGCTTGCCGTGGCACGACTCGCACTCCAGCACCAGGTCCGCCATGAACTGCATCTCTATGGTGACTGTTCCCTCGCCCTTGCACTCCTCGCAGCGGCCTCCCTCGGTGTTGAAGGAGAAGTATCCGGCGGTGTACCCCATCTGCTTGGACAGGGGTTGGTCGGCGTAGAGCTTCCGTATCTCGTCGTATGCCTTCAGGTAGGTCACCGGGTTGCTGCGCGATGACTTGCCTATCGGGTTCTGGTCCACGAACTCGATGTCCTTCACCATGCGGATGTCACCCTCCAAGCTGATGAACTCGCCCGGCCGCTCGCTCGCCTCGCTGTATTCGCGCTTGAGGGCGCGGTAGAAGATGTCGCGCACCAGCGTGGACTTGCCCGATCCGCTGACACCGGTGACCACCGTCATCGCGTTGAGCGGGAACTTCACGTCTATGCCGCGCAGGTTGTTTTGCCTCGCCCCCTTCACTTCGATGTAGTTGTTCCACTGTCGGTGCGTGATGGGGGAGGGTATGCGCTCTTCGCCCAGCAGGTAGCGGACGGTGTAGCTGCCGCTGCCGGGCCGCAGGTCGTTCATGTCGCCTTGGTAGACAATCTCTCCTCCGCCTCGTCCGGCTTCCGGCCCGATGTCGATGATGTAGTCGGCGGCGCGGATTATCTCCTCGTCGTGCTCCACCACCACCACCGTGTTGCCCAACTGTTGCAGCTGACGCAGCACGCGGATGAGCCGTCCCGTGTCGCGGCTGTGCAGTCCGATGCTGGGCTCGTCGAGAATGTAGAGCGAACCCACCAGACTGCTGCCCAGTGACGTGGCCAGGTTGATGCGCTGGCTTTCTCCGCCGGACAGGGTGTTGCTCAGACGGTTGAGCGTGAGGTATCCCAAGCCCACGTCGAGCAGAAACTGCACCCGGTTGTTTATCTCCGTCAGTATCCGTTTGGCTATCAGCTGTTCATGCTCGTCCAGCTGTAAGGTCTCGAAGAAACGCTTGAGCTCGTAGACCGGGATGTCTACCAACTGCGAGATGGAGCGTCCGCCCACCTTCACATAGTCCGCCTCCTTCTTCAGGCGCGAGCCGTGACAGGCGGGGCAGAGCGTCTTCCCCCGGTAGCGCGCCAGCATGACGCGGTACTGTATCTTGTACTGATTCTCCTCCAGCATCTTGAAGAACGAGTCGATGCAGACCTTTTCGCGCGGGCCGTGCCACAGGTAGTCCTTCTGTGCCCGGGTCAGCTCGTAGTAGGGAGCGAAGATGGGGAAGTCCGCCTTCACCGCCTCGCGGATAAACGCCTCTTTCCACTCATTCATCTTCTCGCCGCGCCAGCAGACCACGGCTCCGTCGTAGACGCTCAGTGCCGTGTTGGGCACTACCAGCGACTCATCAATGCCTATCACCCTGCCGAATCCCTCGCACACGGGACACGCGCCCAAAGGGGAGTTGAACGAAAACAGCTGTTCGGTAGGTTCTTCGAAGGTGATGCCGTCGGCCTCGAACTTCTTGGTGAAGACGTGCAGAATCTCCGCCGGATAGAACCGGAGCATGCAGGTGCCGTCGCCCTCGTAAAAGGCCGTCTCCGCGGAGTCCGTCAGGCGGCTGACGCTCTCTTTGCTGTCGTCGCAGGCCATGCGGTCAATCAGCAGGTAGACCGTGTCTCCCTCCTTGTAGTCGTACTCCTCGATGCGCACCATGCCGCCGTTAACCTCCAGCCGGTTGTATCCCTCTTTCATGTCCACCTCCAACTGCTCCTTGACGGAGCGGCCCTCGCGTGGGATGACCGGTGTGAGCACGGTGAACTTCGTACCTTTGGAATAGGATCGCATGCAGTCGATGACATCCTCCACGGAGTGCTTCTTCACCAGCTGGCCGCTCACGGGGGAGTAGGTCTTGCCGACGCGTGCGAAGAGCAGGCGCAGGTATTCGTAAATCTCCGTGGACGTGCCCACCGTGGAGCGTGGGTTGCGGCTGTTCACCTTCTGCTCGATGGCGATGGCCGGGGGGATGCCTTTGATGAAATCGCACTCCGGCTTGCTCATCCGACCCAGGAACTGACGGGCGTACGAGGAGAGGCTCTCCACGTAACGCCGCTGTCCCTCAGCGTATAGCGTGTCGAAAGCGAGCGATGACTTGCCCGAGCCGGAGAGCCCCGTTATCACCACCAGCTTGTTGCGCGGGATGTCCACGCTGATGTTCTTCAGGTTGTTTACCCTTGCACCTTTTATCGAGATATAGTTGTCGTCTGCCATAAACTTCAATCAAATGTGATGCAAAGATAGTGCTTGGTGCGGATATTCTTACTAAATTTGCCTCTGTTTTCAACATGTAGTGAGACGCGAATCAATAGACAATAACAAATACGGAGGAAAATAAATGGCTGGCGCTTCTAATCACAAAGACACCTATCTGGCTACGGCCATCACCCTGATGGTGGTGGGTCTGATATTCCTGATAGACCGTTTGATCAATCTTTCGGCACATGGTTTCGGTTGGCTTGCCGACCGCAACAACCTGCTTCTCTTCACTTCCATCATCTTCTTGGTATTCAAGCGCGACAAGTCCGTCGGCATCATCCTGTTGGTGCTGTGGATGATTCTGAATATCGGACTGATTGTGAGCGTGCTCGGACAACTCTCGTCCTACCTGCTCCCCATCGTGCTGTTGGTGGCCGGACTGATTCTTTACCTTATTTATAGGCGATGAAGGTAGTGCTGATAGGTGCCGGCAACCTGGCCACGCAGTTGGGACGGGCCATGCGAGAGGCCGGATTCGACATCGTGCAGCTCTACAGCCGCACCGAGGCATCGGCTTCCTGCTTGGCGAGTCGCCTGGACTGTGACTATACCACGGACCTGAAGACCCTGCGCACGGACGCGGAGGTCTACATCGCCTCGCTGAAGGATGACGCGTTGGTGCAACTTATACCACAAATTGTGGAGGGCAAGCGCGCGGATGCCCTGTTCCTCCACACGGCGGGCAGCGTGCCCATGGACGTGTGGAAGGGGCATGCCGCCCACTATGGTGTGATCTACCCGATGCAGACTTTCAGCAAACGGCGTGACGTGGACTTCTCCGCCATCCCGGTCTTTGTGGAAGCCTCCTCGGAGGCCGACCTGGAGTGCGTGAAGTCCCTGGCTGCGGCACTCTCCGGCGACGTGACCGTCGCCTCGTCCGAGCAACGCCGCTACCTGCACCTCTCCGCCGTGTTCGCCTGCAACTTCGCCAACCACGCGTTCACCATCAGTGAGCGGTTGCTCAGCGAGCAAGGTCTATCGTTCCGCTGCATGTATCCGCTTGTCCGCGAGATGGTGAACAAGGTGCTCGACGGCATGTCGCCCAGTGAGGCGCAGACGGGTCCCGCCGTGCGCTACGACCACAGCGTGATGGACAAGCATATGGAGCTGTTGCGGAGCCATCCGCTCTGGCAGGAGATTTATAAGGAAATGAGTAAAAGCATACACGATGATAAATTACGACTTGACGAAGATAAAGGCGCTGGCCTTTGACGTGGACGGCGTGCTCAGTGCCGAGGTCATTGTGCTCCACACAAGCGGAGAGCCTATGCGTACGGTCAACATCAAGGATGGCTACGCCCTGCAGCTTGCCGTGAAGATGGGACTGCATGTGGCCATCATCACCGGTGGAAAGACGGAGGCCGTGCGCGTCCGTTACGCCGGGCTGGGCATAGAGGACATCTACATGGGGGCTTCCGTGAAGACGAGAGAGTACGCCCATTTCCTCGATAAACACCAACTGAAGAACGAAGAGGTGCTCTATATGGGCGATGACATACCCGACCTGGAAGTGATGCGGCTCTGCGGACTTCCCTGTTGCCCCGCCGATGCCGCTCCCGAGATAAAGGCCGCGGCGACTTACGTCTCCCACCGCAAGGGCGGCCAGGGATGCGTGCGCGATGTGGTGGAACAGGTGCTGAAGGCGCACGGCAAATGGATGTCGCACCAAGACGCCTTCGGGTGGTAACAATGAACAGTAAAGAAAGGAGAAAGGTAATGCTTGACAACTTGAAGAAATACCGCATCGTACTGGCTTCCAACTCACCTCGCCGCAAGGAACTGTTGAGCGGATTGGGCGTGGAGTACACGGTGAAGACCCTGCCGGACATCGATGAAGGGTATCCCGCCACGTTGAGCGGTGAAGAGATACCTTTATTTATATCGCGCGAGAAAGCCGCTGCGTACATCCCTCTGATGGAGGCGGACGAACTGATTATCACGGCGGACACCATCGTGTGGCTTGAAGGCAAGGTCTACGGGAAACCTGCGGACGAGGCGCAAGCTAAGGAGATGCTGCGTGCGCTCTCCGGGAAGACGCACCAGGTCATCACGGGAGTGACCCTCACCGCCCGGTCGTGGCAGCGAAGTTTCGCCGTCACCTCCCATGTCACCTTCGCGCCGCTGTCCGATGAGGAGATAGACTACTACGTGGACAACTACCGTCCGTTGGACAAGGCCGGGGCCTATGGGGTGCAGGAGTGGATTGGTTTCATCGGTGTCACCCGTTTGGAGGGAAGCTATTTCAATGTGATGGGTCTGCCCGTGCAACGGCTTTATACAGAGCTGCGTAAGGTGTGACCCTTCCTTGGAAACCGCGGTGGCGACGCGTCCGCTTCGCTTTGTGTTTTACTGAGTGAACCATTGTGAACTTGTGGGGTGATTTCCTTTTGCCGATATTCGCAAAAGGAAATCTTTATTAACCTAATAACAAGTATTGCTTTATGTATTATTTTAGGAAATTTTCTGTTGTATGTAGTGTGGCGTGGACATTGTTTGCCCTGGGTGCGTGCTCTGGTGAGAACGGAAGCTCGCCCGAACCGGAACCCCAACCAGAGGCGAAGCTGCCCATCAAGATTAGCACGTCGGTGACGACCCGTGCCACGGACGAAGCTTTTGAGGCGGGCGACGGCATCGGCCTGTTCGTCGTCAACAACAATGCCGATGGCACGTCTGTAGCCCTACAACCTGCGGGTAATCATGTGGACAACATGAAGTATACCTACAACGGCACCTGGGTGCCGACAACCCAAACCTACTGGAAGGACGACACCACGAAGGCGGACTTCTATCTCTATTATCCTTTCGCGTCGTCCGTCAGCAGCGTGGATGCCATGCCGTTCAACGTCAATGCGGACCAGAGTACCGCGGCGAACTATAAGGCGGGCGACCTCCTGATAGGCAAGGCCACCCATGTGGCTCCGACCCAAAACGCGGTGAAGATTGACGCCAAGCACGCGATGAGCCAGATGATTATCAACCTCGTTGCCGGCAACGGCTTCACCGAATCATCGTTGGCGGCCTCGCAGGTAAAGGTGAAGGTCAATCGCCTGAAGATTCAGTCCACCGCCAACCTGACTACCGGTGAGGTGACGGCCAAAGGCAACGATGCCGACATCACGCCCCTGAAGGGAGAGGGCAACAGCTACAAGGCCATCATTGTGCCGCAGGCCGTGGGAGAGGGCAACCTCATCACCGTCAACGTGGACGGACGGGACTTCAATCTCGCCAAAGCGGACAACTTCACGGCCTTCGCGGCGGGCAAGAAGTACAAGTTTACCGTCACCCTGAGCAAGACCAGCAACGGCGTGAACGTAAACATCACCAAGTGGGAAGACGACGGCATAGACTACGGCGGCACGGCCGAATGACGCTCCTGTCCCTTATTGTTCATTCAAAAAGAGAAAACAGATGATAAAGCTTAAACATACCTTATTATATACGGCCGTTGTCGGGGCGATGACCCTGGCCGGTTGTAGCGACGATTCCTTTAGTGGAGTCGGCAACCCAAGCGAAGGCAACCGCATCCAACTCTCCGGCGACATCGACCAGCTGTCCGTGACCCGTGTCAACGACAACGGCTTCTGCGACGGCGACGTGATGGGCGTATACATCGTGGATTACGATGGCAACAATCCCGGCACACTGAAGACCAGCGGCAACCGTGGCGACAATGTGCGCCACACCTTCGACGAGGCGAACTACAAGTGGAGTTCCGCCTACGATGTTTATTGGAAGGACAAGCATACCCATATCGACGTGTATGGCTACTATCCTTTCGCCAATCCCGAGAGCGTCAGCGACTATCCGTTTGAGGTGCAGAGAGACCAGAACAAGGCGAGTGCCGACGGCGAGATGGGCGGCTACGAGGCCAGCGACTTCCTTTGGGGCAAGGTGGCGGACGTGGCTCCAACTACCAGCGTGATTCGTTTGCCCTTGTCCCACCGCATGTCCAACGCCCGCGTCACGCTGATTGAGGGCTCGGGCTTTGCCGAGGGCGAATGGGCGAAGACCGAGAAGATTGTCCTGACCGCCAATGTGGCCCGCAAGGCTACCATCAATCTGGCTACCGGTGAAGTGAAGACTGCCGGCAGCGTGGAGAGCACGATGACCATCCCGAGCCGCACGAACGACGAATGGCGTACCATCGTCATTCCGCAGACCGTACCGGCCGGCACCACTCTTTTCAGCATCACCATCGGCGGTGTACGCCAAACATTCACGAAGGACGTGGACTTTACCTATGAGGTCGGCAAAATGATGAACTTCGGCATCAAGGTGGACAAGAAGGAAAACAGCGGCCAATACGAACTGACTTTGGTCAGCGAGAGCATCACTTCTTGGGAGAACGACCTCGTGAGCCACGATGCCACGGCAAAGGAGTATGTGGTCATCAAGTCAACCCCCGGTGCGTTGAAGGATTCCATCATCGCGTCCAACAAGGATTATACGCAGTTAAGGAACTTGAAGATTACGGGACAGATTGATGCTCGAGACTTTTTCTTCATGCGGGATTCCATGTCACACCTGTCAGCTCTCAATCTGAAAGAGGTTCGCATCAAGGGATATGGAAAGACAGAAATCGAAAATAATGACAATCTTGACGACCAAATACCAGGAGGTGCATTCTATAGAAATGAAAAGGTTACCGGAAGTCAATCACTGAACAGAGTAGTACTTCCTGATGTATTGAAGTCCATCGGTACAAACGCGTTTTATGGATGTAAATACTTGACGGGGTCATTATTGATACCAGAAGGGGTTACGGAGATTCAAAGAGGAGCCTTTAACGGATGTACAGGACTCAATGGTACATTGTCACTCCCATCCACTCTTAAGAAATTAGGCAATGGAGCTCAAAGTGAGATACAAGATGAAGGTACTGACTATTACGGAGGCGTTTTCCAGGGCTGTAAGAATCTAACAGGAAATCTCGTTTTACCTAACGAACTCGAACTCATTAGAGGTTATTGTTTTGCAGGATGCAGTGGATTCTACGGAGAATTAAAACTACCTGAAAAGTTGAAGAGAATTGGTAACTGTGCTTTTCAGTCATGTAGCGGTCTGACTGGTTCGCTTACTATTCCGCAAGGGATAACGACCATTCCTTCAGAAGCTTTTCGTGGGGCAGGTTTTGATGGAACCCTAACCCTTCATGATGGTATTACAAACATTGGCAATGATGCCTTTTCCGGTTGCCATTTCAAAGGGGAACTAAGACTGCCTAAGGCTTTAAAGGTAATTGCTGATGGAGTGTTCTATGGAAATGATTTCTCGGGCACTCTCGTTATACCTTCAGATATTGGTGCCATTGGTGATAGAGCCTTTGCTTACAACTGGCGGCTCATGGGTACGTTGGAGTTCCCTGAAGGGTTGGAAAGTATCGGCGTTGGCGCTTTTGCAAAGTGTAGTAT
>CAVFNZ010000069.1:0-12713 GCA_963624095.1 Clostridium sp. CAG:217 | reverse complement strand
CTTCTCGACTTATTTTTAACATATACGACCGATTTGCTTTCGTATATGCAACTTAGCAGCTCTCAAATGGCAGTACATTGCCCCAACTTGGGAACATATCCCGGTGTCGCATCAAAACGCCCTTTGTAAACCAACGACTTGACTGTGATATTTGGCTATCTATTTCAAAAAAAATGTAACACCCGAACAGATGGAACACATTGAACAACTGCTGAGAAAGAAAGACAAGGATTCCGTGTTGGCGGACTTGGAACTTATGCCTATTTGGATTAGAATAGTAAGCAAGGCTTATGAATGAACATACTACCACTTTATTGCCCGATGAATGCCACCTCAAGGCCCGATGAGTACTACCTCATTGCCATCGAGGTATAGGGGCTCAGTCCAAAATAGCCAGTGTTGATTTTTCAAAAAGCCGCTTCGAAAAACGACATTATAGGCAAGCCCCCGAGACATTATAGGCAAGCCCCCGAGACATTATAGGCATGGGCCGATGTCATTATAGGCATTGCAAAGTAGAATGCGCCCATCGTACGCGTGTCATCGCAAGCCGTTGCATGCGCCATCGTAAGTACTTACGTTGGCCATCGTAAGTACTTGCGTGGGCCGGTGTAAGTACTTGCGTTTTTATCGACCCGTCATTACGAAGAAGTTGACAAGAGATTCAGTAGTACAACCGGAAAACTGACAAACGAAATCAGGATATGACAAGAGGTTAACCTCACAGGCCGGAGAGGTTAACCTCATCGCCCCGAGAGGTTAACCTCGTGGGCTCATGAGGTTAACCTCATTTACGGACAGGGTTCTTTCGTGAAAATCACGGAGACAAATTGAGGATTACCCCATAGCGTGTCTATGCGAGAAGTAGGGCAGCCAGGTTTTCGTGCTGACCCCGAAAGTGTCACAAACGCTGAGCATACACAAGACACAGAGAGGGCGCAACTCAATGAGTTGCGCCCTCTCTGTGTATTCATTGTCCGACAAGACTTGTTCGGCTATCCCAAATAGGACTTGAGCAGTTTGCTCTGCGGGCACGAACGGAGCTTGCGGATGGCCTTCTCCTTAATCTGACGGACACGCTCGCGCGTCAGGCCAAACTTGTCGCCAATCTCTTCGAGGCTCATCTCGCGGTGGTCGATACCGAAGAAGGTCTGGATAATCTCTTTCTCGCGGGGAGTCAGCGTGGAGAGCGTACGGTCAATCTCTTCGGAGAGCGACTCGCTCACCAACGTATGGTCGGCCATAGGGGAATCATCGTTCACAAGGACATCGAGCAGACAGTTGTCCTCACCCTCCACGAAAGAGGCGTCCACGGAGACGTGGCGGCCCGATACGCGCAAGGCATCGGAAATCTTGTCTTCCTCCAGACCCAACTCATCGGCAATCTCGCCGGCGGAAGCGCGACGCTCGTTCTCCTGCTCAAACTTGGCCAACGCCTTGTTGATGCGGTTGATGGAGCCAACCTGGTTCAACGGCAGACGAACGATACGCGACTGTTCGGCCAAAGCCTGCAGAATGGACTGGCGAATCCACCACACGGCATAGCTGATGAACTTGAAACCGCGGGTCTCATCGAACTTCTGAGCGGCCTTTACCAAACCGATGTTTCCCTCGTCAATCAAATCGGCCAGGCTCAAGCCTTGGTTCTGGTATTGCTTGGCTACGGAAACGACGAAACGCAGGTTCGCGCGCACCAGTTTGTCCAGCGCGGCTCCGTCGCCCTTGCGGATTCGCTGCGCGAGTTCCACCTCCTCATCAACGGAAATCAACTCCTCGCGGCCTATCTCACGCAGATAGGCTTCCAGTGACGCGGTCTCACGATTGGTTATACTTTTGTTTATCTTTAGCTGTCTCATTGTCTAAAGTTTGAAAATAGTGTGCAAAGTTACGATTTTTATCTTACGGCAAACTATCCACCTCAACAATAATTGTTAAAAGCGACATAATTCACCGCGCTCTGATTGGTAACAAATAGTGTACCAAAGAACCCTCAAAGCCTTCCGCTTACGGATTGTCAGCCACAGCCCGAACGAGCGTCCGCCAAGATGGCATCAGGACGCGAGTATCAGGATAATGGCCTGTCCGGCAAGGATACGGAGGAACATCGAGAGCGGATAGACGGTGGAGTAGCCCACGGCAGGCGCGTCGTTGCCCGAGGCTTGGTTGGAGTAGGCCAATGCGGGTGGGTCGGTGTTGCTACCGGCAATCAGACCCATCAGCGTGAAGTAGTTTATCTTGAAGCGCAAGCGGGCAATGACTCCCATGATGAGCAACGGAATCACCGTGATGAGAAAACCGCAACCAACGTAGAGCAGTCCGTCGCCCTCCACCACCGTATGGACGAAATTGCCTCCCGCCTTGATGCCCACGCTGGCCAGGAAGAGAACCAGTCCAATCTCGCGCAACATCAGGTTGGCACTCATGGTGGTGTAGGTAACCAGCTTCACCATGTGACCAAAGCGTCCGATGAGGATGGCTATAATCAGCGGTCCGCCGGCCAAACCGAGTTTGATGGGGGTCGGCATGCCCGGAATCATCACGGGCAGACTGCCGAAGAGGACTCCGATGAAGATACCCACGAAGATGGTGACGATGTTCGGATGGTCGAGTCGCTTCAGTGAGTTACCCATCTTGGCGGCTACACGGTCCACGGCATCCTGCGGGCCGACCACCATCACGCGGTCGCCCACCTGCAACGTCAGGTTACGGCTGGCGAACAAGTCCATACCGGAACGGTTCACGCGGGTAACGTTGACACCGTACATGCTGCTGAAATGCATCTGTCCGAGGGTTTTGCCGTTGATGTCCGGCTGCGTCACCAGGATGCGGCGCGACACCATCGGGGTGTCCTGTTTCTCCCAGTCCACTTCTATCTTGGTGCCTATAAAGGCGATGATGGCTTCGGCGTCGTCCTCGGCGCAGACCACAAACAGTTGGTCGCCGACATGACACACGGTGTCTCCCTTCGGGATGCAGACGTGTCCTTCGTGGAGCAGGCGCGAGCAGACGAAGTCACGCACCAGGAACGTGTGTACCTGGCTCAGCGTCTTGCCCTCCAACGCGCTGTTCTGCAACTGGAGGTGCATCATGTAGGGTTTCAAGTGCGGATTGGCCTCTTCCAACTGTTTAAGCTCTTCCCCCTCCTTTTTCAGGTTCACGCGGCAGAGGTAGCGGATGGCGATGATGGATCCGATGATGCCGATGACACCCAACGGATAGGCGCAGGCGTAACCCATGGCAATCTCCGGCCCGTGGTAGTGAATCTGCGTCAGCGCCTCGTTGGCGGCACCCAGACCCGGGGTGTTGGTGACGGCACCGTAGAGGATGCCGACCATCATGGGCAGTTCGATGCGGCCACCCAGAATGTAGTAAAGGGACAACGCCACGGTGATGTTGAGCAGGATGATGCCCACGGCAATCAGGTTCATCGTGATGCCGCCCTTCTTGAACGACGAGAAGAACGACGGACCCACCTGCAGTCCGATGCAGAAGACAAACAGTATCAAACCGAAATCCTGAATGAAATTCAGTATGGGCACGTTTCCCGTAAAACCGAAGTGGCCGGCCAGGATACCGGCGAACAAAACGAACGTAACACCCAACGAAACTCCGGCAAACTTGATTTTGCCCAACAACACGCCCACGGCTATCACAAAGGAGTAGAGCAGCACGATGTGGGCGATTGAATTTTCATCAAACAACAGGGTTTGCAACCAATCCATACAATCTTTTTTAAAAACCGGGCGCAAAATTACTGTTTTTTTATTCATCCACCACCAACATCGAGACAGTTATTTTACAAAAAATGACGTTTCCTCCGCCTCCGACCGACCGGGATACCACCAAGCCCGAAGTCCACCGCTTTTAAAATGACAGTTGAAGGGTCGTCACGAAGAGTTTTACACCCGATACGCATTGAAAGAACGCCTCCTACGAGGACAATTCCCAACCAGTCACTATCAAACTGAAAGTTCCCTTTCTTTTTGTCACACCAACAGGGCAAACAAACCGTGCGCAATGGGGCGGGCTTGACAAATAGGCAACGGAAATTGCCGACAGGGACAAAAAAAGTGGGGAAAGGAGTTGTTGTTATCAAGTATTTGCTATCTTTGCCCCAACATATTTTTCCGGGAAGGACGGCCCGAACCGGCTCGACGCGGTCTTAGTGCAGGATTGCGACGGGTTGTTGCGGGCCGTTTTTCTTTCGTTGATGTATGACTGTTATTAATCTTAATTGTACAATAAACTATGGCAGATAGTAAAGAAAAGCTCTTCTCTGATTTTGGCCACGTAAGCACCCAGGAATGGATGGACAAAATCGTTGTAGACCTTAAGGGAGCTGACTATGAAAAGAAACTCGTCTGGAAGACCAACGAGGGATTCAAAGTGAAGCCCTTCTACCGTCAGGAAGACCTGGAAGGACTGAAAACGACCGACTCACTGCCGGGCACCTACCCCTATGTGAGAGGCATCAACAAGAATGACAACACCTGGTACATCCGTCAGGATATCGTGGCGGACGACGCCAAGCAGGCCAACGCCAAGGCGCTGGACATCCTCAACCGAGGCGTCGACTCGCTGGGCTTCGTCATCAAGGGCAAGGACGTGAGCGCGGCCTTCGTGGAGACGCTGCTCAATGAGATTTGCGCCGAGTGCATCGAGCTAAACTTCAGCACCTGCCCCAACCACAGCGTGGAGCTGGCACAAATATTGGTGGCTTACTTCCGCGCCAAAGGCTACGACCTCGGCAAGCTGGTAGGCTCCATCCAATACGACCCGATGGAGAAGATGATGAGCCGCGGCAAGGACCTGAGCGACTTCGGCGACACCGCCAAGGCACTGGTGGAGGCGGTGAAGGAGTTGCCGCAGTACCGATGCATCGCCGTCACTCCCCTCGCGCTCAACAACGCCGGGTCCTACATCTCCCAAGAGTTGGGCTACGCCCTGGCTTGGGGTAACGAATACATGAACCGGCTGACCGAAGCCGGCGTCTCCGCCGACGAGTCCGCCAACCGCATCAAGTTCAACTTCGGCATCAGCTCCAACTACTTCATGGAGATTGCCAAGTTCCGCGCCGCGCGCATGCTGTGGGCACACATCGTCAAGGAATACGGCCCGGCGAGCGACGAGGCTTGTAAGATGGTCGCACACGCCGAGACCTCCTCGTTCAACCTCACCCTGTTCGACGCGCACGTCAACCTGTTGCGCACACAGACCGAGACCATGAGTGCCGCCCTCGCCGGTGTCCACTCCATCACGGTCACTCCGTTCGACAAGGCATACGAGACCCCGGACGACTTCGCCGAGCGCATCGCGCGCAACCAGCAGCTGCTGCTCAAGGAAGAGGCGCACCTCAACCGGGTGGTCGACCCGGCAGCCGGCTCCTACTACATCGAGAACCTGACCTCGTCCATCGCCAACCAGGCCTGGAGCATCTTCCTCAAAGTGGAGGAAGAGGGCGGATTCCTGGAGGCCGTGAAGGCGGGCCGCGTGCAAGCCGACGTCAACGAGAGCGGCAAGGCTCGCCACGCCGCCGTCTCCAAACGCAAGGAGATTCTGCTCGGTACCAACCAATATCCTAATTTCAACGAGCTGGCCGGCGAGAAACGTCCCGTCGGGAAAGCCGCCTGCTGCGGTGGTCAGGACAGCGACACCTGCGAGAAGCCTATCGCCACGCTCAACTTCGACCGCGAGGCGAGTGAGTTCGAAGCCCTCCGTCTGCAGACCGAGGCATCCGGCAAACGGCCGAAAGCCTTCATGCTCACCATCGGCAATCTGGCCATGCGTCAGGCACGCGCGCAGTTCTCGTGCAACTTCCTGGCCTGCGCGGGCTATCAGGTCATCGACAACCTCGGGTTCAAGAGTGTGGAAGAGGGCGTGGACGCAGCCGTGAAAGCCGGTGCCGACATCGTGGTCATCTGCTCCAGCGACGATGAGTACGCCGAGTACGCCATCCCCGCCTTCAAGGCCCTTGCCGGACGCGCCATGTTCATCGTGGCCGGTGCTCCCGCCTGCATGGAAGAGCTGCAGGCCGCAGGCATCGAGAACTTCATCCACGTCCGCGTGAACGTGTTGGACACACTGAGACAATACAACGCCAAGTTAGGAATCAAGTAAGCTAATGACACTATGAGAAAAGATTTCAGACACATCGATATCTATGCCGGCATCCAAGCCGCCGACGGCAAGGAATGGCAGAAAGCCAACGGCATCACCCCCAACTGGAAGACACCGGAGCACATCGAGGTGAAGCCGGTCTACACGAAAGAAGACCTCGAAGGCATGGAACACCTCGACTTCGTGGCCGGCATCCCGCCCTATCTGCGCGGCCCCTATTCCATGATGTACACCTTCCGCCCCTGGACCATCCGTCAGTACGCCGGATTCTCCACAGCCGAAGAGTCCAACGCCTTCTACCGCCGCAACCTGGCCTCCGGACAGAAAGGTCTCTCCGTGGCCTTCGACCTCCCTACGCACCGCGGCTACGACCCCGACCATGAGCGCGTCGTGGGCGACGTGGGAAAGGCCGGCGTTTCCATCTGCTCACTGGAGAACATGAAGGTGCTCTTCGACGGCATCCCCCTGAACAAGATGTCCGTCTCCATGACCATGAACGGAGCCGTGCTGCCCATCCTGGCCTTCTACATCAACGCCGGACTGGAGCAGGGAGCCAAGCTCGAAGAGATGGCGGGAACCATCCAGAACGATATCCTCAAGGAGTTCATGGTGCGCAACACCTATATCTATCCGCCCGCATTCTCGATGAAGATTATCTCCGACATCTTCGAGTACACCTCGCAGAAGATGCCTAAGTTCAACTCCATCTCCATCTCGGGCTACCACATGCAGGAAGCCGGAGCCACGGCGGACATCGAGCTGGCCTACACGCTGGCCGACGGACTGGAGTACCTGCGCGCCGGAGTGGCCGCAGGCATCGACATCGACGCCTTCGCACCGCGCCTCTCCTTCTTCTGGGCCATCGGCATGAACCACTTCATGGAGATTGCCAAGATGCGCGCCGCCCGCATGCTGTGGGCGAAGATAGTGAAACAGTTCAACCCGAAGAACCCCAAGTCGCTGGCACTGCGTACGCACAGCCAGACATCCGGATGGTCGCTCACCGAGCAAGACCCGTTCAACAACGTGGGACGCACCTGCATCGAGGCCATGGCGGCCGCCCTGGGCCACACCCAGTCGCTCCACACCAACGCCCTCGACGAGGCCATCGCCCTGCCGACGGACTTCTCCGCCCGCATCGCGCGCAACACGCAGATTTACATACAGGAGGAGACCTACATCTGTAAGAACGTCGACCCATGGGGCGGTTCCTACTATGTGGAGTCGCTCACCAACGAACTGGCTCACAAGGCATGGGAGCACATCCAGGAAATCGAGAGCTTGGGCGGTATGGCCAAAGCCATCGAGACCGGCATCCCCAAGATGCGTATCGAAGAGGCGGCAGCCCGCACACAGGCGCGCATCGACTCGGGCGTGCAGACCATCGTCGGCACCAACAAGTACCGCCTGGAGAAGGAAGACCCCATCGACATCCTCGAAGTGGACAACACCGCCGTGCGCCTGGAGCAGATAGAGAACCTCAAGCGTCTGCGCGAAGGCCGCGACGAGGCCGAGGTGCAGCGTGCGCTCGACGCCATCACCGAGTGTGTCCGCACCAAGAAGGGCAACCTGCTGGAACTGGCCGTGGAGGCGGCTCGCGTGCGCGCCACCCTGGGCGAGATTTCCTATGCGTGCGAGAAGATTGTAGGTAGATATAAAGCTGTCATTAGAACCATATCAGGAGTGTATTCATCAGAAAGTAAGAAAGATTCAGACTTTGCAAGAGCTTGCGAGCTGACAGAGAAATTCGCCAAGAAGGAGGGACGCCGTCCGCGTATCATGATTGCCAAGATGGGCCAGGACGGCCACGACCGCGGTGCGAAAGTTGTCGCCACGGGATACGCCGACTGCGGTTTCGACGTGGACATGGGACCGCTGTTCCAAACCCCGGCGGAGGCCGCCCGCGAAGCGGTGGAGAACGATGTCCACATGGTGGGTGTCTCGTCGTTGGCCGCAGGTCACAAGACGCTGATTCCGCAGATTATCGAGGAGCTGAAGAAGCTGGGTCGCGAGGACATCATGGTGGTAGCCGGAGGTGTCATACCTCCGCAGGACTACGACTTCCTCTACAAGGCCGGCGTGGTAGCCATCTTCGGTCCGGGAACATCGGTAGCCAAGGCCGCCTGCCAGATTATGGAAATCCTGCTGGGTGAGGAGTAATCCTCCCCACGCCCGGACACAGGCTCTAAGCGGTGAAGGCCGGACTCCCGAACCGATGGGGTTCGTCAGCCGAACTGACCGAAACCGCATGAACACTGAACCGACCAAGCCGTACCGACGAACCGGTGCGGACAGGTAGTGAGAACAAAATAGGAGGTAAACACCAATCACGGGTGTTTATCTCCTATCTTCGTCTCTACCGACCTCTCACAGTCCCAAGGACACCAAGCCTCTATAGGGACGAATCACGTCGGAATCATGTTTTTACAATCCCCTACTCCTTGTCTCGAAGTAGAAAAAGACGGCCATGGCAATCATGATGACACCAAGCAGTCCGTAGAAAAGACGCGACCGACCGCGGCCGACGTTCTGAACAATAAACCGGGCGTTTTGGGCGGTGAAGAACCAGTTCCAGTTAAAAAGGCTCGCCAGCAGGGAGACAATACCCGCCAAGGCGAACAGAGCCTGTACGAAATAATGCGCTTTCATGGGGCTTTACATCCTAAGCAGCCGCGAGCCGTCGGGTTGTTCCTCAATGGTGACGCGGACCGTGTCCTCCGGCAGGAGCTCTTCCACCAACTCGGGCCACTCAATGAAGCAGAGTGCTCCGCTGTAGAAATAGTCCTCGTAGCCCATGTCGTAGACCTCCTCAAGGCGTTTGACGCGGTAGAAATCGAAATGGTAAATCAGTTCGCCGCCGTCGGCACGATACTCGTTGACGATGGCGAAGGTGGGCGAAGTGACGGTGTCGTCGGTGACACCAAGTACCTCGCAGAGAGCCTTGACAAAGGTGGTCTTGCCGGCTCCCATGGTGCCGTAGAAGGCGAAGACGGTGTTGTCGCCCATGGCGCGCGCGAAGGTGCGGGCGGCCTCGTTGATGGTGGAGAGTGAATCAATCTTTATTTCCATAATGACGCGATGTTTTTAGGTGTGATGAACCTTCCCGCATACCGACCTGCCCAACTTGCAGAGGGCGTAGATGAGTATGGAGAAGAATATGATGGACGCGCCCGAAGGCACGTTGTAGACGTAGGAGAGCCACAGTCCGCCCAGGCAACTGACGTAGCCGATGAGGACGGAGAGGAGGATGATGCGCCGATAGCGACAGGTGAAGAGGTTGGCGGTCATCTGCGGAACGGTGAGCAGCGAGATGACGAGCACGATGCCGACCATGCGCAGACAGGCCACGATGGTGAGGGCGATGAACATCATCAGCGCATACTCCAGCGTCCGCACGGGTAGCCGTTGTGAACGGGCGAACTCGCGGTCGAACGAGACATAGATGATGGGATTGAGGAAGAGGGCGAAGAACGCCAGCACCACGACAGTCAGCGCGGCGAGTGTCCAGAGGTCGGCCCGCGTGATGGTGAGGATGTTACCGAAGAGGTAGCTGGAGAGGTCGGGGATGAACCCCGGCGAGAGGAAGCTGAAGATGATGCCCACGGCCATGCCGAAAGTCCAGAAGACGGCGATGGCGGAGTCCTCGCGCATGTCGCGCCGCTTGCTGAGCCACTCCACCCCGAAGGCGGAGAGGACGGAGAAGAGAGCCGCCGTGAGGATGGGCGGCAGTCCGAAGAAGACACCCAGCCCGATGCCGCCAAAGGAGGCGTGCGTGATGCCTCCGCTGATGAACACAAGTCGGCGGGTGACGATGTAAGTGCCTATCAGTCCGCACACGACGCTCGCCAACAGACTCCCGACGAGGGCGTTTTGAAAGAATGTGTATTGCAGTATGTCCACGTTTTCAGTTTCTCCTTAGTTTAATGTTTTCGTTTCGTTCAGGCTTCGTTCCCCGGAGCGGCGTTCGCCAACGATGAGGATGACCTCGTCCTTGAGTGCGTCCGGCAGAGCGACGCCACGGAGTTGCAGACTCCTCACCCAACCCGCCACTTCGGTGTCGCGCATTGTGTAGAGCACATCGCGAAACCGATCGGTCTGCTCGGCAGTGTAAGCGTCGGAAGCCGTGCCGCGGTAAGCGTCCAGCTCCTCGTCGTCGTAATATTCTATCCGTTTGCTGACGGCCGCCAGGAGGCTCTCTTTCTCGCACACTTCATGTTGGCCGCAACACTCCATGTCCGCGGGATTGACGGGCAACGCGCTCTCCACAGCCTCTCCCCTCTCCCGCTTCCTACGGTCGGAGCGGTTCCGGAGGAGACCGGTCAGCATTGCCACCAGGGTCAGTGCCATCAGACTAACTATCAGTATCCACATGGGTCTATCGTTCACAAGTTTCTTATCGGTCGTCCGCTCCGCCGTGCCACAGAGCGGTTTCTTCCGGGAATCTCCACCAAGGCGGGCATCGCCAAACCAACTTTTAACGCCCTCATAGACTCTCACCCTCCCCGGTTGCTTGTCCGTCGGTCGTCTCACGGACCGTGAATCCGGCCGCCCGCAGGTGCGTCCAGTAGGTGGGATATGACTTGGAGACGACCTGTGGGTCGTTGACGCGCAGTGTGGGCATCACGAGCGAAGCCGGGGCGAAGGCCATGGCCATGCGGTGGTCTTCGTAAGTGTCGATAGCCGGGTCGGGCTGAGGCTGGCAGCGTTCACCGTCCCAATAGAGAATGGAGTCGTCGGCTTCCCGGATGAGGTAGCCCAGCTTCCGCAATTCGCGGCGAAGGGCGGCGATGCGGTCCGTCTCCTTGATTTTGAGGCTCTGTAGTCCGGTGAAGCGGAAAGGCAGTCCCATCAGGGCGCACGTGACGACAAACGTCTGTGCCAAATCGGGTTGGTTGACAAAGTCATAGTCGAAGCGCAACAAGCCGCACGGACGGTCTCCGGACGACACACTCTCTCCGGCCTGCGTCACCCCTTCTTTGCCTTCCCCTTTCCCTTCCTCGGAGAAACCATTTCCATCGGGACTGTTATGGAGGGACGCAAGTTTGGTCAGCGACACCCTCTCTTTCCCTTCCCCAAAGGAACCATTTCCATCGGGATTGTTATAGAGGGACGGGCATTTGGTCAGCGTCACGCCTTCTCCGTCGAAAGTCGTCCGCACGCCAAGTTTCCCGAAGAGATCCGCCACCACGGAGTCGCCTTGACAGCTGTGGGCAAAGAGTCCTTTCAGGCGGACTTCCGCCTCGGGCGCAAGAGCCACGATTTGATACCAGTAGGAAGCCGCACTCCAGTCGCTCTCCACATAGTACGTCGTGGGGCGGTAAGTACCGTGGGGCACTTGTATGGTATGCGCGTCCGCCCAACGGGCCTCCGCGCCAAAGTCACGCATCAGTTGGAGGGTAAGGTCGATGTATGGCCGCGAGACGACCTCGCCCCGGAGGTGAAGCGTCAGCCCGGCAGGCAGTGTGGGGGCAATCATCAGCAGGGCGGAGATGTACTGCGAACTGACATCACCCTGCAGCGTAATCTCGTTGCGGGAGGGTGATTCGTTGGCGAGTGCTTTGCTCCCGAGTGCTCCGTCTTCATATGCTTCATTCCCGGATGTTCCGCCTACGAGACTTCCGTCAGCGGATGTTCCGCCCCCGAGCGTCTTTCCGGTGATGCGAAGTGGTGGGAATCCCTCTTGTTCGGTGTAACGGATGTCAGCTCCCAGGGTGCGCAATGCGTCCACAAGGATGCGGATGGGGCGTTGGCGCATGCGTTGCGTTCCGGTGATGACCACCGTTCCGGGCGTGATGGAACGGTAAGCGGTGAGGAAACGCATGGCGGTTCCGGCGGCCTTGATGTCAATAGTTCGGATTGCCGGGTCGGATGCGGTATTCACTGCCCCGGTCACGGAGAGTGCGGCCAACATGACCTGTGTGTCATCGCAGTCAGAGAGGTTTTGCGGGAGCTCGCCGTTGCCGCTCAGGGCGTTGAGCAGAAGTGCCCGATTGCTGATGCTCTTCGAAGCGGGCAAGTCCACCTGACAGCGTATTGCCTTAGGAGCTGATAGTGTAATCTGCATTTTTCAGTCGTTCTATGGAAATAAACGTTGCAAAACTACATAAAAAATGGGAATGTCCACCATAATTCGGGGCAATCTGTTCGCTTTTACGCACCGCAAGTCGTCCGCAAGTCGTTGCTAAAGCAAGGAAGCGACGGCTCAAGATAGGGTGCCGACAAGTCCTACAGGCACAAAACGGCCGAAAAGGAGGGTCTCCTCATGCTAAAGGCCGGGTACAAACCAACTCCATAAGTGCGAAAAGCGACCGAAACGGGAGAATATCCGTCGTTCAGCGGTAGGGAATCCCTCCTCATTCACAGCAAGTTCAAAAAATAATGCGAAAAAACATTCTCTAAAATTTGGCGGATTCCCAAAGAAGCCATACTTTTGCATCCGCAATTCGGGGTGTAGCTCAGCCCGGTTAGAGTACTCGTCTGGGGGGCGAGTGGTCGCTGGTTCGAATCCAGTCACCCCGACAAAGCGGAACAAGGCTTAAAATCAACGATTTGGCTTTGTTCCGTTTTTTCTTTCCTGTCAATTATAACGGCTGTAA
>CAVFNZ010000068.1:0-12826 GCA_963624095.1 Clostridium sp. CAG:217 | reverse complement strand
CCGAGTAAATCAAGCCGAGGTCACGGGCCTGCACGAATACCTTGGCGGCGGAAAGGTGTACCTTACGCAGCCACTGCGCGGGTACGTGATAGGTAAGGGAGACCTCTTTCAGGCGAACGAACGACGCATCCTGAATGTCCGACTGCAGATAGGGCAAGTAGCGGTCCCAACGATAGCATTGGTAGTCACCGGCCACCGGCAGACAAGGATAGTCGGTGCCATCGCTCTCCATCACCCGGGAGATGTATTTCGAGATGAAGCTCTTGCTGTTCGCCAAAGGAATATTCTGCGTCGTGGGGTCACGGAACACGCCTCCGAACTTACCCGTCATGTAGACATAGAGGTCGAGGTTTTTCCAAGTGAACTGGTTGGCCCATCCGAAGGTATACGGAGAGATGGAGGTTCCGCCGTAGGTCATCTTGTCCAGACCGAGTGTCCTGTTGTGCAACGTCAAGTCATTGAACGACCATTCCTGTCCGTCTGCCGTCTTCACATGGGGCACTCCGTCACGCACACCGGCATATTCATAACTGTAGACCGCACCTACCGGCTTGCCCTCCACGAAATAGCCGTTGGACGGGTCGGAAGCGTAGCAAAGTTCATAACAGTAGAGCGAAGGATAATAGAGCTTCCGCACAAGGTTCTTGTTGTAAGCGAATGTCACCGTAGAGCTGATACCCAATCCGATAGAGTGGATTTTGCCGCGTCCGGTCAGTTCCACTTCCACACCGCGGTTCAGAATCTCGGCGTTGTTGTACTTTTGGGTACTGCTGCCGTATACATAGGGAACAGTCACCGTACCCACGATGTATTTACCCAACCGGTTGTAGTACTCCACCTTACCGGAGAGCAAGCCTTTGAAGAGTGAGAAGTCCGCACCCACGTTGGTGGTGTAGGTCTCTTCCCAACGCAGCATGGGGTTGCCATAGCTGCTGATGTACGAGACATTTGTACCTGTCGTGGCGTTTGCGAAAGTGGAAATCAAGGTCTGCGGCGAAGTACTCTTCTCGGTGTTACCGTTGATACCGTAGGTCAGACGCAGCGTCAAGCGGTCCAACCACGAAGAGGTGGATTCCATGAATTTCTCTTTGTCGAGATTCCATTTCGCACCCAGTGACCACATGGGCGACCAACGGAGCGACTTGTCCTCGGTCACGTAGTTGGAGCCGTCGGCACGGATACTGAACGAAGCGCCGTATTTCCCGTCATACACGTAAGACGCGTTACCGAAGTAAGAGAAGTAGCGGTCCACTCGATCCGAGAAGGTGTTTCTTACCAAAGCAGACAACATGCTGTAATAATCAGGATAGCCGATAATGGTAGCCGCGGATTCTTTACTTCCGTAATAGGCCGATTGGGAGGTGTTCGATTTTTCATCATAGCCCAACACATACGGATAGTTAGTGCTGGAGGTCTTGTATTCACTGATTTCGAAACCGGCAAGTGCCGTGAGGTCATGTTTGCCAAACGTTTCGTTGTAGCTCAACTGGTTACGCCATACGTAACTTTCCGTTCCGCTCTTGCTCTGGCGGATAATGCCTCCCGAAGGGATGTATTGTTTTTTCAGGACATCGTTGTCCAAATCGTAAGAGGTATAGTAGTTTACCAACTGGCGGACATAGTCCGTCTCCTCGTTGTCATAGTTGCGCGTGTTGGATTCATTCTTCTCATACTGGTATTTCGTGTCGAACACCAGGTTGCGCCATACCTTGGCGTTCAGGCCGAGGCTGACGCGGTAGTGTGTCGAAGTGGTTTTGTAAGAGCGGTTGCGCACCTCCCGTAGCATGTTGTACGACAAGTCCGTGTAAGGCAGGTTCTGCAGGTTGAGGTCGTCAGCGACCAGTTTGTTCCACGATTTCTCGTTGTAAGCGTAGCTACCGTCCTCCTCTACCAACATTTCGTAGGGCGAAAGGTCGGTGAATTCACTCACGGTGACACCGCTGGTCTCTTGTGTCTTGCGCTGGAAAGTACCTGCCACGGAAGCGGTCAGCCAGGAGTTGAGCTTGTAGTTGTTGTTGAAGTTCAACATGAAGCGTTCGTAACCGCGTTTGATGGTAGCCTCGTCGTTCTTCTCGTACATCAAGGAGGCGTAGGTGGAGTGTTTGTCCGTTCCGGCGGACAGGTTGGCGTTGTACTGTTGCAGGGCTTGTGTCTGCATCAGGTATTTCTTCAACTGGCTGCGGTTGCTGCGGTTGCGCAGGATATCCAGGTTCTTGTTCATCTCCGATTCGGACATGCCATAGTATTTGTTGGCATAGTAGTAGTTCTGGGCGAGAGAAAGCGGAGAGGCGATGTTGTCGGAAGACGGAGTGAATTCGCCCAGCGACCACTCGTTCTTCAACGCCATGATTTCATAGTCCACCGTCGTCTTGCTGTCGGCCTGTGACATGATGTAGTCCAGGTCGGGACGGGTTCCCAGGCGGTAGAAGCCTTGCACGTCGACTTTCAGTTTGCCTTGCTGGCCTTTCTTGGTGGTGACGACAATCACGCCGTTGGCCGAGCGGGCACCCCAGATGGAGGCGGCAGCGGCATCCTTCAACACCGTCACGCTCTCCACGTCGTTCGGGTTGATGGTGCTGAACGAGCCTTCGATGGGGAATCCGTCAACGACTACCAACGGAGCGGTGTTGGCGTAGAGTGAGCTGGTACCGCGAATCAGGAAATCCACCGTACCGTCTTCGTTCTCGGTAGCCTGCATACCGGCAACCACACCTTGCAGGGCGGCGGAGAGGTCGGCCGTAGGACGGCTGGCCAACAGCTCTTTGTTCACCTTGTCGAACGAACCGGTCACGCGCTCCTTCGACAGCGTCTGGTAACCTGTCACCACCACGTCGTCCAGCAGTTTGGAGTTGTCCTCCATGATGACGTTGACGGCCTTGCGGGCGTTGGCCTGTTTCTCCAGGTCTTTCTTGCCCACATAGGTAAAGAGTAGGGTCACGTCGCTGCCGCTCTTGGCTGGAAGGGCGAATGCCCCGTCGAAATCGGTCACGGTTCCTTCGTTGGAGCCCTTCACGCGCACGGTCACGCCAATCAACGGCTCGCCCGCCTCATCGAAGACCGATCCGCGGATGGTACGTCCACCGGACTTGGCCTTCTGCGCCGCGGAGGGATTGAACACCTGAACAAAACGTCCTTTGATTTCATACTTCAGCGGTGTGCCTTTCAGCAGTCGTTTCACCGCGTTCTCCACTGTCTCGTTCTGCAGCTTCACGTTGGTTACCGTGTAAGGATTCACATCCTCCATCACGTACTGCATCCGGTAATAGCCCGACTGGCGTTCCACCTCGTCCAAGGCTTTGTGGAGTTTTTCCTTCTCACATTGGAAAGTGATCTTCTTTCCTTGGTTTTGGGATTGTGCTCCCACGTTCGTCGCTAAAAGCAGACAAAGGAAGGTAACGAATACCCCCATGTACTTGTTTAGCTCTCTCTTCATAAAATCACAATTTAAATTGAACAAATATATTGATTTTTTCTATAAAGACATCCCTTTCATTAAAATGGTACCTCTCCGGACGGAAATATTTTCCTGTAACCGCTTGTCGGTTGACGAAGGGATTGTTACCTTTGCGGCAAAACCCTCAGGAAGGGAAGAGAGAGTGCCATATGAGTGACAGGACGAAACAGCAAGAAGAGTTCGAAGCGTTGTTCCGAAAGAACTACGCCCGCCTGTACCGTTACGCACTCGACTTTCTGGAGGACGAGGAGGCTGCCAAGGATGTTGTCAGCGAGCTTTTCGGGGACTTGTGGAAACAATACGACGCATGGCGACCCGACAGTCCGGAGGCTTATCTCAACCGGGCCTTGCGCAACCGTTGTCTGAACTACCTGAAGCACCTTGCCGTGGAACGGAACGCCCTACAGGGGTACATCAACGAAAAGATGTCACTTATCGACAACGATGTGGCGGTGCACGAGGAACGGATGAAACAGGTGGAGCGGATTATGGACACCCTGCCCGTGCGCACGCGTTTCATCTTGGAGCAGTGCTACATCGAGAAGAAGAAGTATAGCGAGATGGCCGAAGCGCTCGACACCTCGGTGGGCATGATACACAAGCACATCAGCAAGGCACTGGCGATATTCAGGAAGGCTCTTGGAGAAAATTCACTGAAAGGCGGTACCGAAAGTTGAGCGAGGTTGTCTATATGAATAATGTAACGAACAAAGAAATAGTGAACGGATGATGGAAGAGACGGATATCAGACAGAACCAACCGGAAACGGCGAAGACTTCTTGCGACCGGCAGGAGGCCGAGGAGTCGCGCATGGGGGCGTTGGTCCGTATGGACTATCGCCGGCGACACACGCCACAGCCCGACGTGGACGAGGCTTGGGAAGCTTTCCGTCGGGAAAAGATGGTTGCCCGGGAGACCCCGAAGCGAGGTTTCTCCGCCTGGCACCTGACCGCTGCCGCCTTGTTGGGGGCAGCCGCCATGCTGGCTCTCGTTTTCCTGTTCCGTCACGCTTTCTTTGGAGAGCCCACGCAGCAACAATCCAAAGAGATTGTCGCCATGCAATATGACGAGAAACCGCAACGGGTGAAGTTGGAGCGTGGGGAGGACACGCTGGACCTTACCCAAAAGGACTCCATCTCTTACCAAGAGGCCGCCAAACCGCAAAAGCCCGCCATCGTGGCACAGGCGCAAAACAAGACGCAGCGGCTCTCCACCCCGCGCGGCATGGACTTCAAGGTAGTGTTGCCCGACGGCTCGGAAGTGGTGCTCAACGCCGAAAGTACCATCGAGTTCCCCACGGCTTTCCAAAGCGGCAAGCGCATGGTGAAGCTCAAGGGCGAGGCTTACTTCAAGGTTGTCCGCAACGACGACGCACCTTTCATCGTCACCTCCGACCAACTCTCCGTACGGGTGTTGGGCACGGAATTCAACATGAAGAGCTACGCTTCCGAGGTGGCTCATGTGGCTCTCGTAAAGGGTAAGGTGGAGGTGATGCGTCCCGATGCCACGGTCTGCGATGCTACGCTGAATCCCGGACAGGAGGCGTGGTACAACGCCAAGGGCGAGGTGCAGGTGCAGGAGGTGGACACCTATGCGGTGACGCAGTGGGTCAGCGGATTCTTCTATTACCACGACCAACCGTTGGTGAAGGTGCTGTGCGACTTAGGCCGTTGGTACAACTTGGGTGTAGTGTTCCAAAACACCGAGGCGTTGCACTATCGGGTACACTTCTCCGCACTGCGCAACGAGCCTGTCGACTCCGCGTTGGACAATCTCAATCGCCTGCGTCGCATCCGCGTCCGCCTGGACGGCAACAAAATCGTAGTCTATTGACCGCAGCCGCGAGGCTATCCCTCGCGTCACATCCCCGGGCAAATCAAGTCAACCGGAATTGGTTACATACAGACATTCCACAAGGGAGAACGTTTCCTCACAGCAAACGGCGGCTGAGGTAGCGCACGGGATACCAGACGGCGAGGAATCCTACGGCCACCACCGTGACGAAGACCAGCAGCACGTCCTGCCAGTGGACGCTCACGGGATAGGCGTTGACCAGGAAACTGTCGGCGGAAGAGCCGAGGGTGATGAGTCCGAAACGCTGCTGCACGAAGCAGAGAATCAACCCCAAGACGATGCCTATCAGAGCTCCGAAGAGGGAGATGAGCCGTCCCTCGAAGAGGAAGATGCGGGCTATCAACCTGTCGTCCGCCCCCAGGTTGCGGAGGGTCTGCACGTCCTGCTTCTTGTCGATGATGAGCATCGAGAGGGAACCGATGATGTTGAAGCAGGCAATCACGAGGATAAACGTTAGGAAGATGTAGGAGATGAGTTTCTCCACCTCCATGATGCGAAACACGTCCGACTGCTGTTCATAGCGGTCGAGCACCCGAAAGTCGTCGCCCAACAGCCGGGCGATTTCCTTCTTCACCGCATCGGTGTCCGCCGAGGGTTTCAGTTTAAGCTCGATGGCGGAGACTTCCTTGTCGTAGCGGAAGAGGTCGCGGGCGAACCGGAGGGAGGTGAGGACGTACGAAGCGTCGTATTTGGGTTGGTTCACCAGGAACGCCACTCCCGGTGAATAGAGGTAGTCGTGTCGGAAGCTGTTGGCGGGATTGGCGAGGTTGACCTTCTCGTCACGCTTGGGGGCATACACCTCGATGGGGTCTACGGGGGCGACACCCGAGCCCAGCACCCCCACCAGCTGCAGACCGGGAATGCCGTAGTTGACCACTTCATCATGAAGTTTGAAAGTCCCGTTGCCGCAGAGGATGCTGTCGATGGCGGTCAGTTGTTGGAAGTTGTCCTCCACCCCTTTGATGACGACCATCGCCTGGCGGTTTCGGTATTGCAGGATGGCGTGTTCCTCCAACGACCCGGTCACCACGTCCACTTCGGGCAGGAGGCGCAACCGGGCGATGCGGCTGTCCGTAGCGTCGAACACCTTACCCGTGGCGGGCACCACTTTCAGTTGGGGGTCGAAGGCCGTGAAGAAGGTGGCCACCAACTCCTGAAAGCCGTTGAACACGGAGAGCGTGCAGACCAAGGCGAGCGTAGCCAACGCCACGCCGCAGACGGAGATGCCGGAGATGATGTTGATGGCGTGGTGGGACTTCTTGGAGAAGAGGTAACGCCGGGCTATGTAGAAGGAGAGGTTCACTCTTTCAACAGTTTGTCGATGTGTTCGATGTAGTCGAGCGAGTCGTCCACGAAGAACTTGAGCTCGGGGATGATGCGCAACTGGTGGCGCACCCTGGTACCCAGTTCGTAGCGGACGGACCTCATGTTGTCGTTGATGTTCTTCACAATCTCCTGGTTGCGCTCCGAGGGGAACACGCTCAGGTAGACGCGGGCCACGCTGAGGTCTGGACTGATGCGCACGGCGCTCACCGACACCAACACACCCTTGTAGGCTTTCGTCTGAACCAGGAAGATGTCACTCAGCTCCTTCTGTATCAGTCTCGCTATTTTGTTCTGTCTTGTCGTTTCCATTTCTTTACTTGTTTATTGTTATGGTATGGTTAAACCTTTATCTTGTCTTTCACCGTTGCGACTCTTCCTCCCTCTTCTTGCGGATGATGGTGAGTCCGTCACGCAAGGGGAGTATCACCTTCTCCACCCGGTCGTCCGCCGCCACCCTGTCGTTGAATGCCTTGATGCCGATGGTCTGATGGTCGCGGTCGTAGGCCGGGTCAATCACATGACCGTCCCACAAGGTGTTGTCGGCCAACAGGTAGCCTCCCGGACGGAGACGGGGCAGCACCATGTCGTAGTAGTCGTTGTAACGACGTTTGTCGCCGTCCACGAACGCCATGTCGAAGGTCAGGTCCATCCGCGGCACCAGCTGCAGGGCATCGCCGATGTAGAACCTTATCTTGTCGGCATAGGCCGAACCCTCAAGCCACGGACGGGTGAAGTCCTCCTGCTCGTCATTGATTTCGAAGGTATGGACGAGGCCTCCCTCTTCCAACCCTTCCGCCATGCAGAGCGCGGAATAACCGGTGAACGTACCGATCTCCAGCACCTGCTTGGGACGAATCATCCGCACGAACATCTTCAGCATGCGGCCTTGCAAGTGGCCCGACGCCATGCGGGGACGCAACAGCTTCACATGCGTGTCGCGGTAGAGCCGGTGCAGGTAATCACCCTCCGCGTCGATGTGCTTCAGGATGTAATCGTCTATCGGTTCGGTTTCCTGCATTGTCCTACAAATATCTGTTCCGGTTCGGCAGGATATACTCGCCCGACTCGGCGTACTTCAGCACGTCGGCCACCAGGTTTATCTCCAGGAACGAGGTGTGCGTGCCGGACTTTCCGCCACTCAGGTAGGCCACCATCTCGTCTTCCTTGATGACACCGTCCTGCAACAGTTTGCGCAAGGCGGCGAAGTAGTACTCCTGTCCGTTGCCCAACTCCGGCATATAGATGGCCTCCACGCCATAGGAGAGTGCCAGGTGGCGCATGGTCTTCTCGTTGTAGCAGATGGCCAGCACCGGATAACGGCCACGGAAAGCCGCCAGACTGCGGGCGGTACGGCCGCTGTAGCTGTCGGTGATGATGGCGCGGATGTTCATCTTGTCCGTCGCCTTCACCGCCTGTTTGGCCAGGAAGTCGGTCACGTCGCAGTTCTCTTCCAGCTGGATGCGTATGTTGTTCTCGGTCAGCTTGTCCTTTTCCGCCTGTGCCGCCACCTTCGTCATGGTACGCACCGCCTCCACGGGGTATTTGCCGTAGGCGGTCTCGCCGCTCAGCATCAGCGCGTCGGTACGGTAGTAGATGGCGTTGGCGATGTCCGTCACCTCGGCGCGCGTGGGGCGCGGGTTCTGAATCATGGTGTGCAGCATCTGCGTCGCCACGATGACCGGCTTGCGTGCCTGCACGCACTTGCGGATGAGGACGCGCTGGATGCCGGGGATGCGTTCCTGCGCCACCTCGATGCCCAAGTCACCGCGGGCCACCATGATGCCGTCCGCCACCTCCAATATCTCGTCGATGTTGTCCACTCCCTCCTGGTTCTCTATCTTGGCGATAATCTGGATGGAGCTGTTGTGGTCATCGAGAATCTTACGGATGTCGAGCACATCCTGCCGGTTGCGGACAAAGGAGTGGGCGATGAAGTCAATGTCCTTTTCGATGGCGTAGAGGATGTTGTTGCGGTCCTTCTCGGTGAGCGAGGGGAGGTTGATGCGCACGCCGGGCACGTTCACGCTCTTGCGGTTGCCAAGGGTCGCCTCGTTCTGCACGACACAGTGGAGCACGCCGTCCTTCTTCTCCACTACCTTCAGTCCAAGGTCGCCGTCGTCGATGAGTATGTCGCCGCCCACCTTCAGGTCGTCCACGAAACGGGGGTAGGAGACGCAGATGCAATCGCAGGTGGTCTTGCCGTCGGGGTTGCCGACAACCTTCACGCGGTCGCCTATCTTGAAGGGTATCGGGTCGCCCGCCAGAGGCATGGTACGCACCTCCGGACCTTTGGTATCCATGAGGATGGCGATGCGGTTGGAGACGGCACGCACATTGTCTATCAGTTTCTCGAATCCCTCGCGACTGGCGTGAGCGGTGTTCATGCGCACCACATTCATGCCCGCGTCGAACAGGGCCTTTATGAAGTCCACGTCGCAACGCTGGTCGGAGATGGAAGCCACAATCTTTGTCTGTTTCAGCAGCATAGGTCTATACTTTTATCGTTCGGTTTTACTGTTGTTCTTTCCGGTGAATCAACGCCTCCACGGCCAGGCGGTACGAGTCGAGCCCGAAGCCGCAGATGACACCCAGACAGGCGCAGGAGATCATCGACTTGTGGCGGAACTCCTCACGCTTGTGCACGTTGGAGATGTGTACCTCTATGACCGGCGCGGTGATGGCGCGGATGGCATCCTGCAAGGCGATGCTGGTATGCGTGTAGGCCCCGGCGTTCAGCACGATGCCGTCATACTCGAACCCCACCTCGTGGAGCTTGTTAATCATCTCGCCCTCCACGTTCGACTGGTAATAGTCTATCCGCAACGCCGGGTAGTCGGCGCGCAACGTTCGGAGGTAATCCTCGAAGGAGGTACTCCCGTAAATGGAAGGTTCCCGCTTGCCTAACAGGTTGATGTTGGGACCGTTTATCACTTGTATCTTCATCATAATTCGTCCGGTTGAAAAGAGTTTCGTATCTTTGTCAGGAATTTGGGTACAAAGGTAGGAAAAAGAATGGAACTACACGCACAAAGAAAGAACAAGGATATCAATGAGGTGGTGATTGAACGCTACAGGCAATACCTGAAGCTGGAAAAGTCGATGTCGGACAACACCATTGACGCTTATCTGAGCGACATCCGCAAGCTGGCGGACTACCTGCTGGACGACCGAATCATCCTGGCGGAGGCGAAGACGGAGGACATCCAGCGTTTCCTGGCGGACCTGCACGATGTGGGCATCCACCCCCGTTCGCAGGCGCGCATACTCTCCGGACTGCGGTCGTTCTACAAGTTCCTGGTACTGGAGGAGTACATCGCCACGGCACCCACCGAACTGATTGACTCCCCGAAAATCGGCTTCCACCTGCCCGACGTGCTCACCCTGGAAGAGATTGACGCCATCATCGGGTGCGTCGACCTGACGGAACAGGAGGGCCAGCGCAACAAGGCGATACTGGAGGTACTCTACGGTTGCGGGCTGCGCGTGTCGGAGTTGTGCAGCCTCAAGTTCTCCGACCTCTACCTGACCGAGGAGTTCATCCGCGTGACGGGCAAGGGCGACAAGCAACGGCTGGTGCCCATCTCCCGCCGGGCCATCGACGAGCTGAACAAATACTTCGAGCAACGGGGCGAGATTCGCGTCAAGCCGGGAGAGGAAGACTATGTGTTTCTCAGCTTCCGGCGCGGGTCGCGGCTGTCGCGCATCACGGTGTTCCATATAATAAAGGTATTGACGGAGATGGCGGGCATTCGGAAGACCGTCAGTCCGCACACCTTCCGCCACTCTTTCGCCACGCACCTGCTGGAGGGCGGAGCGAACCTGCGCGCCATCCAGTGCATGCTGGGGCACGAGTGCATCACCACCACCGAAATCTATACCCACATCGACCGCAACCTGCTGCGCAGTGAAATCATCCTGCACCACCCGCGCAACATCAACTACCGAAAGCGGCACGGAGGAGAGGAGTGAGCCACGAAAGCATCAACCGATAGTTGACATTCCTGCCGGCAAAAGCCCGGAGCGTCTTCCTTTTTAATGTTCTTTAAATGTATACATTAAAAAAACGAGGTCAACTCTTTTTGGATAATGAACGCTTTCCTTATCTTTGCAACGTGTTGGAATATATATTAGTCTAATCATATTAAACAAGTAAAACAACATGATTAAAAAATTGTATTTGCCATTACTAATGGCTGTTATGTTTGTCTTCACCTCTTGTTCAAACAAGTTGGGTGAATTGTCATCGGATTACTTCACCTGCACCCCTGAGGTGTTGGAAGCAGTCGGTGGCCAGGTGCCCGCTACCATCAACGGAACCTTCCCCGAGAAGTATTTCAAGAAGAAAGCCGTTGTCACCGTTACTCCGGTCTTGAGATGGGACGGTGGTGAGGCCAAGGGCACTCCCGCTACTTTCCAGGGCGAGAAAGTCCAGGGCAACAACCAGACGATTTCTTACAAGGCTGGCGGTAACTACGTCATGAAGACCTCCTTCACCTACGTTCCCGAGATGGCCAAGTCTGAGCTCTACCTGGAGTTCGACGCCAAGATTGGCAACAAGGTTGTGAACATCCCGGCAGTGAAGATCGCCGACGGTGTCATCGCCACTTCCGAGTTGGTGAAGAGCACACTGAGCAACGCCAACCTGACGAATGCCGAGGACGCTTACCAGCGTATCATCAAGCAGAACAAAGAGGCCAACATCATGTTCCTCATCCAGCAGGCCAACATCCGCGCCTCTGAGACGAACTCCGACATCATCAAGGAGTTCAACAAGTTGGTGGCTGAGGTTGACGCTGACAAGAAGGGCAAAGCCATCGAGAACATCGAGGTTAGCGCATACGCTTCTCCCGATGGTGGTGTAAGCCTCAACGAGAAACTGGCCGGACAGCGTGAAAGCAACGCCGCCAAGTATGTCAACAAGCAGTTGAAGAAAGCGAAAGTGAACGCTACGGTTGACTCAAAGTATACCGCTCAGGACTGGGAAGGTTTCCAGGAGTTGGTATCCAAGTCAAACATCCAGGACAAGGAGTTGATTCTCCGCGTACTCTCCATGTATCAGGATCCCGAGCAGAGAGAGACAGAGATCAAGAACATCTCTTCTGTTTACAAAGACCTGGCTGACGACATCCTGCCGAAGTTGCGCCGCGCACGCTTGACCTTGAACTATCAGTTGATTGGCCGTTCGGATGACGAAATCCTCGCCGAGTACAAGGCCGCTCCGAAGAACCTCTCCGTTGAGGAGTTGCTCTACGCCGCTACCCTGGTGAACACCGACGCTGAGAAAGAGGCCATCTACAAGAAAACCGCTGAGCTCTACCCGAGCGACTACCGCGCATACAACAACCTCGGTGAGTTGGCTTACAAAGCCGGCAACCTGAGCTCCGCTGAGTCTTACTTCAAGAAAGCTCTTCAGCTGAACGGCGCTTCCAACGAGGCCAACACCAACATGGGTCTGGTTTCTTTGGTTAACGGACAGAGAGCCGATGCAGAGAAATACCTGGCCAAGGGTTCCGGTTCAAAGACCATCAACGAGGCTTTGGGTAACTACTACATCGCAGCCGGTCAGTACGAGAAGGCAGTCAACGCTTTCGGTGACACGAAGACCAACAGTGCCGCTTTGGCTCAGATCCTGACAAAGGACTACAACAAGGCAAAGAGCACGCTGAGCGCAGTGAAGAACGCTGACGCTTACACGGACTACTTGAGCGCAATCATCGGTGCACGCACAAACAACACCTCTATGGTTGTAAGCGGTCTGAAGAGTGCCATCGCCAAAGATTCTACTCTTGCCAAGAAGGCTTCTACGGATGTTGAGTTCTCGAAGTACCTGACAGACGCAGCCGTTTCGGCCCTGCTGAAATAATCTTCGGACAGAATACGGAAAAGATTGAATAGAGAGAGCCGTCCCTTTCTGAGGGGCGGCTCTCTTGCTATATATAAATAAGGTATAGGGAGCGGTTTCGAGGGTCAGTCCGAAACCCCGGTGGGATTCTCGCTTGGGGCTATTGATACGGCACGGCTCAGCAGAAAGTGTCTACCGTTTCAGTTAATGAAGAAAAATAGTGTTTAGTGAATCAGGAAAAGTCAGGGTAGTCATTCCCGTACGGGATGGCACTCTAATGCCGTACAGGATGAGGTGCTATAGTTGTACGGGATGAGGGGTAGTGAACGTACAGCATGAGGTGCTATAGT
>CAVFNZ010000067.1:0-12918 GCA_963624095.1 Clostridium sp. CAG:217 | reverse complement strand
TTCACCGACAATTCTGGCAGATTTCTTATAAGGCTTATCGGAGGTGTTTCCCAATTCCATCATACCGTACAGAATACGTCTCTGAACCGGTTTAAAACCATCACGAACATCAGGAAGCGCACGCGCAACAATCACTGACATGGAGTAATCGATGTACGATGTCTTCATCTCCTCTTCGAGGTTAATTTTTATAATCCTGTCTTGTTCAAGCATTTAGAATATATATTAATTTATACTTTTCTCTTCCATAAAAACCACGCTAAAGTACTGCTTTTTTACGACATGATGAATCTTTTAATGAAAAAAACTCTTAAAATAGCCATTTAATCCCTCCGGCTGACACCCGGGCAGTGCTTTCATGTCCCAAACCGAGTGGCACGTTATTTGTTGCACTCGAATGAATCGTGCGTCAATACAGATTCGCACGATAAAATGAGAGGGGAACTCTATACAATATTATTAAAAGACAGACTTTATGGACTATCGATTTTCACCGGATATATCAAACATCATCGAACACGGCAGAAGGGCTGCGCGTCTGTACAATAGCGACCATATCGGAGTTGAGCATCTGCTCTATGGAATCTGTTGGACAGAGGGTTCCACCTACATGACGCTCGCTCCGCAATGCTTAGCCGAAATTCTTCTCGTGCGACAAAGCACGGTCGATTACCTCAGACAGCACGCGTGCGATGGCCACAAGCAGGATGAGGAGGACTTTTCATTGAGCGAATCGGCGACAAGAGTTCTGAAACTCAGTCTTTTCGAGGCGAAACAATTGGGCAGCAACGTCGTAACGCCCATCCATTTACTGCTCGCCATCCTGAAGGACAGAGAGAATTGCGCCGCTGACATACTGCGCAACTCGGGATTCTCGTACGAAGAGGTGTTGCGGTTTGCCAAATCAAGGATTGAGAAGCAGGATATGGAACGTGATTTCCGCCAGTCGCCAAACGACAACGCCTCCATGCAGTTCGAGGAGGAATACGAGGATTTCGATGACGACTATGAGGATGACGAGTCTTTTTCCCCTAAAGGTCCGGCTTCGGGAACAGCCCAAATGTCACCGGGCAATGGCGGAGCACAAGTCCGTTATTTGGACAAGTTCGGCACAGACCTGACGGCGGAAGCGAAGAAGGGAAACACCGACCCCGTCATAGGCCGCAACACAGAGATAGAGAGGGTGATTCAGATATTGAGCCGCAGGAAGAAGAACAACCCGGTCCTGATAGGCCAGCCCGGCGTTGGAAAGACCTCTATCGTTGAAGGATTGGCAAGCAGAATCATCGAGCATAACGTCCCCAGCCAGTTGTTCAACAAGCGGGTCATCTCACTCAATTTAGGTGAAATCGTCGCGGGCACAAAATTCCGCGGACAGTTCGAGGAGCGGCTCTACGCCATTATCGATGAGGTGCAGCGGGATCAAAACATCATCCTTTTCATCGACGAGATTCACAACATCATCGGAGCGGGTTCCGCATCTGGTTCCATGGATGCGGCCAACATTCTGAAACCGGCTTTGGCCCGGGGCGAGCTGCAATGCATCGGTGCCACGACACTCGATGAATACAGGAACTCCATAGAGAAGGACGGTGCCATGGAACGGCGTTTCCAAAAGGTAATGGTGGAACCAAACACCCCGGATGAGACATTTACAATCCTGCAAAGCATCAAATCGAAATATGAAGACTACCACAACGTGACCTATACGGACGATGCCTTGGCGGCTTGCGTCAGACTGACCGCACAGTACCTCACCGAACGTAGCTTCCCGGACAAAGCCATTGACGTGATTGACGAGGCGGGAGCCAGAATCCAGCTGAACAATGCCAAAGTGCCCAAAGAGATAGAACTGCAAGAAAAGAAAATCATAGAAGCCCAGCAGAACAAGAGCGAGGCCGTCAAGTCACAGAACTACGAGTTGGCGGCAAGTTACAGGGACAAAGAGAAAGACTTGACCTACGAGCTTGCCAACATGAGGGAAGAGTGGTTGGTGCGTCAACGTGAGCACAGAGAGGTGGTGGACGAGGCGCGGATTGCCGAGGTGGTGTCGATGATTTCGGGCGTGCCCGTGCAACGTATGGCACAGTCGGAACACAAGAAACTGCGCCTGATGGACAAGGAACTGAAGGGAAAGGTGATTGACCAGGACGATGCGATAGAGAAGGTGGTGAAATCCATCCAACGAAGTCGTATCGGCATGAAAGACCCCAACAGACCCATCGGCATCTTCATGTTCCTGGGTTCTACGGGCGTAGGAAAGACTCTGCTGGCAAAAGAGGTCGCCAAATACCTGTTTGGCTCCGCCGATTCGCTCATCCGCGTGGACATGAGTGAATTCAGTGAGGAGTATACGGTTTCGCGCCTTATCGGTTCGGCACCGGGATACATAGGTTACGGTGAAGGAGGACTTCTCACCGAAAGGGTGCACCGCCACCCCTACTCTGTTGTGCTGCTCGATGAGATAGAGAAAGCGCACGGAAAGATATTCAACCTGCTGCTGCAGGTGATGGACGAGGGACGGCTGACCGATGGCGCGGGCAAGTTGATAGACTTCCGCAACACCGTCATCATCATGACATCCAACGTGGGCACCCGTCAGGCCAAGGAGATGGGGCAAGGCATCGGTTTCCGCCCGTCCGATGAGGCAGACAAGAGCTACTCGGCCGGCATCATACAGAAAGCCATGAAGCGGACGTTCTCTCCCGAGTTCCTCAACCGTATCGATGAAGTGATTACCTTCAATCCGCTCACCCATAGTTCCATTGAGAAGATTGTAGACCTTGAGTTGGCGGTAGTGGACGAACGGCTGAAGTCTATGGGGCACAAGCTGAAAGTCACCGCAAAAGCAAAGAAGCTGTTGGCGAACAAAGGCTTCGACCCACAGAATGGTGCCCGCTCGCTGAAAAGAATGGTACAATCCATGGTGGCGGACAAGATAGTGGAGCTGCTGCTGGACGACAGCGTCAAAGGCGAGACGGAAATCGTGGCGGACGTGGACAAGAAACATCCCGACACCCTATCGTTCAGTATTCAGCAATAAGGACGGACGAAGGCCAACGTCATTCCGACAAAATGTCAGACACTCGCTGTCTGGCATTTTTTTTGCTATGGGTTCGTCAAATATTATAGTATAAATAAATCTTCATACAATATGCAAAAAGGTAATATTGGAGTTACGACGGAAAACATCTTTCCCGTAATCAAAAAGTTTCTGTATAGTGATCACGAAATCTTTCTTCGCGAAATAGTTTCCAACGCCATCGACGCTACCCAGAAGTTGAAGACGCTGGCTTCCAAAGGCGATTTCAAAGGAGAGTTGGGCGATTTGTCCGTACGCGTTTCATTGGGCAAGGAGACCATCACCATCTCGGACAGGGGCATCGGTCTGACAGCCGAAGAGATAGACAAATACATCAACCAGATAGCCTTCTCGGGTGCCAACGATTTTCTGGAGAAGTATAAGGACGACGCCAATGCCATCATCGGACATTTCGGACTGGGTTTCTACTCGGCTTTCATGGTTGCCAAGAAAGTGGAGATTGTCACCAAGTCGTACAAAGACGACGCAAAGGCGGTGAAATGGACGTGTGACGGAAGTCCTGAATTCACGATTGAGGAGACCGAAAAGGCCGACCGCGGTAGCGACATCATCCTCTATGTGGACGATGATTGCAAGGAGTTCCTCGAAGAGGGACGCATCCAAGAGTTGCTGAAGAAGTATTGTCACTTCCTCCCCATCCCCGTTGTGTTTGGGAAGAAGAAAGAATGGAAGGACGGCAAACAGGTTGACACCGAAGAGGACAATGTCATCAACGATACCACTCCGCTCTGGACCAAGAAGCCGGCGGACCTGAAAGACGAGGACTACAAGAACTTCTACCGGGAACTCTACCCGATGTCCGACGAACCTCTGTTCTGGATACACTTGAACGTGGACTATCCGTTCAATTTGACCGGTATTCTCTATTTCCCGAAGGTGAAGAGCAACATCGAATTGCAACGCAACAAGATTCAGCTCTACTGCAACCAGGTTTATGTGACCGATTCCGTGGAAGGCATCGTGCCGGACTTCCTCACCCTCCTGCATGGTGTCATCGACTCACCGGACATTCCTCTGAACGTCTCCCGTTCTTACCTGCAGAGCGATGCCAACGTGAAGAAGATTTCCACTTACATCTCCAAGAAGGTCTCTGACCGCCTGTTGTCCATCTTCAAGAACAACCGTACGGAGTTCGAAGAGAAATGGGATAACCTGAAGATTTTCATCCACTACGGTATGCTCACACAGGAAGACTTCTACGACAAAGCCAGCCAGTTCACGCTGTTGAAGGATACGGACAACAAGTACTACACCTTCGAGGAGTACAAGACACTGGTGAAGGAGAATCAGACGGACAAGGAGGGGAATCTTATCTACCTCTACTCCAACAACGTCGAGGAGCAGTTCAGCTACATCGAGGCCGCCAAGAACAAGGGATATAACGTCCTGTTGATGGACGGACAGCTGGATGTCGCCCTGATTAGCCTGCTCGAACGGAAGTTTGAGAAATGTCGCTTCACCCGCGTGGACAGCGATGTGACAGACCGCCTCATTGCCAAGGAAGACCAACAGGCCAACGCCTTGGAAGCCGAAAAGCAAGACATGATGACTGCGGTATTCCGTAGCCAGTTGCCGAAAGTGAAGAACGTCGAGTTCAACGTGGAGGTGCAGTCACTCGGTGAGAACAGCAGTCCTGTGCTGATCACGCAAAGCGAGTACATGCGTCGTATGAAGGAGATGGCCAATATCCAGGCCGGCATGAGTTTCTATGGCGAGATGCCCAATATGTACAACATCGTGGTGAACGCCGACCACAAGCTGGTGAAGGACATCCTGGAACACTCCGACAGCAGTTGCAAGGAGGCTGTGGAGCCTATTCTGAAAGAGATGAAGGAACTGACAGACCGTCGCAACCAGTTGCACGATGCCCAAAAGGGTAAAAAGGACGAAGAGATTCCGACGACCGAGAAGGATGAACTGAACGATATCGACAAGAAGATTTCGGAGAAGAAGTCGGAGAAGGAAACCATCTTCAGCAACTATGCAGCCGGTGACAAGACCGTGAAACAGCTGATAGACTTGGCACTGTTGCAGAACAACATGTTGAAGGGCGAAGACCTCAACAACTTCATCAAACGAAGCATCGAGATGATTTAAATTTTGTAAGTACTTACGCAGGCCGGTGTAAGTACTTACGATGACCAACGCAAGTACTTACGTTGGCACATGTAAGTACTTGCGTGAACCGGAGCATTATTAACAGGAGTGGGGTGCATGGAATCAACCATGCGCCCCACTCCTGTTTCGTAGACAGCATTCGCTTTGTCCGCTTCGTAGAGGCATCGCTCTGTTTGAAGAAGGAGACCCTTTCAGAAAACTACCAGTTATATGAAAGGCCGAAACTCAGCAACTCCTTCAGCTGAAAGTAGTTGTATCCCTCTTTCTTCGCCACGCCGTCATCAAACCTCGCGTGGACGAAAAGTTTGGTGGAAAGGTAACGGTTCAGGTTGAAGTTGAACGTGTTCTCCCACTCCGCTTGCGACTTTTGGTAGGTAGTAAAGTAAGAGATTCGCGACTCCCACTCCACCTGTGTGATGATTTTCCAGGTGGAAGTGACCTGCACGTTGGAACCCAAGTCATGCTTGAACTTCTTCCCTTCGTCCACACTGAAGCTGGTCTCGTTCACCTCATCCTTGGCCACATAGGTCATCTTGTAGGAGAGCGGCGCCAGCACGGCGGAAACCGTATACTTCTTGGTAGAACGTTTGTAGTCCATACCGATGTCAAACTTCAGGTATGCCGGAGAGAGGAAGCTCGACACCACATCGGGATTGTTCGATTTGTAGCTGGGGAACAACTGCGTGTAGAACTCCGCCTGCAACGTGTAGTACCAGTTCTTGACAGCCTGCAGGCCCAGTTTGGAGGTCAGACGGAGAAGGTCGTTGTTCGTCTTGTATTTGTGCAGCGTATCCGAGCGTGAGCTCAGGAAGCCGAGTTTCCACTCCAGCTTATTGTCCCACTGCACCTTCTGTTTGTCATTATAGTTTGCCTCTATCGTCAAGCCGGAAAGCATGGTATTGTTGCTCTCACCGCCTTTGTACCAGTTGCCCGAGATGTAGTTTTGCGTGAACTGCAGATAAGCCTTGCCCGATTTGGTCCAAAAGTTCGGCTTTTTCAGTTTCAGCTCCGAATTGAGAGCCTGGTCCTCTTGCAGCCTCGTGTCAATCAAGTCCACCACCTGTTCCGACCGGCGCAGGTTCTTCACCGCATCCTTCCGGAACGAGCGTTGGTCCATCACCTCCTGTTCCATGTAACAAACGGCGGACGGATTGTTGAGGTAGACATTGAGCAACGTGCGGTCTATCGAGGTGTTCACCTCCTCGTCCTCCTCCAGGCTGCCGTTCGTCAGTGGAATGAGATAATCCTTGGGCGTCGGTTTTTCCTGTCCGCTTCGGTTTATGGAATTACTGATTACACCCCCGTACATCGTCACCGGCACAAACAACCTGTAGTAGTCCGGGTTCACGTTGACCAACCGCTCCATCCAGGTAGAGTCCGTTTCGTACCGGCTGACCATGTTGGCGAGTGAATCGGAATAGGCGACCATTACCTTATTATATATTTCCTTGTTTTTAAGACGCTCCCGATAAGAGGATGCGGATTTCTGAGCCGTAGCCATCAGGGCAACCCCGGAGAGCAGCATCGTACATAACGCGTATCGTACCTTCATTTCTTCTTTTATTTCAATAGCTCCGCAAAGATAATTTTATTTTCCCAACCTTGAAACACATTTCCTTTCATAATCTCAAAAACGACCTCAATGGAAGATGTTTTTCGGGAAAAGGTTCTCGTGTTCATCCTTTTTTTCTAATTTTGCAGTTTGAATGCTGTAGAGCATCCATTTGAACAAGAAATTAAAACACATAAAACTATATTATTGTGGCAGAAACAAAATACATCTTCGTTACAGGTGGTGTTGCCTCGTCCTTGGGAAAAGGCATCATATCGTCCTCCATTGGCAAGTTGCTTCAAGCCAGAGGCTACAATGTTACCATTCAGAAATTCGACCCGTACATCAACATCGACCCGGGTACGCTCAACCCTTATGAGCACGGTGAATGTTATGTGACGGTAGACGGACACGAAGCGGACCTCGACTTGGGTCACTACGAGCGTTTCCTCAGTATCCAGACGACAAAAGCGAACAACATCACTACGGGACGCATCTACAAGAGCGTCATAGACAAAGAGCGCCGCGGTGATTACCTGGGCAAGACCATTCAGATTATCCCCCACATCACGGACGAGATCAAGCGCAACGTGAAGTTGTTGGGCAACAAGTACAAGTTCGATTTCGTCATCACCGAAATCGGAGGTACGGTGGGAGACATCGAGTCACTGCCCTATCTGGAGAGCATCCGTCAGCTGAAATGGGAACTGGGACGCAACGCCCTGTGCGTACACTTGACCTATGTTCCTTTCCTGGCCGCAGCCAAGGAGCTGAAGACAAAACCGACACAGCACTCCGTGAAGGAGCTGCAGTCCGTCGGCATCCAGCCGGACATTCTGGTGCTTCGCAGCGAGCACGACCTGAATTCCAACCTCCGCAAGAAGGTGGCCCTTTTCTGCAATGTGGACGAGAATGCCGTGGTTCAGTCCATGGACATGCCTACCATCTACGAGGTGCCTCTGCGCATGCATGAGCAGGGTCTGGACAAGACCATCCTCGCCAAGATGGGATTGCCTACCGAGGGCGAACCGAACCTCGACTCATGGAAGAAGTTCCTCGATATGCGCCACGCCGCCACCGAGGAGGTGAAGGTCGCCCTTGTCGGCAAATACGTCGACCTGCAGGATGCCTACAAGTCAATCCTCGAATCATTGTCACAGGCGGCTACCTACAACAACCGCAAGCTCAAGATAGAGTACGTAAACAGTGAGCACCTGACCGAGGAGAACGTGGAAGAGAAACTCGACCATGTGAACGGCGTAGTCATCTGTCCGGGATTCGGACAGCGCGGCATCGAGGGCAAGTTCGTCGCCGCCAAATTCTGCCGCATCCACAACAAGCCGACTTTCGGCATCTGCTTGGGCATGCAGTGCATGGCCATCGAGTTCGCACGCAACGTGTTGGGCTACGCTGACGCCAACTCGCGCGAGATGGACGAGAAGACTCCGCACAACGTCATCGACATCATGGAGGAGCAGAAGTCCATCACCAACATGGGCGGCACGATGCGGTTGGGAGCTTACGAATGCGTCGTGGACCAAAACTCCAAGACATTCGAGGCTTACCACAAGGACCACATCCAGGAACGCCACCGTCACCGCTACGAGTTCAACAACGCCTACCGTGCCGAGTTCGAGAAAGCCGGCATGAAATGCGTGGGCATCAACCCCGAGGCTGACTTGGTGGAGATTATAGAGATTCCGGGACTCAAGTGGTACATCGGCACACAATTCCATCCGGAGTACAGCAGCACGGTGCTCAACCCGCACCCGTTGTTCCTCTCGTTCATCAAAGCCGCGATAACCAAATAATTAGTCTCCAACACAACGTTCATCAATACTGAATATGGAAAAAAACACGCTTATCGGATTCACCCTGATCGGTGCAGTGCTCATCGGTTTCAGCCTACTCAACCGACCAAACGCGGAACAACAGGCGCAAATGAAACGTTACCAAGACTCGTTGCAGAACATTCAGCAGCAACAAGAGGCGAAGAAAGCCCTGGAGGCTCAGCTTGCCAAGGAGCAGATAGCCGCCATGGCGCAAGATTCCACCTCGCTCCTGTTCAACGCCCGCAACGGTAACGACACGGTAGTGACGCTGAAAAACGACTTGGTGGAACTCCGGTTCAGCAACAAAGGCGGAACCATCAGTTCAGCCAAGCTCCTCGACTACAACGGACAGGACGGCCAGCCCGTCGTGCTGTTCGACGAGGATGACGCTCACCTCAATTTCGCTTTCAACGGGAAGACGGAGAACATCATTACCGAAGACCTCTACTTCACTCCCGTCAACGTGACCGACTCCACCCTCACCATGCGCCTGCAAACCGGCGGTGCGGGATACATCGATTTCAACTACCGCTTGCCACACCATAATTATATGGTAGACTTCACCATCCAGGCAAGCCGGATGGACAACTTCTTCGCCCCTTCCGTCAAGACCGTCGACATCAGTTGGGAGCAAGCCGCACGTCAACTGGAGAAAGGTTTCTCGTTCGAGAACCGCTACACCTCCCTTACCTACAAGATGAAAGACGAGGGCACCGATTACCTGAGCGAGACACGCGACAGCGAAAAGGACATCGAAGAGAAACTCGACTGGGTAGCCTTCAAAAACCAGTTCTTCTCCTCCGTGATGATTGCTTACCAGGACTTCGACAAAGCCCACCTCTCATCCAAGATGCGGGAGAAAGGCAGCGGGTATCTGAAGAACTACTCCGCATCCATGACCACCTTCTTTGACCCCACCGGCAAGCAGGCCACGTCCATGCAGTTCTATTTTGGTCCCAACCACTACAAGACCTTGCAGCGGATGGACCACTTCGCCGCCGGCGACAAGGAGCTCGACATGCAGGAACTGGTCTACTTAGGATGGCCGCTCTTCCGCTGGATCAACCGTTTCTTCACGATTTACGTGTTCGACTGGCTCTCCAACTGGGGCTTGTCCATGGGACTGGTGCTGCTCTTCATGACCATCATCGTCAAGGCACTCGTCTATCCCGCCACTTACAAGTCCTACATGTCGTCCGCCAAGATGCGTGTGCTGAAACCCTATGTGGATGAGATAAGCAAAAAATATCCCAAGCAGGAGGACGCGATGAAGAAACAACAGGAAGTGATGGCGCTCTACAGCAGATACGGTGTCAGTCCTATGGGCGGCTGTCTGCCTATGCTCATCCAAATGCCGGTGTTCATCGCCCTGTTCAACTTCGTGCCGAACGCTATCGAGCTTCGTCAACAGAGTTTCCTTTGGGCTCCGGACCTCTCCACCTACGACGATGTCATTAACTGGGGTGTCAACATCCCTTTCCTGGGCGACCACTTGAGCCTCTTCTGTTTGCTGTTCAGCGTCACCAACATCCTTAACACATGGATCATGATGCGCCAGCAAGACACCGCCATGCAACAGCAGATGCCGGCGATGAAGTGGATGATGTACCTCATGCCCGTGATGTTCATCTTCATCTTCAACGACTACTCAGCCGGACTCAACTACTACTACTTTGTGTCCGGACTCATCAGCATCCTCATCATGACCATTCTTCGCAAGACGACGGATGACAAGGCACTGCTCGCCAAGCTCGAAGCCCGCATGCAGGCCAACAAGAACAATCCGAAGAAGAAATCGAACATGATGGCCAAGCTGGAGGCGTTGCAAAGAGAACAAGAACGAATCGCGCGCGAACGCGAGGCACGCAACAAGAAATGATTATGAAAACAAATTTATTCATTATGACCGCAGTCGCGATGCTTGCCTCGTGCTCCGCTCACAAGACGGAACCGGCCGAAGCACCTATCGGGAAACAGGAAATCACCGTTTCCGACGGTCGTCTCACCCCCGAAGCGCTTTGGGCGATGGGACGCATCGGAGGGTTGTCCGTTTCGCCCGACGGGAAGAAGGTAGTCTACACGGTAGCCTACTACAGCGTGCCACAGAACAAGAGCCATCGGGTTATCTACACGATGAACATCGACGGCACCGACAACCGGCAACTCACCACCAGTGCCAAGAGCGAAGGTGAACCTTGCTGGATAAAGGGCGGCGCCAAGATAGCCTACCTCAGCTCAGAGAACGGCAAGAGTGAAATCTGGGAAATGAACACCGACGGTACCGACCGCCAAGTCATCTCCTCTTACGACGGCGACATCGAAGGGTTCAGTTTCTCGCCCGACGGGACAAACATCCTCTTCGTGGCACAGGTGAAGTATGGTGAGCGCACCGTGGACAAGTATCCCGACCTCCCCAAGGCTTCCGGCATCATCGTCACCGACTTGATGTACAAGCACTGGGACGAGTGGGTCGAGACCATACCCCACCCCTTCGTCGCTCCGTTCGACGGCAACCGGATGGGTCAAGCCAAGGACATTCTCGAAGGCGAACCCTATGAATGTCCGATGAAACCTTTCGGCGGCATGGAACAACTGGCATGGAGTCCCGACTCGAAGACCATCGCCTACACCTGTCGCAAAAAGACCGGTAAAGCATACACCCTCTCTACCGATTCCGACATCTACCTCTATGAACTGGAGACCGGAAAGACAAGCAATCTCTGCAAGGACTTCACCACCACCGTCAACATCGGCGGACGGCTCGTGGAGAAAGGTATGACCATACCCGAACCACCTGTCCGCACCGAGCGGAAAGACACCAACAACGGCTACGACACCAACCCCAAGTTCTCACCCGACGGCAAACACCTCGCTTGGCAAAGCATGGAACGCGACGGCTACGAGAGCGACCGCAACCGCTTGTGCGTGTTCGACCTCAGCGAACGGAAGAAATCCTACGTCACCGAAGGTTTCCAAAGCGGCGTGGACGACTACTGTTGGAACAACGATTCACGGACGCTCTACTTCATTGGAGTATGGCACGGTGCCACCATGATTTACAAGACGGACCCCTCCGGCGTGACCGAACAACTCACCGAGGGAGACTACGACTACGCCTCCGTAGCCATGGCCGGCAACAATGTCATCACCAAGCGCCACTCCATCAGCGCGCCGGACGACATCTATCTGCTCAATACCGAGAGCCGTAAGGTGACACAGCTGACAACGGAAAACAAACACATCTTCGACCAGCTGACCGTGGGCAAGGTTGAGCCTCGCTGGACCAAGACGACGGACGGCAAACAGATGCTCTCATGGGTCATCTATCCGCCCCACTTCGATCCGTCTAAGAAATACCCTACCCTGCTCTTCTGCGAAGGCGGACCGCAAAGTCCCGTCAGCCAGTTCTGGTCCTACCGTTGGAACTTCCAGATTATGGCGGCCAACGACTACATCATTATTGCGCCCAACCGCCGCGGTCTTCCCGGTTTCGGCATGGAATGGCTTGAGCAGATAAGCGGCGACTATAGCGGTCAGTGCATCAAGGACTATCTCACGGCCATCGACGACATCGCCAAGGAGCCCTATGTGGACAAAGACCACCTGGGCTGCGTGGGTGCCAGCTTCGGAGGCTACTCGGTCTATTACCTTGCCGGGCATCACGACAAACGCTTCAAGGCCTTCATCGCCCACGACGGAATGTTCAACATGGAACAGCAGTACCTCGAAACCGAAGAATCCTGGTTCACCAACTGGGACCTCGGCGGCCCCTATTGGGAGAAAGACAATGCAGTGGCGCAGCGCACCTACGCCAACTCACCCCACAAGTTTGTCGACAAGTGGGACACTCCCATCCTCTGCATCCATGGCGAGAAGGACTACCGCATCCTTGCCTCGCAAGGCATGTCCGCCTTCAACGCCGCCGTCATGCGTGGCATTCCCGCCGAGCTCCTTATCTATCCGGACGAGAACCACTGGGTGTTGAAACCCCAGAACGGCATTCTGTGGCAACGCACCTTCTTCAGCTGGTTAGACAAATGGCTGAAATGACGCGCTACTGCCTTGCCTAATATGGCTTAATATAAAATCCGCCATCGGAGCCCACTTGGCTTCGATGGCGGATTTTTTTCATAGGTCATCGGACGACTCCCATGAATATCGGGTCAGTCCGAAAACCCGGTGGCAAGCGGCAAGCGTTCCCCAACAGGTTCAGACCTGCAAGCAGATTATCGATGACAGGTACAACAGAAAGGCGACCATCCTCGCAAGCCAGTTGCCGGTTGCCGACTGGTACAATGTCTTCCAAAGCGAGC
>CAVFNZ010000066.1:0-13604 GCA_963624095.1 Clostridium sp. CAG:217 | reverse complement strand
AGCGAAAGGTCCGTGGTTCTTCACCAGCACACCCGGTGTGTGTACGGGGTTCATACCCTGGAAACGTTTCACGATGACATTGCCTGTCTCCAGTTCATAGTCACCCATCACTTCGGCTTCGGTCATGTCCGCCGTGCAAGGAATCTCTTTATAGAAATAGTCGGCGTGTGTGGTGCCGATGTTGGGAATGTCCTTTCCGGCCTGTGCCCATGCGGTGGCATAGGTGGAGTGGGTGTGTACCACGCCTCCTATCTCCGGAAACGCTTTGTACAGTACGAGGTGTGTAGGGGTGTCCGAAGAGGGGTTCAGGTTTCCTTCGATGACGTTGCCGTCGAGGTCCACAACCACCATGTCTTCCGCTTTCATTACGTCGTAGGCTACTCCGCTCGGCTTGATGACAACCAGTCCCGACTGGCGGTCGATGGCCGATACGTTACCCCATGTGAAGATCACCAAACCATGTTTCACGAGGTCTAAGTTAGCCTTGAATACCTTCTCTTTTAATCCTTCTAGCATATCTTATATAGTTTGAATTTTGGGTCTTTGTCAAATACGTTTTGGTTGAACTGATAGAGTCTGGCTCCCCGTTTGGAGCAGGTCTTGTCTATCATGTCCGTTGGCTCAATGAATCCCATCTCGGCTACCTTCTTGCGGAAGTTGCGCTTGTCAAGTGCCTGGCCAAAGATGGCTTCATAGAGATTTTGCAGTTGTGTCAGGGTGAACTGTTTGGGGAGCAGGTTGAAGCCTATAGGGGCTATCGCCGCTTTCCTGCGCATCTGTTCGAGCGCTTGCTTGACCATCTGTTCGTGGTCGAAAATCAATTCGGGTACATTGTGGATTTCTGTCCAGTAGGCGTTGTGTCTTCTCACCGACTCCTTGTCGTACTCATCAATGTTGATGAACGCGTAGTAGGCAACGGAGACAACCCGTTCGCCGGTATCGCGGTGAATCTCACCAAACGCGCCAACCTGTTCCATGAACACGTCCGACAGGCCTGTCAGCTCGCGCAATACGCGTTTGGCCGCGTCGTTCACGCTCTCGTTCTCCTGAACAAAACCTCCCATCAATGACCATTTACCCCGTTCGGGGTCCATCTTCCTTTTCAGAAGAAGTAAGCTCAATCCCCGTTGATTGAATCCAAAAATGATGCAATCAACGGAGATGTAGAATTTAGGATTGACAGTATAGTAAGATGTCATATACCGTTATTACCAGAATACAGTGTAGAGTATCGCCAAAATCAGGCAGATGCCGCCGGCACCGATAGCAAAGCCTTTGTCGGTCTTGAACAAACTCAAGTCGATGGCCAAGGCCTTGACGTCTTCCTTCTTGTCGTTCGAGTTAGAGTAGAGGAACAACGAGAGGACTGCCAGAATAGCCGCCGTGAAGAAGAACGACTCAAATCCGATGTTATCGAGGTGCAAAGCGAGTTCACTGCCAGCCATGAGCATAACCTTCTCGATGACGGCCACTGCCAGACAGATGGCGGCGAAGAAGCCGAGAATGCGGCTCCACTTCATCATCTTGGCACGGTCTTCAGCGATGGGTTGTTCAACGGCACGGGCCGACTCGTCGCTATAAGTGATGGCGATGAAGATGATGGCCAATACGATGAACACATAGCCCATACGGAACTGGAACGGCATGTCGGGGAACATGACCTTGAAGAAGACACCTGCGGGGATAGTGGCGATGGAGGTCCATACGGCCGCCTTGCCCGTAGCGCGTTTCCACAACAGACCCAGACCGAACACGATGACGATACCCGGATAGATGAAACCGGAATATTCCTGGATGTACTGGAAGGCCTGGTCGAGACCGCCCAACAGCGGTTCAACGGCGATGGCGGCGATAATCAAAGAAGCCAAAGCCGTGATACGGCCTACGTTCACCAGTTTCTTCTCCGAAGCGGACTTATTGATGTACTGCTTGTAGATATCCATCGTGAAGATGGTGGAGGTGGAGTTGAACATGGAGGCCAGCGAAGAGATGACGGCGGCAGCCAAAGCCGCGAATGACAATCCCTTGATGCCTACAGGGGTGAAGTTATGAATCAACCAAGGATAAGCCTCGTCGGAAACCTTTATCTCTCCGGAAATCTGGAAGTAACCGTCCTGCAGTCCGGGGATAGCCTCGGGATAGTTGAACATCACGTATGCGCAGATACCGGGCAATACAACGATGAACGGAATCAAAATCTTCAGGAAGCCGGCGAAGATAAGGCCTTTTTTTGCCTCTCTTAAACTCTTTGCCGCCAAACCTTTCTGAATAATGTACTGGTTGAAGCCCCAGTAACCCAGGTTGGTCAACCACAGACCACCGACGATAACCACGATACCCGGCAGGTCTTTGAATGAGTCGGGCGACTTGGCCGCATCCACAATCAGGTTGAAGTGAGTGTCATCGGGTATGGACTTCAGTTTGTCGAAGATGATGGTGAAACCTTCCCATGCGCCGTGACCTTCGCCGGAAACGGCTTCGAGAGCGAAGTAAGCGGTAATCAGACCACCACCGACGAGGAAGACAACCTGCATGACATCCGTCCAAGCCACAGCCGACAGACCTCCGTAGATGGAGTAGACACCGGCGATGACGAACAAGGCGATGATGATGCACATACGGAATTGGGGGTCGATACCCAAGATTTGTTCAATGGCCAACGCACCCAGCCAGGCGACGGAAGTCAGGTTGACAAACACGTAGAGGAACAACCAGAAGATGGAAAACGCCAAACCCACACCGTTGTTGTAACGTTCGCGGAGGAACTGCGGGATGGTGAATATCTTCCGTTCAATCATCACGGGTAACAAGAACTTGGCCACAAGAATCAGGGCTGCGGCGGCCATCAACTCGTATGCCGCGATGCACAGACCGATTTTGTAACCCGAACCACTCATACCGATGAACTGTTCGGCTGAGATGTTGGCTGCAATCAGTGAGGCACCTACGGCCCACCAAGTCAGCGTGTTTCCTGCCAAGAAGTAATCATTGGCGTTTTTCTCTTGTCCCTTCTTATTGCGGGACAGGAATAGTCCCAAGAAAATCAAGAGAACAATGTAAGCTCCAAAGATTGCGTAATCAATGGTAGCGAATCCAGATGCATTCATTTAGTTAATCAATGTGTTATTTGTTTGTTATGTTGGTTATTTCTCTACGCCGAACTTGAACACCGTATGGCTCGTGTAAGTCTGTCCCGGTTCAAGGTAAGCCGACGGCCATTCAGGTTTGTTCGGGGTGTCAGGATAGTGCTGGGTCTCAAGGCAGATGCCCACGCGTTGGTTGTAGATGATGCCCCTCTTTCCTGTCACCGTGCCGTCGAGGAAGTTGCCCGTGTAGACTTGGATGCCCGGTTCGTCGGTGTAGACTTCCAGCGTGATGCCTGTTTCGGGGCAAACCAGACGGGCTGCCACTTCCTTGTCGTTGCCGTTGGTGTTGAGCACCCAGTTGTGGTCGTAACCCATGCCGTTCTTCAGCTGTTCATAGGCATAGTCGTCAATTTCCTTACCCACTTCCTTGGCGGTGGTGAAGTCCATCGGAGTCTCTGCCACCGGAGCGATTTCGCCGGTTGTCATGAACGTGCTGTCCACCGGAGTGAAGTTGGAGGCGTTCACATACAGGATGTTGTCCAGAACGGTGTTCTCCGCGTTGCCGGAGAGGTTGAAGTAAGAGTGGTTGGTCATGTTGATGACCGTCTTCTTGTCCGTGGTAGCGTTATACTTGATGTCGATAGCGTTGTCGCTGGTGAGGGTGTAGGTGACACTGGCTGTCACGTTACCCGGGAAGTTGGCGTCACCGTCGGGTGAAAGGAGGGTCAGGGTCAGTGTGCTGTCGTTGGTCTGGTTGCCTTCGTACACCTGATACTGCCAGCCTTGCGGTCCTCCGTGCAGACAATGGCCGTAGTTGTTTTGCGGCAATTGAATCTCTACGCCGTCGATGACGATGCGACCTTGGTTGATGCGGTTCGCGTAGCGGCCAATGGACGCGCCGAAGTCACTCGGTACGTTGATGTAGTCCGCGATGCTGTCAAATCCCAGGACAACATCCTGCATGACTCCGTTCTTGTCCGGCACCATGACGGAAACGATACGTCCGCCAAAGTTGGTGACGCACACCTCCATCCCTTTCGCGTTGGTAAGCGTATAGAGCTGAGTCTGCTTCCCGTTCACTTCTGTTTTGAATTTATCGGGAGACAATCCCGACAGAGTTGTTGTTTGTTTGGCTTTAGGCGTACAAGCGGTCATCAGGGCCACTGTCATGCCTAATCCAATCAATGACTTTTTCATGTCTCTCATGATTTATTAGTTAATTATTAAAAGTGATTACTCGTTTGTTTGAGGTCGTCCAACCCGCCAATCACTCTATTGAGTGGTTGGGCAAGACACGCGAGGTCGGGTTGTACAAAATCTCAAAATCGGTTGTAAAGTTACGGCAAATAATCTAAACCATAAGAGGAATGCTTTATGTTATGCAACACAGAAAGTGTTCTTTTTACACCTTTTGTGCGCACAGCGTAAAGAGTTCCTCTATTTTAACGGTATGTCCAAGCCCAAAGGGAACAAGGGGAGAGCCGTTTATGCGGACGAGCCATGCGGAGACGCATGGCTCGTCCGCAGTTTAAATCAGTTTGCGCGCTCCGTCGCTGATAACCACGTCGTACACCTTGGGTGCACGCTTGTATTTGCTGATAAAACGTTCCGCGGTTTCGTGAACGAAGCTGTCGTAGAGGTCGTCCTTCACCAGGTTGATGGTACAGCCGCCGAATCCGCCTCCCATGACGCGCGATCCTGTCACGCCGTGCGCCTTGGCGCAATCGTTCAGGAAGTCCAGCTCATCGCAGCTAACCTCATAAAGTTTGCTCATGCCTTGGTGTGTCTCGTACATCTTCTGTCCCACGGTCTCATAGTCATTCTTCTCAAGAGCGTCGCACACGTCCAACACGCGCTGCACCTCTTCGATGACGTACTCGGCACGCTTGTAGTCCTCTTGTGACACTGCGTTCGATACCTCTTTCAGCATCTCCAGGTCCGCGTCGCGCAAGCAGCTGACGTGCGGATGGTTCTGTTGGATGGCGGCCACCACCGACTCACAACTTTGGCGGCGTTTGTTGTAGGCGGACGATGCCAGTTCGTGTTTCACCACGGAGTCGAGCAACACCAGACGATAGCCTTCGGGCTTGAAGGGGAAGTACTGATACTCCAGCGAACGGCAGTCCAGCCGGATGAGCTGGTCTCTCTTTCCGAACACGGAAGCGAACTGGTCCATGATGCCGCAGTTTACACCTATATAATTATGTTCCGTGGCCTGACCGACCTTCGCCAACTCGAACTTGTCTATCCGGTTGTCGCCAAACAGGTCGTTGAGGGCGTAAGCGTAGGCACTTTCGAGGGCGGCGGATGAAGACATGCCCGCGCCCAAGGGGACATCACCTGCAAAAGCGGTGTTGAATCCCTCCACTTTCACGCCTCGTTTTATCATCTCCCGGCAGATGCCGAACAGGTAGCGGGCCCAGCTGGCCCGCGGGGCGTCTTCTTCGTTCAGGCCAAACTCCACATAATCCTTCAGGTCGATGGAGTAGGCGCGTACCTTGTTTGTTCCATTGGGTTTCAGCTCCGCAATCATTCCCTTGTCAATCGCTCCTGGGAAGACGAAGCCTCCGTTATAATCAGTGTGCTCACCAATCAGGTTGATGCGGCCGGGAGCCGCGTAAACAGAGCCTGTCTCTCCATCAAAGTGCTTGATGAAGCGGCTTCTCACATACTCTATATCCATATTGCTTGATCTATTTAGTGGTTAATCTTGATGCGGTAGATGGTTGTTTGTTTGTATGTCTCGCCCGGGTTGAGTACAGCTGTAGGAAAGTAGCTCCTGTTTGGCGTGTCGGGGAAATGTTGCGCTTCGAAGCATACGGCGCTCCGGTCGGGGAACGTACTGCCGAAGGCTCCCTTCATGCCGTGATTCCAGTTGGCGGTGTAGAATTGTACGCCCGGTTCGGTGGTGAACACTTCCAACGTACGTCCGCTGACGGGGTCGAAACAGGTTGCGGCAAGGGTGTTATCGCCCGCTTCGGTCTTGTTCAGCACATAGCAGTGGTCGTAGCCATGGCCGCATTTCAACTGCTCAAACGGTTCGTTGATACGCTCGCCAATGGCGTGCGGTGTGCGGAAGTCCATCGGTGTATCCGCCACTTTCAGAATCTCGCCCGTGGGGATGTTGGTCTCGTCGGTAGGTAAATAGAAGTCGGCATTGATGGTGACGATGTTGCCCATTTGGCTGGGGGTCGGATTGCCGATGCCCGAGAGGCTGAAGAAGGCGTGGTTGGTCAGGTTGATAATCGTCTTCTTGTCGCATTCCGCCTGATAATCCATCCTCAGGGCGTTGTCATTGTCCAGCGTATAGGTCAGCGTGACGGACAAGGCACCGGGAAATCCCTCTTCACCGTCTTGGGCTTGGTAACGGAACGTGACGGAGTTGCCGGATTGGCTCACCATCGTCCACACTCTCTTGTGGAAACCCTTTGGGCCTCCGTGGAGCGAATTCTTGCCGTTGTTGCGTTCCAACCGATACTCTTTGCCGTCCAGCGTGAAACGTCCGTCACAAATGCGGTTGCCGTATCGGCCTATGGTAGTGCTGAGACAGTCGACCTCACTGTCTATCAGATGTTGTATGCTGTCGTGTCCTTGTAGGATGTTGCCCATCTTTCCCTCTTTGTCCGGAACCAGCCAAGTGAGGAGGGCGCATCCGTAGTTGGTGACCGCTACCTCTCCGCCGGTGGCGTTGGTGAGCACATATAGGTCTGTTTCTCTTCCGTCTATTGTTTGTTGAAAGGCATGACGGTATAGTCCTGAGTGTGTCTGAAAATCGTCCATGGTATTGTTTAGTTTTTAATGATACGGGCAAAGGTAAATAACCTTTTTGACATCCGCAAAGGAAACAAGGAAAAGAACTGACGACAAAAGTCATGTTTTTCTGTCAATCCCGTTTCCGTTTTGTCCAAGCAACTATCGGTTGCAAACCGAAGTTTGCAATCCGGGCCTGTTCCTTGTCCCTGTCAAGCGAACGTTCCCGAAACGTGGGGACTATATACTAAATGGCCGATGACTATAATGTCACAAGGCGATGACTATAATGTCTCAGGGCCATGACTATAATGTCATTTTTTTGAGGAGATAAGAACCTCTGAAACCGCGACAGGACTTTCGTACCGACCCGGGATTACTTCTTCAAGAGGGACTGTCCGAACTCCGATGAGAGCAAGTCCGCCACGACAAAGCTGCTGCCGCCCACATAGATGAAATCTTGCGGCGTGGCATCCCTGTACGCTGCCTTCACGGCCTCTTCCACGGTAGGGTAGCGGTCGCCCTTTAAGCGGAACGGCTCCGCCAACGCTTGCAGTTTCTCCACCGGCATGGCTCGTTGCACGCTGGCTTGCGTAAAGTAATAACGTGCATCCGTAGGCAGCATGGCCAACACGCCGCGTATGTCTTTGTCGTTCACCATCCCGAACACGATTCGCAGCGTCTCGCACCGTTGTTGTTTCAGCTGCTCGGAGAGGTAAGTGAATCCGCCCGTGTTGTGCCCCGTGTCACAGATGACCGTCGGCTCTGTCGACAATTGTTGCCAACGGCCCATCAGCCCCGTAGTGGTGCAGACGTGTGCAAACCCTTCGGCCACGTGCTTGCCGGTGAGCCGGTAACCAATCTCCTTCAGTCGCCGTACGGCACACAGCAGGGTGTTGGCGTTTTTCCGCTGATAGATTCCGCCCAGTTCCCCGAACAGCTCGCCATAATCCGCCGTTTGCAACAGGAATCCCTGCTTGAAGGGCGTGGCGGACAGCAGCGGTTTCTCGTCCTCGGCAAAGAAGATGGGTGCCCTCATCTCACGGGCCTTCGTCTCGAACACGGGCCGTGTCTCGTCGGTGTATTCACCGATAACGACCGGAGTGCCGGCTTTGATGATGCCGGCTTTCTCTGACGCAATCTTTGCCAACGTGTCGCCCAGGAACTGCACATGGTCGAAACTGATGTTGGTGATGACGCAAAGGTCGGGTCGGATGATGTTGGTGCAGTCGAGCCTGCCGCCAAGTCCCACTTCGATGACGGCCACGTCCACCTCCTGCTCAGCGAAATAATTGAACGCCATGGCGGTAGTCAGTTCGAAGAAAGAGGGGTGAAGCGGTTCGAAGAAGCCGCGGTGTCTCTCCACGAAATCCACCACATTCTCTTCGGGAATCCGGTGTCCGTTGACGCGTATCCGCTCCCGGAAGTCGACCAGATGCGGTGACGTGTAGAGTCCGGTCTTGTAACCCGCCTGTTGCAGGATGGCCGCCAGCGTGTGCGAGCAGGAGCCTTTCCCGTTGGTGCCCGCCACGTGAATGGTCTTGAAGCGTTTGTGAGGGTGTCCGAAGTATTCGTCCAGGGCGTAGGTGTTCTCCAGCCCCTCTTTGTAAGCCTCTTTTCCAACGTGTTGAAACAGAGGGGTAGTATGATAAAGATAATCGAGTGTTTCTTTGTAGTTCATCTGACTGTCTATTGAAAACGGATGCAAATATCCTCATTTTATTTTACTTTAAGCCGTTTAAGTTTGTTTTTCTGCCGATACTTTGCTATGTTTGCCGAATTAAATAACCATTTTCTAATATAATAGTACGATATGGAACAAGCAATAAGCGTAGATTCGCTTCGTCTTCAGTCCGAAATTATCCGTAAGCGACTGGTTGAAGTCGTTTATGGAGCCAAGGCCGGACATATAGGAGGAGGTTTGTCATCCCTCAACGTGTTGACCACTCTCTATTTCCGTGTAATGAACATCGACCCCAAGAATCCCAAGATGGAGAACCGCGACCGGTTCGTGATGAGCAAGGGCCACTGTGTGGAAGCCCTTTACAGCGTGCTTGAGGCGCGCGGCTTCATCTCTCCGGACCTGGTGAATACCTATGGTCAGTACAACTCCGTGTTGGCCGGACATCCCACTATCGAAGTGCCGGGCATTGAGGTCAACAGCGGCGCGTTGGGTCACGGACTGCCTATCGGCGTGGGTATGGCCATTGCCGCCAAGATGGACAAGAAGGACTACAAGACTTTCGTCCTGATGGGCGACGGTGAGCAGGGCGAAGGCTCCATCTACGAAGCTGCTATGGCGGGAAACCAATACAAGCTGGACAATCTGGTGGCCATCATCGACCGCAACGGGTTGCAGATCAGTGACACGACAGAGAACGTGATGGCATTGGAACCCATTGCCGACCGCTGGAGAGCTTTCGGATGGGACGTTCAGGACATCAATGGTGACGACATGGCCGCCGTCGTTAAGGCGTTCGACAGCATCGACTACCACAACCACAAACCCCATCTGATTATCTCCCGCACAACCAAGGGAGAGGGCGTGTCACTCATGGAGAACATCCTCAAGTGGCATCATGGCGTGCCTACCCAAGCCGAGTATGAGCAGGGCATCAGTGAGATAGAACAGCGTATTGAAACCTTAAAGAAGAAATAATGGAAATAAAGAGCGTTCCCTGTAGAAAGAGTTTCACGGATACTTTGCTGGAACTGGGGAAAAAAGACAAGAATATAGTAGCGGTAACAACGGATGCGCGCGGCTCTGTCACGCTGACCGATTTCGCCAAGGAACTTCCTGAACAGTTTGTTGAATGCGGTATCGCCGAGCAAGACGCTGTCGGCATTGCCGCGGGTCTGGCCTCTTGCGGCAAGAAGACGTTTGTCTGCGGACCTGCCTGTTTCTATGTGGCACGCAGTCTGGAACAGGTGAAGGTTGACGTGGCCTATTCGCAAAACCCCGTGAAGATACTGGGCGTGAGCGGTGGCGTGGCTTACGGCGCACTGGGCGCGACTCACCACAGTCTGCACGACATTGCCGCGCTGCGCACCTTCCCGGGCATGAACGTGGTGCTTCCGTCGGATGCGCACCAGACCCGCAAGCTGGTGCAGATGTTGGTGGACTTCCCGCAGGCTGTGTATGTACGCGTGGGACGAAACGCCGTGCCCGATGTCTATACCGAGGACAACTGTCCGTTCGTGTTTGGCAAGGCCAACACCTTGCTCGATGGTAATGACCTCACCATCATCGGAACCGGTGAGACGGTTTATCACTGCCTGGAGGCCGGCAAACGCCTGGCGCAGGAAGGTATCCATGCCCGCGTGCTGGACATGCATACCTTGAAGCCTGCCGACACGGAAGCCATCCTGAAGGCGGCACGCGAGACCGGACGCATCATCACGGTCGAAGAGCATAGCATGTACGGTGGTTTGGGAGGCATCGTTGCCGAGACCGTCAGTCAAAACTGTCCTGTGCCCATGCGCATCTTGGGTATTCCCGACGAGAATGCGGTACACGGCAAGCCGTTGGAAATCTTCCACCACTATAAGCTCGACGCGGAAGGTATCTACGAGACTGCTATTGAGTTTCTGAAGAAATAAGTCTCTACATACCATGCAAAAATACATCATAGCAATCGATCAGAGCACTTCCGCCACCAAGGCCGTCCTGTTCAACGAACAGAGCTTCCTGGTCAACCGGGTGAACGTGCCCCACAAGCAATACTATCCCCAAGCGGGATGGGTGGAGCACGACGCGGAAGAGATTTACCACAATACCGTGGAAGCCATCCGTCAGGTGGTGGCTCAGAGTCAGGAAGACGATGAGGTCTCATACTCCATAGCCATCACCAACCAACGCGAGACGGTGGTCGTGTGGAACCGCTTGACCGGCAAGCCGGTCTGTCACGCCGTCGTGTGGCAATGCCAACGGGGTGCGGACATCTGCAACGATTTGAAGGCGAAAGGCTACACCGAGATGATTCAGGAGAAGAGCGGACTGCTCATCGACCCCTACTTCTCGGCCAGTGGCGTGAAGTGGATACTCGACAATGTGGAGGGCGCGCGCAAGCAAGCCGATGCCGGAGAACTTCTGATGGGAACCATTGATTCGTGGCTCATCTGGAAACTCACGGGCGGCAAGGTTCACGCTACGGACTATACCAACGCCTCGCGTACCTTATTATTTAATATACATACGCTCGACTGGGACGATGACCTGTTGCGACTCTTCACCGTACCGCGCTCCATGATGCCGAGAGTGTTCCCTTGCGACTCCGTCTTCGGAGAGACTACCGTAGAGGGCTTGTTCGAAGTACCCGTACAAATTGCGGGCGTGTTGGGCGACTCTCACGGAGCCTTGGCCGGACAGATGTGTTTCGCTCCCGGCATGGGCAAGGCGACTTACGGCACGGGGTCGTCCGTCATGGTGAACATCGGCGAACAGGCGGTGAAGTCTCCGCAAGGACTGGTCACGTCCGTCGGCTTCGCCGCCTGCGGCAAGGTGTTCTACGCCTTCGAGGGCAACATCCACTGCACGGGAGCCACCATCAAATGGCTTGTCGAGAAGCTGAAACTGATAAACAGTCCTTCGGTCATCGAACAGGTGGCGCTGAGTGTCCCCGATAACGGCGGTGTCTATTTCGTCCCCGCCTTTGCCGGACTGGGTGCTCCCTGGTGGAACTCCCACGCGAAAGCCATCATCACGGGCATGACGCTTGGCTCCGAGGTTGGCCATGTGTGCCGTGCGGCCTTGGAGGCCATCGCCTATCAAGTGAAAGACCTGATAGACCTGATGACCAACCATGCCAACATCAACCTCAAGGAGCTGCGCGTGGATGGCGGACCGACGAAGAACAAACTGCTGATGCAGTTTCAGGCCGACATGCTCGACGCCTGCATCAACCGCTCCGATGTGGAAGAGGCTTCCGCCATGGGAGCCATGCTCATGAACGGGCTGGCGCGCGGCGTGTGGAAGGACCTCGACGAGGTGGCCCGTTTGCGCACCACCGACAACCGTGTCTTCTCCACCATGGAGGCTTCGCGGCGCGAGTTCCTCTACGAAGGATGGAAGGCCGCAGTAGCACTGGTAAACCGATAATTCATTTTTAGTAACTAACTTATTATACCCAATTTGATATGAAGAAGCAAGCAAAACCGGGTAAGGAAACCTTTGGTATCATCGTTGGCACACGCGCCTATTTCAACTCCGACTTGGCGATAGATGTGCGGAAAACACTGTTGGAAGAACTCGAAAAGGCCGGCTACGGCTATGTAATACTGGATGAATGCGACACGCCCACGGGCGGGTCGATGGAGACCGTGACCGACGGCAAGAAGTGCGCCACCCTGTTCCGTGCCAACCGCGACGAGATAGACGGCATCATCGTGTCACTGCCTAACTTCGGCTTCGAGGTGGGCATCATCAACGCTATCAGCCGTGCGGAACTCCATGTCCCCGTACTGGTGCAGGCGTGTGACGACCAAAACGACAAAGTCGACCTCGACAGTCGACGCGACGCGTTCTGCGGAAAGATTTCCGTCTGCAACAACCTCTATCAGTATGGCATCCCCTTCACCGACACCACCCTCCATACCTATTCCATCCACAGCGAACTGCTGATGCAGGACATCAACCGCTTCGCCGCCATCTGCCGCGTGGTGAAGAAACTTACCCACATGCGCCTGGGCCAGATCGGTACACGTCCGTTGGGCTTCAACACCTGCCGTGCCAGTGAGAAGCTGCTGCAGGCAAGCGGCATCACCGTCGTGCCGGTAGACCTCTCCGAAATACTCTTCAACGCACAGAAGATTGACGACAACGCTGCCGAACTCAAGGCGAAGATGGAAGCCATCGGCAGCTATGCCAAGATTCCTTCCGCCTACATGGAGAAGCTGGCCCGTCAGGCCAAGTTCGGCTTGGCCGTGGAGAACTGGATCAACGAGAACGAAGTGGACGCTGTAGCCCTCCAGTGCTGGGACTCTCTGGAGCAGAACTACGGATGCGCGCCTTGCGTCACGATGAGTATGTTAGGCGAGAAACTGATTCCGTGCGCTTGCGAGACCGACCTCGCCGGTGCCGTATCCATGTACGCCCTCGCGTTGGCGTCGCGGAAACCCGCCGCTCTGCTCGACTGGAACAACAACTTCGCCGAAGACCGCAACAAGTGCGTCTGCACCCACTGCGGCAATTTCCCCAAGAGCTTCGTACAGAACGACATCTCTCTCGGCACGTTGGGCGTGCTGGGTCGTACCCTCGGTAAGGTCAACACCTTCGGAGCGGTCTACGGCAAGTGTACGGAAGGCGAGTTCACCTATTTCCGCATCTCTACCGACGACAACCTCGGCTGCATCAAGAGCTATCTCGGCAAGGGCATGATTACCAACGACCCCTACGGAATGGACGGCTGCATCGCCGTCACTCAGGTGGACAACCTTCAGGGCCTGATGAAGTTCATCTGCAAGAACGGCTTCGAGCACCATGTGGCCATGTGCCGCACCGACGTTGTCGGCATCCTCGAAGAGGCTGTAGACAACTACTTGGGCTGGGACCTCTATGTGCACGAATAAGTTCCTGCATACCTTATTATATTGATAGTGACGGGAGACCCTCAAGGTCTCCCGTCACTTCGTTAAAGAACGGTGCGTTAAGCCAATACGTATCAACAAACATGGTAACAGCCGGCTCGCAATGAATGTGGAACGGCTTCTCTCTCTGCCACTTACATGGGAAAATACTGTTTGTCGAGTTAAATATTGATATGTGTAATA
>CAVFNZ010000065.1:0-13628 GCA_963624095.1 Clostridium sp. CAG:217 | reverse complement strand
ATTCCCGGAGGAGGAGAACCTATTCCCGGAGGAGGAGAACCTATTCCCGGAGGAGAGACCCTATTCCCGAAGAAGAGAACCTGTCCCCGAAGAAGAGAACCTGTTCCCGAAGAAGGAGCTCTCTACTCCTTCTCCTTCATGTAGCGTTTCATGCCTTCGGTGGCGTAGGTGGTGGTGTCGCCCTGCTCGTCCACATAGATGAAGTAAGCGTCCATCTCGGGATGGCGTTCGCAGACCATCAGGGCCGAGTCGAGCCCCAGCACCATGAAGGCGGTGGCGTAGGCATCGGCCGTGGCGCAGTCGTTGGCCACGACGGTGGCGGAGAGGATGTTGCGCTGCGCCGGATAACCGGTGCGCGGGTCGATGGTGTGGGCGTACTTCTTACCGTTCTTATAATAGAAGTTGCGGTAGTTGCCCGACGTGGCCATGCCCTTGTCGGTCAGGCTCACCACCGCCTGGAACTCCTGGTTGCGGTTGAGCGAGTCGTCCACGGGCTTGTTCACGCCAATGGTCCACAGTCCGCCACGACTGTTCTCGCCCTTCATCACAATCTCGCCGCCAATCTCTATCATGTAGTTGGCGATGCCTTTCGCGTCGAGCGTCCGTGCCACCACGTCGCAGCCGAAACCTTTGGCCACGGAGCTGCAGTCGAGCATCACCCCGTCGAGGCTCTTGCGGATGCGTCCCTCTTCGCTCCACACCTTGTCGATGCCGATGAAGCGGCGCAGGCTGTCCACCGTGGCGGAGTCCACGTCGATACCCTTCTTGAACCCGAACCCCCAGGCGTTGACCAAGGGAGCCACGGTGATGTCGAACGCTCCGTTCGTCTCCTTGGAGACGACCTTGGAGAGGTTGAAGACGTGCATGAAGAGGCTGTCGGGCGTCACGTCCAAGTTATTGTTGACGCGCGTGATGACGGAGGCGTCGTTGAAGGGAGACAGCGAGCCGTCCACCCGAGCCAAGGCACTCTCTATCTCCGCCTGCAGGTCGTCACGGCTCTGATAGCTGATGTGATAGAACGTGCCGAACACTTTACCCTGGTTGGTCTGATAGGGCAAGGGGGCGTTGCGGTGTCTCAGGATGAGCACCGTACCCACGATGAGGAGCAACAGGAAAGGCAGTTGCCAGCGTTTGCTTTTATTGTTCATAGGAGTCTTGTTTTATCCGATTAAATGTTCATAGAGTATCTTGCATCCGATGAGGATGAGGATGACGCCGCCCCAACGCTCGACAGGCCAGTGGAAGCGTTTGCCGAAGAAGATGCCGAGCATCAGTCCCAGGAGGGAGAAGAGGAAGGAGACCAGTCCGATGACCGCCACGGGATAGGCAATCTTGGTCAAAGAGTTCATCCCCACACAGGCGAACGAGATGCCGACGGCCAAGGCATCGATGCTGGTGGCGACGGCCAGGGTTATCACCACCTTCAGACGGGTGGGATTGAAAGAGTGGCCCTCCTCTTCCGGCTTGTAGCTCTCCCACACCATCCGTCCGCCCAAGAAGGCCAGCAGGCCGAAGGCTATCCAATGGTCGAAACTCTCGATGAGGTGCCGGAAGGCATTGGTAAAGGTCCACCCTATCAGCGGCATGAGGGCCTGAAAGAAGCCGAAGGCGAAAGCCATGACAAGGACAGGTCGCCACTGTATCCGCTTCAGGATGATGCCGCTCGCTATGGCCACCGTGAAACAGTCCATAGCGAGACTCACGGCCAACAGCCATGTTTCCAAACCGTTCATAATACCTATATATTATATGTGTTGTACAATTACCAGGGCAGATAATAGATGAGGTTGTAGGTGGCGCCGAAGAGGATGGAGCGGTTCTCGCCATATCCCGGCACGTACCATGCGTCCGCGTGCACGTCTTCCTTCACGCTCAGCCGACGTTTGTAGCGCACGCTCCACCCCATGTGGAAATTCCGGGCGATGGGTGTCCGCAGGCCGACCACCAGTTCCGCCCAGGTGGCGTTGGACTTCACGCCCTTGTACTCGAACGGTACGCTGCCGCCCCACACGGGGTCGGTCAGGGCGGGCGCGTCCACGTCGAAGCTGAAGGTGGTGTAGCCCACCCGCAAGCCGCCGAAGACAATGCTCTGCGTCTCCTTCTTGTGGAAGAAGTTGTAGTTGAATCCCACCCGGCAGTAGGGCGCGGAGACTTTGTAGTGGATGTCCTTGTCGTCGTCGGTGGTGTCGGTGGTGCCGTAGCCTACCTCCACGACGGGATAGAATCTCGGGTGCAGATGGAGCTCCGCCGCCACCTCCATACTCTGGAAGTCGTTGCCGAAGAGTCCGCCCACCAGTCCGAACACGTCGGCGGAGAGGGAGAGACCGTGCAGCGATTTCTCCTTGGCGGGAATAGAGTCCGTCTGTGCCGACATGGGCAAGCAGAGGATCAGGCTACTCACTGACAGTAAAGTACATTTTAATATTCTCTTTCGCATCATAGGTAACTTCCGGGTCACTGATTTTGATGGAGTCAATCACGTTGTTGGTGCTGCGCACCCCTTGCAGGTTGTGGTACATGCCCGTTCCGCAATCCATCGACAGGAAGTGGGGCACGTTCTCGTGGGTCACGAACACGGAGTCCACCACCTCGTCGGTGAAGTAGACGACGAAGGTGTCCACAAGGTTGGTGTAGGACAGAGGTAACTGAAACAGCTTGGGACCGGACTCCCGGTTCACCAGCACGCTGTCCGTCCCCGCCGCCGTGACGGTGACCGTTCCCGTGATGGAGACAGCCGCACCGCCCTGGCTATAGAAACCGAACTGCGCGTACGAGGTGTTGGTCAGCACGCAGTCCGAATTGCCGCACGAGAAGAGCGTGGCCAATGTTCCACAAAGCAGGGTTATGTAAATGAGCTTTCGCGTCATATCACCTTTTCTATTTTATAGTTGTTGCGTTCCGCCGAGTTGCGCGATATCAGCTCGCCCAAGAAGCCGGCCAGAAAGAGTTGCGTGCCCAGTATCATCAGCGTGAGCGAGATGTAGAAGTAGGGCGAATCCGTCACCAGGATGTAGGAGAGGCCGTGTGACATGGCGTAGAGTTTGGCCGCTCCCACCACCACGATGGCTATGAATCCGAGGATGAACATCAGGGAGCCCAGGAAGCCGAAGATGTGCATCGGCTTCACGCCGAACTTGGAGAGGAACCAGAGGGAGAGCAGGTCGAGGTAGCCGTTGAAGAAGCGGTTGAGTCCGCCGAACTTGGTCTTGCCGAACTTGCGGGCCTGGTGGTGCACCACCTTCTCCCCTATCCGGGTGAAGCCGGCGTTCTTGGCCAAGTAAGGGATGTAACGGTGCATCTCGCCGTAGACCTCGATGTTCTTCACCACCTCCTTGCGGTACGCCTTCAGTCCGCAGTTGAAATCGTGCAGGTTGTGAATGCCGGATACCTTGCGGGCCGTGGCGTTGAAGAGCTTTGTCGGCAGGGTCTTCGACAGCGGGTCGTACCGTTTCTGTTTCCATCCGGACACCAGGTCGTAACCTTCCTTCGTAATCATCCGGTAGAGCTCCGGTATCTCGTCGGGGCTGTCCTGCAGGTCGGCATCCATGGTGATGACCACGTCGCCTTCCGCCTTGTCGAACCCGCAGTAGAGGGCGGGCGACTTGCCATAGTTGCGGCGGAACTTGATGCCTTTCACATGCTCGGCGTCCTTCCGCTGCAGCTCCTCTATCACCTGCCACGAGCGGTCCGTGCTGCCGTCGTTGACGAATATCACTTCGTAAGAGAAGCCGTTGGCCGCCATCACGCGGCTGATCCAAGCATAGAGCTCGGGCAGCGACTCGTCTTCATTATATAAAGGTATAACTACGGATATATCCATACGCTTCCAATCTTTAGCGGGTTAGTTTGAACTTCCGGTCGCCTTGCGCCGTATCGTGAACAGGGCCGTCACCAACGAGAGCAGGGTTCCGTAGAAGATATTTTGAGTAAGCAACTGCATGGTTATCTGGATGGGCGACAACTGTTTGTACACTTCCAACGCCTGCGACAGCTGGTCGCCCAGGTCTTTCATTGCGGGAGTCTGTTCCAGCACAGCAACGTAAGACTCATAGGTGCTGACCACGAAGCCGTTGTCGATGAAGGCGAAATAGACGAAATGCACCACCGCCGTCAGCAGCGAGGCGTAGAGGTAGAGCTGCCACACGAAGGAGAACGCCTTGCGGAACGGGAAGCCCTCCGGACAGAAGCGGTCGCCAAAGCGATAGGTCATCGTGTAGATGAGAAAAGGCAGAGAGACGGTTACCATCAGGAAAACCAGTTCCAGCAAGGGGAACTTCAGTCCCAAGGGGAAGAGCGGGAACTTCACGCACCAGATGATGCCAATGACCGTCCCATAGCCCATGGCCGCTTCACGAATATTTACGGGTGTATTTTCCATCACTTCTTTTATAGACGGACAAAAGTACTACATTTTGAGCGAAGTAACGACAAATCTCTACATGAAAATAGTTAAACGTCCCTCTATCCATTCAAAAACGGCGGACTCACCTTGCAGGGAACGGCCTCTTTTATCTACTTTTCAATCAGCGAATTGTTCATCGGGTCATTCTCCGGCAAGGAAAAAAGTGCGCCGCACGCCTTGCGCAATCAAAGAAAATGTCTACCTTTGCAGCCGGGTAAGTCCTACACGGCCAGCTCCCTGTGAATCCTCCAGGGCTTGACCGCAGCAAAGGTAGCAGGTCGTAGCGGCGCGATATAGTAAGCTTACCCACCCGCCTCTTTAGCTCAGTTGGCCAGAGCACGTGATTTGTAATCTCGGGGTCGTTGGTTCGAATCCGACAAGAGGCTCTCCGAAACACGACGCTTCCAAGCTCACGCTTGGGAGCGTCGTTCTTTATTTGTTGCAACATGGTTTTTAGAGAGGTTAACCTCACATGCCCGAGAGGTTAACCTCGTTAAAACGCATGGTCAACCTTGTGTCATATCCTGATTTCATGTGTCAGTTTACCGGTTATATAACCGAATCCCCCCCTACCACGACAGAAGGCCCGTCGCATGACGAGCCTTCCGTGGGTTTGGTATCTATCGCAAAACAGATTACTTGTTGTTGTCGCGGTCGCGACGCTCGGGGCGCGGACGGCGGTCACGCTCAGGACGGGCGGGACGCTCCACATAGCCTTCGGGCTTCGGCAACAAGGCGCGACGAGAGAGTTTGAACTTGCCGGTCTTCGGGTCGATGTCCAGCAACTTAACCTCCAGTTCGTCACCCTCTTTCAAGCCGGTCTCCTCGATGGTCTCCAAGCGTTTCCAATCGAACTCGGAGATGTGGAGCAGACCATCCTTGCCCGGCAGGAACTCCACGAACACGCCGTAAGGCATGATGGAACGAACCTTGCCTTTGTAGACCTCGCCTACCTCGGGGATAGCCACGATGGCATGAATCATGCCCAACGCCTTGTCGATGCAAGCCTTGTTGGTGCCCGCAACCTCGATGCGGCCTACGCCGTCAATCTCCTCGATGGAGATGGTAGCTCCGGACTCCTCCTGCATTCCCTGGATAATCTTTCCACCCGGGCCAATGACAGCTCCGATGAACTCCTTCGGAATGGTAAGGGTCTCGATGCGGGGAGCGTGCGGCTTGAGGTCTTCGCGAGGCTCGGCGATGCAGTCGGTCAGTTTGCCAAGGATGTACTCGCGTCCCTGCTTAGCCTGGAGCAAAGCCTTTTCGAGAATCTCATAGCTCAGTCCGTCGCACTTGATATCCATCTGGGTGGCGGTGATACCGTTGACGGTACCGGTCACCTTGAAGTCCATGTCGCCGAGGTGGTCCTCATCGCCAAGGATGTCGGAGAGCACCGCGTACTTCTCTTCGCCCGGGTTCTTGATCAGTCCCATGGCGATACCCGACACGGGGCGTTTAATCTTCACGCCGGCATCCATCAGTGCCAGCGTACCGGCACATACGGTAGCCATGGAAGAGGAGCCGTTGGACTCCAGGATATCGGAAACGACACGTACACAGTAGGGATAGCCCTCGGGGATCATACGCTTCAGGGCGCGCCATGCCAAGTGGCCGTGACCAATCTCACGACGGCCTACGCCGCGCTGTGCCTTGGCCTCGCCCGTGGAGAACGGCGGGAAGTTATAGTGGAGCAGGAAGCGTTCCTTGTGTTGGTCGAGCACGTCGTCCACCAGCTTCTCGTCAGCCTTGGTACCCAAGGTAACGGTGCTGAGCGACTGTGTCTCGCCACGCGTGAAGATAGACGATCCGTGAGGACCGGGCAGCGGGCTGACCTCGCACCAGATGGGACGAATCTCATCGGTCTTGCGGCCATCGAGACGCTTGCCCTCGTCGAGGATGCAGCGGCGCATAGCCTCTTTCTCCACGTCGTGATAGTAGCGGTCAATCATCGGTGCCTTCTCTTCGAGTTCCTCTTCGGTGTACTGAGCCTTGAACTCGTCGCAGATGGCGGTGAAGGCATCCTCACGCTCGTGCTTGTTGCGGTTGCCGCTGGCGGCGATGGCGTAAGCCTTGTCGTAGCAAGCGTCGTGAACGGCCTTGCGGAGCTCTTCGTCGTTCTCCTCGTGGCAATATTCGCGTTTCACGGTAGAGCCGACCTCTTCCATGAGTTCCATCTGCGCCTTGCAGTGAACCTTGATGGCATCGTGAGCCACCTTCATGGCTTCGAGCAGGTCGCTCTCGGAAACCTCGTTCATCTCGCCCTCAACCATCATGATGTTGTCGTAGGTGGCGGCTACCATGATATCCATGTCAGCCTTCTCCAACTGTTGGAAGGTGGGGTCGATGACGAACTGTCCGTCCACACGGGCTACGCGAACCTCCGAGATAGGACCTCCGAAGGGGATATCGGACACGGCCAACGCGGCGGAAGCCGCCAGACCGGCCAACGCGTCGGGCATATCCACGCCGTCAGCGGAGAACAGGATAATGTTCACATACACTTCCGCATGGAAGTTGTCGGGGAAGAGGGGACGCAAAGCGCGGTCCACCAGACGGCAAGTCAGAATTTCATAATCCGAAGCCTTGCCTTCGCGTTTGGTGAAGCCACCGGGGTAGCGGCCAAACGCTGCATATTTTTCTCTATACTCTACCTGCAAAGGCATGAAATCTGTACCGGGAACTGCATCCTTGGCGGCACAAACAGTAGCTAACAACATCGTATTTCCCATGCGCAGCATCACTGCACCGTCAGCCTGTTTTGCCAACTTTCCCGTTTCGAGGGTAATGGTTCTGCCATCACCAAGCTCGATAGTCTTAACAATTGGGTTCATAAAAGTTTATTATCTGTATATCTCTAAAAAATTGTGGCAAAGATACATATTATTACACACACCCACTACAAAATCGACCTTTTTCTTGCGTGCGACAGCAACATATCCTTACTTTTTGATACAACCGGCCCCGAAGAGAGGCGTCACGGAGGGCGACAACGAAGGAAAATGAGGAATAATTTGGCGATAAAAGCGTCATGCATTAACTTTGCCACCAATTAAAAACATAGAAAGACTCATGAAAAGAAACTCGATTATCGGAGCGGGCTGCCTGCTGATTGCGCTCAGCTTGGGTTCCTGCAAAGACCAGGGGCCTTGCTTCACGATACAGGGCAACATAGCCGATGCCAAGGGAGAGAAGCTCTACCTGGAGAACATAGGAATAGAAAAGCCGGAGGTGTTGGACTCCGTCAAGCTGGGCTCTGCCGGCTCGTTCAAGTTCAAGCAGAAGCAGCCGGAAGCGCCGGATTACTACCGGTTGAGGATGGGCGACCAAGTGATTAACGTGTGCGTGGACACCACCGAGACCATCACGGTGAAGGCTTCAAAGAGCGACATGGCGACGAACTACGAAGTGACGGGGTCCGAACAGTCCGCAGTCATCAAAGAACTAACCCTGAAACAGATGACCCTCCAAGGCAATGTCGACAAGCTGCTGCGCAATGACGCCAAATTGGCACCGCAACAGGTGCAGGACAGCCTGTTCAGCCTGATCAACGGTTACAAGGAGGAGGTGAAACACAATTACATCTTCAAGGCACCGAACAGCGCGTACGCCTATTTCGCACTCTTCCAGAGACTGGGCAGCTACCTGATATTCGACCCGCTGAACAGCAGGGAAGACATCAAATGCTTCCAGGCCGTCGCCACGAGCCTCAACCAGAAATATCCGCACGCCGTGCGTTCGAAGAACCTATATAATATAGTAATGAAGGGACTGCGCAACATGCGCGCGCCGCAGCAGCGGGTACTGCAGATTCCGGAGGACAAAATCAAAGAGGCCACCATCATCGACATCGCGCTGAAAGACCTGAACGGCAACACGCGCAGGCTGACCGACCTGAAGGGCAAGGTGGTGCTGCTGGACTTCACCGTATACCAGAACGCCGTGTCGCCGACACGCAACCTGGCACTGCGCGAGCTCTACGACAAGTACGCGAAGAGCGGACTGGAGATTTACCAAATATCATTGGATGCCAACGAGCACTTCTGGAAGACCTCGGCGGACAACCTTCCCTGGATTTGCGTGCGCGACGCCAACGGCATCTACTCCAGCTACCTGGGCCTCTACAACGTGACCAACCTCCCCTCGTTCTTCCTCATCAACCGGGGCAACGAGCTGAAAGTGAGGGGCGAGAACGTGAAGGACATCGAAGCGGAGATAAAGAAGCTGCTCTAACGAATTTATGTTGCAAAGCATAAGCGGGAAGTTTGGCGATTAAAAAACTTGCGCTACCTTTGCATCGGTGAACTTATGAAGGGTTCCGGCATCAGCATCCTAATGCCGGGATTCTTTTTTGTTATATTGTGCCCGTCAGGGACAAAAAATTAGGAGGAATAAGTATGGCATACATGTCAGAAGAAGGCTACAAGAAACTTGTAGCGGAATTGAAAGAGTTGGAAACCGTGCAACGTCCAAAGATTTCGGCGGCCATTGCAGAGGCACGCGATAAAGGAGACTTGTCCGAGAACGCCGAGTACGACGCGGCCAAGGAGGCACAAGGAATGCTTGAGATGAAAATCAACCAACTGAAGGCGGTCATCAGCGACGCGAAGATCATAGACACTTCGAAGCTGAAGACCGACACGGTGCAGATTTTGGCCCATGTGGAGCTGAAGAACGTGAAGAACGGAATGAAGATGGCCTACACCATCGTGTCCGAGAGCGAGGCGAACCTGAAAGAGGGAAAGATTTCCGTGAACACGCCTATCGCCCAAGGTCTGCTCGGCAAGAAGGTGGGAGACATTGCGGAGATAACCATCCCGCAAGGCAAAATCAGCCTGGAGATAGTGAGCATCACATTCTAACCCCCAAAACGAGAAGGATATGGCATCAGTATTCAGCATGATTGTAGCGGGCGAGATACCGAGCTACAAGGTGGCGGAGAACGACAAGTTCTACGCGTTTCTGGACATCAACCCGCTCGTGAAGGGTCACACGTTGGTGATACCCAAACGCGAGGTGGACTACCTGTTCGACTTGGAGGATGACGAACTGGCGCAGATACAGCTGTTCGCCAAATCAGTGGCGCGCGCCATAGAGAAGGTGTTCCCCTGCAAAAAGGTGGGACAGGCGGTCATCGGACTGGAAGTGCCTCACGCGCACATCCATCTGATTCCTATCAACAAGGAGTCGGACATGCTCTTCTCCAACCCGAAGCTGAAGCTCACCCCCGAAGAGTTTGCCGACATCGCCAAACGCCTCAACGAGGCGTGGGTCAACGGGAACGACTAAAGGACTTACCGAAAACCGGATAGGAGAGCCGCCCTCGGGCGGCTCTCTTCGTTATGCGACGGACTCCGCGAGAACCGGCATCAGTCTTCCCCGAAGCGGACCTGCACGTCATTGACAAACTGGCGGATGGCTTCGGTGTCGTCTTTCTTGCAGACCACGAGGACGTTGTCACTCTCCACCACCATGTAGCCATCGAGGTCTTTCAGGACGACAATCCGGTCGGCTGGCGCAGTGACGATGTCGTCGTGACAGTCATAGAGCAGCGTCTTTGAGCCGATGGCGACGTTGCCGTTGTGGTCTTTGGGCGACATCTCGTAGAAGGTGTTCCAGTTACCCAGGTCGCTCCATCCGAAGTCCCCCGTAAGCACATAGACGTTGTCCGATTTCTCCAGCACGCCATAGTCGATGGAGATGTTGGGACAGGAGGGAAAGTAGTGTTCCACGAACCTCCGCTCGTTCTCCCGATTGAATTGGTCCTTACGCACATTGTCGAGCACAGCCCCTATCTCGGGCAGGAACGTGTAGGTGGCGTGAAGGATGGCGTTCACGTTCCATAGGAAGAGTCCCGAGTTCCAGTAGAACTCGCCGCTCTCCACGAAGAACTTGGCGAAGTTGAGTTCCGGCTTTTCGGTGAAACTCTTTACCTTATATATATTACCCTCGTGTTCCTCGTCAATCTGGATGTAGCCGTAGGCCGTTTCCGGACGTGTAGCCACCATGCCCACGGTCAAGAGTTTGTCATTGTGCGCTACATAATCGAGTCCGTGCTGTATGGCGTGACGAAACTCCTCCTCTTTCATGATGAGTTGGTCAGCCGGGGCCACCACCATGTTCGCGTGAGGGTTGAGAAGGTAAATGTGATAGGCCGCCCACACCACCGAGGGAGCCGTGTTGCGGCTGATGGGTTCGAGCAAGAGGTTGTCGACAGGCAGCTGCGGAAGCTGCTCCTTGACGATCCCCTCATAGGACGCGCTGGTGACGACGATAATATTCTCCTCGGGCACTATTTTCTTAAAACGCTGGTAGGTATGTTGCAGCAGCGAGCTCCCGGTGCCGAAGAAATCGATGAACTGTTTGGGAAACTTCTTCTTGCTGTAAGGCCAGAAACGACTACCCACGCCTCCGGCCAGAATAACGCAGAAGTTATCAGCATTCAACATGATCTTACTCTTTAAAGTTTCGGCTAATATAGGATTAAAAACAATAACCTCCCAATCAAACGACAAAAAAGAACTGGAAAAAGTACATATTTCCTGTACTCCGCTACGCTCCGAAGAGGAAGGAGTGGACGCTGTGATTGCCCTTCTATCTTGAATCCATCCATATTTCCTGTACCATTTCCTACACTATCCCCTACACCTTAAAGTCGGGTCATGTGTGTACGTTCCTGGAGACCGCGCTGTGCACCGTCAACAAAAACGACACGGCCTTTCCGCCCGTGTCCATCGATTCAGTACGGCTCAGCATAAAGTGTCTACCGTTTCAGTTAACGAAGGGAAAAAGTGTCTGGTGAAACCAGGAAAAAGCCAGTGAATATCATGCGTAACTTTGCGGTTGGATTTAACTGTGTGAAGCGTCTCAGTAACATTTTCCCTGTGCTGTGAAGTATTACAGTAAGGGATTGGCCAAGGAGTGAAGCATCTTAGTAAAACAACTCAATAAGTGTAAAGAAAATTCAGTCATAGTCAGGTCTGTCTATGGGGCTTCCCCATCCCGTACGGCATGACGTTCTATAGCTGTACGGGATGAGGTGCTATAGTTGTACAGCATGAGGTGCTATAGCTGTACAGCATGAGGTACTATAGTTGTACAGCCTGAGGGTGTATGGCCGTACGTCCTGGGAAAGGGGTCTCCTCGGGCGTGAAAATCAGCAAACGAAAAGCCCTGTTTTTCGATGGTTCAGTTAACGGCTGGTTAATGGTTGGTTAATGGTAGTAACCGGTAGTCAACGATTAGTCAACGGCCATTAACTTGATTGCAATGCGGATTAGGGTTCTCGTTCCCCTACATCGGTGATTTTATATCGGTGATTTTACGTTTTTATTGAAATTTAGAGCCAATAAGTTTTGCGGATAAACAAAATATGCCTATCTTTGCACCGCATTTAACGAAATGCCCAGATGGCGGAATCGGTAGACGCGCTGGTCTCAAACACCAGTGGAGTTAAATCCATCCCGGTTCGACCCCGGGTCTGGGTACGAATAAATCGGATAAGTAATTGAAAAATCAATACTTATCCGATTTTATTTTGTTTCCATTGTTCCCGTTTTGTTTCCACCCAGATTTATTCCTCATTTCGTTAAATGGGTTTGAATGTCTTTAAACGTTGATTATGATGGTAGCGATAAGCTGCAAACAAAATGACTTCTGCTCATTCGTTACTTAAAAAATATTGGCGCAGAAAAGGTTTTGCGATTCATGTTTTGAGCACTTCCTTTTCCTTATGTCAAGCTCAAAACCACTATAAATGATTCTGTAAACTATAGTTTAGGTAGAAGGCCGGATAGAGAAAGGGGACTGTTAGAGCCCAAAAGTAGACAGGGCGTTAATAGGGGCAAGTCTTTTTATACTTTATTGTTGATTGAATAGAGTGAAAAGCGGAAAATACTTGTCAAGGAATTATTTACTATTATTGAAACTCTGCGTTTTTTGCTTTTTGAGAACCAACGAGGGTACAAATAGGCTAAAAATTAGCCTTAATATGCTGATTCTCGCTAAACAGCGGGTGTTTATACAGGAAATTCATTACTTTTGCATTCGGATAGAGGCCACTCTTTCCAAGACATATTAGAAAAGAAAGAAGCGTTATGCTTATCTCGAAGTCGGGAACGTAGGAAATTCAAGACTATTCAGAGGGAAAAGCGTAATGGTTTCTCACGCTATAGCGTGGGGCTGCTGTTACCATACTCTGAATAAAGGTTATTCCTACGACCTCCGACTTAGAACGTAGCATTTGCAGTTCCACGCTTCGTGGTTTAATAAAATGGCATAAAAGTAGTAATGAACAGATTTGGATTTCCCCAAAACATTTCTATGCCGGAAAATGCGTCTTTGTGTCACAGTTCCATAACAAAATCATTTTTATTCCTATTCATAAGTTTCTTCCTATGTATAGAAGCCTTTGCTGATTATTATCGTGTGACTGCTCCAAATGGACTTAATGTACGTGCTTCGGCCAATAAAAACAGTGAAGTATTGGGACAATTATCCCAAGGTAATGTTGTTGATGTGATTTCCATAGAAAACGGCTGGGCTAATATCAATTATAATGGTTGGCAAGGTTATGTCAGTACCTCGTATCTGACAGCCGTAACAGACGAAGGGGATGCAAGTACTTCCACAAAAGAGGAATCATGGAGTTTCTTCTCGTGGCTGTTTAATATAGAAGGTGAATCTGCGTGGTTCACCGGGTTAAAATGGATTTTCTTTCTTGGTGTCGCTATCTTTCTTGTCAGGATTGCATTGGTGGTAATTGGCCGAATGCTTGGTTTTGGGTTTGTGCTGGGAGTAATCGCTTTGCTGATAGGGTTCATAATCAAATGGATTGGATGGATAGAAACAGATACAATGTGGAATATTGCCAAATGGGGCTTTTACATTGGTAATGTCTTGGGCTTGCTCGATTCATTCGTTCATTTTGGGGATGTGCTTAACGATGCAGCCGACACAGGAAGTAATTCTTCTTCAGGTTCAGGCGGTGATGACGGATTGAAACGGTATTCGGTAATGGTTGACGGCCAAGAGTATATACTTACTCAAGATTCCAAATACAGCGAATGTAATTATACTGACCAATATGGTAACCCATGGAGTAATGACAGTTCCGGTTTCCACCCATTGTAAAGTATTTGCCGGAAGATGTTATTAAAATCAGACAGACAATCACTAATTTAAATAATAATAAAGAATGAAAAAACTATCTGTTTTATTGTGCATAGTA
>CAVFNZ010000064.1:0-13867 GCA_963624095.1 Clostridium sp. CAG:217 | reverse complement strand
GAAGATGGGTCATCAAGTCCCCATCCTCACCGCTACTTGCTGTATTCTTTACGCACAAAGGCGACTTATCGTTTCATCGTTTCTCCGTGACGAGCGCGTTGCCGTTCTTTACCGGATTCCAGCCGTCGCTACCGGCCAGCACCTTCGCCATGTCGTAGCGGGAGATGTCCTTCAACTGCTTGCCGAAGGCGGCACGCGCTTTGGGGTTGGCCCCTTCGCCCGCACTCTTGTATTCGGCATAGGTCACCGTCTCCTCGTTCGACTTCTTGCCCCAGTTGTTCCAACCCGCGGGGGCGATGTGCTTGCCCAACTCACAACGGATAAACACGCATTGCGCATAGGGTCGCCACGGACGGGACAAGAAGACCGAGGTAGCCTCGTCGGCAGCCGTCATCTTGCAGTCGTAGAACACATAGCCGTAGGGTTTGCCTTGGTCCGTGGAAGGAGCCGTGAGGTATCCGTTGCCGTTGCTATGGATGGTGCAGCGGTTGAACACGGCGGTAGACCAACCGAAGATGAAGTCAACCGTGCCCTCCACATAGCAATCCTCGTAGTACTGGCGGGAGTTCTTGCCATAGGTGTAGAGTGTGTCCTGGTTGCCCAGGAAACGGCAGTTCTTGAAGTAGGCCCGGTCTCCGCTCACGAAGCAGGCCACCGCCTGACCGACACGGCCCGCTGAGTTCTCGAACGTGATGTTCTCGGCATAGAAATCGGGCGCATAGACGTAGCAGGAAGAGGACCCGGAGGTGGACATCGGCGTACCCAGCGCATTGAGGCGGCTGGCATATCCGTCGTAGGTGATGACGGCTCCGGTCTGTCCGATGAGCGACACGTTAATCTTGCACTCCGGGACGATGAGTTTCTCCTTGTAGGTTCCCGGACGCACCAAGATGGTGGTGCGCACATCCTTGCGGAAGTCGGGCACGGCATTGATAGCCTCCTGCACGGTGAAGAAGTCACCGCTGCCGTCCTTCGCCACCACATAGTCGTAGTAGCGGACAAACTTGCCGAGCTCGGGAACCTCCTTGGCTACCTGCTCCACGATGAGGCGCGTGACGGTGCGCGCGCCCCACACGGAGAGGTGGGTATTGTCCTTCCGACCATCGGGACAAGCCATGATTTGCTTGGGTTCTATCCACAAGTAGACGGCTTTCGACTTTTCCGGCCCGAGACCTTCCACCAGGTCGTGCGTCAGCTTGTTGGCATCGACAAACGGCACGTTCATCTCCTTCGCCACGTTACGCGGAGAGTCCAGATAGGCTCCGTGCGTATCAATCAACTTGTCACCCTCTGTCACCTCTGTTGTCCCCTTCCCGTGCAAGTCGTCATCGGTCACGGCATTGGTGTTTTCGCCGAAGTTGCGTCGAACAATGGAGTTGAACAGGACGGGAATGCCCCCTTTGGCTTTTGTCTCGCGGACAAACTTACGCAGATTCTCGTCGAACGTAGTGCCCGGGTCGGTGTGTCTGTCGGGTTTGGGTTTCTCGTCGTTGTGACCGAACTGGATAAACACGTAATCGCCTTTACGAATTTTGGCAACGACAGCGTCCCAACGTCCTTCGTTGATGAAGCTGCGTGAACTACGCCCGTTGACGGCATGGTTGTCCACCTTGACGTCTTCGGTGAAGAAGCCGGCGAGCATCTGCCCCCAGCCCCGTTCGGGATTGTCATACATCGTAGGCTTATTGGCCATCGTGGAATCACCGATCATGAAGATGGTGATAGCGTCACGCTCATCCGCCTTGAAAGCGGAAAGCAACAGAAAGGCAGCGAGTGCCCAAGTCAATTTATTTTTCATTCAGTTAAACTTTGGATTAGTCTTGCCATGTTCGACACGTATACCTGTGTGGAAATACCCATCACCTCTTCGGTGGGAGTATAGGGAGAGGTATCGTAGTCGTCGCCAACCATCGTCTGGGCGTACTTGGTCTCATTGCTCTGCTCCATTTTCTCGGGCAGTTCCTTGTAAGGATTGGAGTAGCTGGTGAGCGGAGTGATCCAACGGCCCTCCTTGTCGATAGACTTCAGGATGTCAGCCACCTGGGGCAGTTCCCCACCCCTGCGGGAAGGACGCGGCGTCACATAGTAGGTAGGCAGCGGCGTGAGCTCCGAGCGCAACAAGGGAGAGTCCTTGGTAGCCTCCTCACGCGACATCGCCTTCACCTCCTCGTAATGTTTGCGGAGATCGTCAATGTTCACCTGCGCGGCCGAGCTGTAGTGACGGATGGTGTTGGAAATGTCTTGGTCGATATAGTAATATCCGTTCATCGCGTTGCTACCCTTGCGGTGCACATAGAGGGGCTTGCCGCTGTCGGGGTCGATGAAACGGGGAACCATAATCTCGCCTTCACGCAATTGGCGGCCACCGAAACGGGCTACCTCAGAGTCGGGCAACTTCTGTGATTCGAGGAACTTGATAGCCGCGGGGATACCTGCCAGGAACTTCGTTTCACCGGTCAACTTGTAGTAGTCGCACATCTTGTGAATCATCCGTACGGTAGTTCCCGTGTTCACGCTGCGCGGCTCGTAAGAGCGGGCGTGGGCGGGCAGCACGTCCTCCACGGTATACTGGTCGGCCCAGCCGGCGTAGGGTTCGCCCTGCTGCATAGCGAGAGTGAGGTTCAAGGCGCGCATGATGGGAGCCTTCACGCTCTTCAGACCCAGAGCCTGGTAGCACTGCACGAGGAAGTCGATGTTGTCGGGAATCACGTCATCGTTCAGTGTGAGGAACGACGAATAGTCGGCCTTGCCATGGAACACATGGTCATAGCGGAGCGGATAGCGCTGGGGCCAGCCGCCGATGGGGTACTGGCTTTCGAGGATGAAGTTGATGACCTTGTCGAGCGCGGGGCGGAATGTCGGGTCGTTCTTCTCCACATATATACGGAGCAGGAACTTGGCCACGTCGCTCGTGCAGGAGTCGTCGTAGGTCGCGTTACCATAATAATGTTGGAATTCCTCCAAGCGCCAGCCGCATTTGCCGATGGTGCTGTACCACTTGCGCAACGATCCTTCGCCGGCCAGGTCGAACATGTAGCTCCATCCGCCGCAGGGCTCTTGTCCCCAAATCAGCACGTTAGCCACCTTCTTGGCCTGTTCGTAGTAGTACTCGTCACCGGTTGCGTGGTAAGCGTCCAGCAGCACTTGTCCCACGAGCGGCGTGCTCGGCGACTGAATCCATACCATCGTGGGGTAGGCTTCCATTTCGCCCCATTGGCGGGAGAGGTCGGGCAGGTAGTTCCATACGAAACCTCCCTTGTTGCTCACTTTGTCCATCATGAAGTGCGTAGCGGACTTCATGGTGTTCAGCACAGCCTGTTTGTTCTTCGGGTTTTGGCCACACAAGGTCGCCGCCGGAACGAAGGCGACAAGCAGGCCCATCATTAGATTTCTTAGATTGTACATGTGTTTCTCTTAAGTTTTAGTTTATTGAATGTATTAGTATATCGACCTCAAAAGTAGAGCTTTTTACCTAACGATGCAACTGATTGAGCCAATTTAAGAGGGGCGACGGAAAGAATGGTCAGTTAGTATCACCCCATTGACCAATTTCGTAAAGCGGGGCGTAGAGACGGAGGATGCCGACGGCTGTCGGGAGCTGATTAACGCAAGACAAGGGAAAAAAAACGGCAACGCATATTTTGTGTAGTCTGACGCTTGATGTATCTTTGGATAAGATAAGCTGCATCTCAGCAAAAAAAATTAAGCAAGCTTATTATTCTGCATTCGATTTGCATTATCTTTGGCCGTAATTTATTGAACGTGATAAACCAACTTTAATAAACTAATCAGAAAATGGAAAAGACTAGAAGTAAAACATTCCTCTTTGAGAAAGAAAAAGCATGGGAACCGGCAGGTGAAGGTGTCGTTCGTCAGATTATGGGATACGACGGACAGGTGATGCTGGTGAAGGTGAAATTCCAGAAAGGTGCCGTCGGCTCCGCTCATACGCACTACCACACACAGACTACGTACGTGGCCAGCGGCAAATTCGAGTTCACGGTGAACGGCGAGACGAAGATTGTGGAAGCCGGTGACGGCATCTACATGGAACCGGACGTGTTGCACGGCTGTACCTGCCTCGAAGCCGGTGTCCTCATCGACTGCTTCAGCCCGATGCGTGCCGACTTCCTGCACAAATAACCGACAAGCCGAGCGATTCTTCTATACCTATATATAATAAGGTATACGTCCGGCCTGACGAAAGCGTGCGGATTAGTGGTTTACCCTACTAATCCGCACGCTGTGTTTTCCGTCTGCTCCAAGGAGTAAGACCGGCTTGTTTACTCACCGATGCGCTTCAGCCACTGATCGTAGATCGTGAAGATGGCCTCGGGCCAATAGCCGTACCAGTCGTATCCCGTGCGACGTTCGTCGTTGACATCGGCCAACTTCCACACCTTCTGTCCCGCACGGGTACACATGAAGGGCGTATTGTCCGCCACCTCATAGAAACGCGCCCAGATGGGACGGGCGTTGGCATCACGCACCTCCACCCGGTCGAAAGGATACTCGTGGTTGATGATCTTCTCCTCGGGGATGGATACCTCGTCCACCCGCAAGCCTTTAATCTCCACCTTATGCAGCCAGGCGATGCCGGCCTTCACGGCCTGTTTCACCTCTTCGGACGGTTGCCGGATGCTCATCAGGAGCCGCAACACGTCGCAACTCTCGTTGGCGGTGATGCCGGGCAACTCGTAGGTTCGGGCCTTCACGGGCACGAGTGTCTCGTTGTCATGCTGCTGCGCCCAAGCGGTCTTCACGCCATTCTGCACCACCTGACAATCGAGTATCATGCGGATGCCGCGCTCGTAGCCGGCCTTGATGCGTTTCTTCATGGACGAGGTCAACCAAGAGAAGCTCTTGTCGCCCTGCACTATCTTCTGGAAGAGTTCCAGACTGCCTGTCGTCACTTCGTCGTTGAAGGTGATGGCATCCACGTCCCAACCACGCCAGCCGCCATTCTCCTTCTGCGTGGCAAGCAGGTATTCGAGACCCTTCAACGCCGCCTCCCGATAGCGTTTGTCGCGCGTCAGGTTATAGGCATCGCCCAAGTATTCTATCTGCGTGAAGGAGTTGCGGTTGTCGAGGGTACTCATGCGGTAACGCTCCTTCAGTGCCGCCTTCACGGAGTCAGCCGGCAGGGCGGCCAACCAGTCGATATTCTTGGGCCATCCACCATCCTCATTCTGATAGGCCAGGAAGTTATCGGCAATGTGGCGGATGTCGCAGGTGGGATAGCGGTAATAGGCGCGGTCTTTGTGCTCCAGGTTCCAGTGATGGATGCCGTCGAGGAAGGGTTCTATGGAGATGGCCGGCCGCGTGGCCTCTTCCAGCCATGCCAGGTTGAAGGTATAGTGGAAACGGCTGCTGATGAGGTGAACCACATTGTCCGGTGTCTGCGTGGCGGCCAGATAGCCGCGGGGTTCGGCCCGGTGGGCATCCATCTCGAAGAACTGTGTCCACGCTCCTCCATTGAGGAAGCGATAGACCCCATCGGTCAACAGTCGCTTGACGGGCCAGGTCTTTCCTTCGTCGTACGACAGGGCGGCAAACATTCCATAACCTTTGAAGGTGTTGCCATAGGGGTCGGTGAAGGTCATGCCCCGGTCTTCCTTGGCGGTACGATACGGATGGTCGGTGAAGGAGACAAAAAGGATCGGTCCTTCGTTCATGCGCAGCAACACGGCCCGCTGTCCCCCGTCAATGGGCGGGAACTCCGAAGCGGAGTAACGCCACGTCTTACCCATGTCCTCGGAAATGCTCATGGGCATACGGAGGCGACCGTTCGCGTCAGGAATGCTGTTGTTGCGTCCCAGAGCCATCAGTCGTCCGTCCTTCAGCTGCACCACTCCGGCATGAATGCCCGCAATGGTCGTTCCGGTGCCACCCTCCTTGAACTCGGGTTTGGGTGAGCCGTCCCACTGGTCGTTCCACGTCTGTCCGCCATCCTTGCTGACGTGCAGCGAAGTTCCGTCCGCTCCTCCGGGTCCGGCATCGCAAGCCTGTATCAGCCAGCCTTCGCGGGAGACGAAGGACCCGGCTATGACCTGATGGCGCACGGTATGTTCGGGTTCGATGATGCGCGGTTTGCTCCAGGTCTGTCCGTTGTCGGTACTGGTGCGGAGGGTCATCATCAGGTTGCGCCAACGTCCGGCGGCCTCCACGCCATTGATATGGTAGAGCGTTCCCTTGTCGTCTTTCAGCAAGGAGGAGCCTGTCAAGTTACGGTCCGCCACATGATAGAAGAGGCGGGGCTTTTCCCATTCGGTGGCTCCGGCACGCAACCGGGAAGAGAGGACAACCATCTCGCGTCCTTTCTCCTCTTTGGTGGAGAACCAAATGGCCAACAAGTCACCGTTGTCACACCAGGTGATGGCGGGCTGGTGGTTGTGGGGATAGAAAGGCACGCCGCTGCCCGCCTCGGGTTCGAGCACATAGACTTGCGGTGCCGTGAAGAAAGCCTTGTCGCTCTTGTGCGCGTCCCAATCCCAACGGGTTTGGGCTACGGGATAGTTGTCCGCCCGGCAGGCAAGGGGTTGCGTGGCGGGATAGTCGGCTTCCACCACACGGAATCCGGTCATGCAGTGCTTGTCATCGGGGAGCATCGCCATGCGGTTGGCCGAACGCAGGTATTCCGCGGGAGTGTTGTGACTGCCGCCGCGTGTCACCCTCGCGATGCCGTCGGCATAGCCCACGGGGTCGGTCTGTTCGGCGGCCGAATAGGGTCCGTACCAGTCGAGGCACCACTCCTCCACGTTGCCGCACATGTCGTAGAGTCCCCAGTCGTTGGCGGGGGTCTGCCCCACCTTCAGCGACACGGGCTTGGGTTCAGAGACTATCTCTTGGTTTTTCTGATACACGGCAGGCAGTTTGTCGTTCATGAAGAAGTTCCAGTAACGGCCTGCCTTGCAGGCGTATTCCCATTCCGCCTCGGTAGGCAGGCGGTAGGTCTTCCCCTCCTTTTGGGAGAGCCATTGGCAATAGGCCATGGCATCGTTGTAGCTGACGAATATCACCGCCTCATCATCCTCCTTGGAGAATCCGTTCTTGCCCCGCAAGGCTTTGTGCTCGGGGCGGAACTGTTCATATTGGGCGTTGGTCACCTCCGTCACCCCCATCCGAAAGGGTTTGGAGATGTACACTTTGTGCTGCGGAGCTTCGTCATAGTTCTCGCCCAATCCCCATGTTCCCATGTAGAAACTGCCCGAAGGTATCTCCACCGTTTGGGGGACAAGGTTCTGAGCCTGTACGGTCCCAAGGGCGGACAGGGCGCACGTCAGGAGGCCGATTGAAATAAGCTGTTTCATGAATTAGAAATTAGAGTTATGTTAATTGGTTATTCTTCTCTTCGTACACCCTGTTCCGGGGTCTTGTGACCGGACGCGTGTTGAGCGGTAGACTTCTCACGGTACTCGGTTGGGGTCATCTGGTAGACTTTCTTGAAGCAACGGCTAAAGTACTGCGCGTTACTGATGCCCACCATCAGACTGATTTCGGAGATGCTGTGTTGGTTTTCCGCTATCAGTTGAGCCGCCCGCTTCATCCGTGTCTGCAGGATGAACTCCACGGGCGACATGCCAATCAAGCTATTCAGCTTGCGGAAGAAAGTCGACCGGCTCATCAGCATCTCCGACGCCAAATCGTCCACATTGAACTCGAAATCGTTTAGGTGCTTCTCCATGACAGCCGTCAGGCCGTCCATGAACTTACGGTCGTTCTCCGAAACGAATTTCTTCGGAGCTTCTTCCTGAGTTCCCGCCCCGGACTCCTCCACATCCATGATGTGTTGGCAATAGAATGCCTTCATCCTCTCGCGCTGTGCCAGGAGGTTGCAAACCCGCGCCTTCAGATAAACGGAGCTGAACGGTTTGGTGATGTAATCATCCGCCCCCTCGTTCATGGATTGCAGGCGGCTGTCGAAGTTGGTCTTCGCCGTCAGCACGATGATGGGGATGTGGCTGGTGTTGATGTCGCCCCGAAGCTCGGACACCACGGCAAGTCCGTCCTTGCGCGGCATCATCATGTCGCAGATGATCAGCGACGGATAGACCTCTTTGGCCTTGCGGACACCCACTTCGCCGTCTTCCGCCTCGTATACATTATATAATGTATTGAAGATTCCGCACAAGAAGGTGCGCATCTCATCGTTGTCCTCGATTATCAGGATGGAATCGCGGCCTTTCTCCGTCTTGCCGAGTTCATCCTCCCGGGTGTTCAGCACCGGTTGCTGTTCCGTTTCATCGTTCATGATCCATTCCACGCTGTCGTCGTAATGTTCCCTTCCCTGGCGGAACTTCACCTCAAAGCAGCTGCCGCTACCCTCCTTGCTGGTGACGGAGACCTCCGCCTTGTGCAGCTCGGCCAGTTGTTTCACCACCGACAGGCCAATGCCCGTTGACGGTTGTCCCGTCACGGACTTGTCGCTCCAGTTGGCAAAGTACTGGAACAGATGCTTCATGCGGTCTTCTGAAACGCCTACCCCCTCATCGCGCACACTCAGATAGACATATTCGGAATCATCGCGCAGGGAGATTTCTATCATCTTGCCGTCGGGGGTGTACTTGAACGCATTGGAGAGCAGGTTGAAAAGTATCTTCTCCAACTTATCGGCATCCGCCCACAGATAGAGTGAATCCGACGTATGGGAAAAGACGTAATAGATATGGTGATCGTTGGCCACTTCGTCGAAGTCGTGCTTTATCTTCGAGACAAAGGAGACCATCTCGACGCGCTCGACGCGCATCCGCATCTTGTTGCACTGCAACTTGCGGAAGTCCAGTATCTGGTTCACCAGCCGGAGCATGCGGTCGACGTTGCGGTGGATAAGTTCCAACTGCCCTCGCACCATGTCCGAAAGGTCGTCCTGCTGCAAAAGGTTCTCCACGGGAGCGGTAATCAAGGTCAGCGGGGTGCGCAGTTCATGCGACACGTCGGTGAAGACCTTCAGCTTGGCCTCAGCCAGTTCCTTCTCGAAATGAACCCTGCTGCGCAGGTTGTAGAATTTCGCATAGAGGTATATCGCCACGGCAAACAGCATCAGCGCGCCAAGGACGTACAGGACAATGACCCACGATGTCTCCCAAAAGGAGGGCAACAATTCCAGGCGTATGGTACGCGTATTGTCTACCCACACCCCCTCGCCGTTGGTGGAACGGACCTTGAAGCGGTACGTTCCTTTGGGCAGGTTGATGTACGAGGCGGTGCGCTGGCGACCCACATAATGCCAGTCGTCATCGAACCCTTCGAGCATGTAGGCATAGTGGACTCCCAACGGGTTGCAGGTCTCCACGGCGGCATAGTCGATGGTGAATGTCCGCTGGTGGGGCTTCAGCTTCAGGTTGTCTATGTAGTCGGGTTCTGTCGGAATCCCTTCACCGGAGACGTACGACGAGTCTTCATCCAGATGGAAACCCGCAATGACGATGGGCGGCACATAGTCGCGCTTCTTCACCTTGTCGGGGTCGAACGTAAAGAGCCCGGTGTAGGTGGGCATCGCCAGCCAACCGGACGGGAGCTGAACGAACTTGCCCTCGCTGAACATCACCGGGAAGCCGATGGCGTAGGAGTCGAAACTGTCGAACTGGTTTTCCTTGATACGATACTGTGTTAGTCCCGTCTCGCCGACCATCCACAAGTCGCCCTGCCGATCCTCATGGATGGCGTAGACGATGTCCGACTCCATTCCGTCGCGCATCGTGTAGTTGCGAAACCGGTACTTGCCGCCGTCTACCCCACATATCCGTACCAGCCCGCTGCCGTAAGTACCCAAGTAACCTTCGCCGCTCCGGGAAAAGTAGATGGAGTAGATGTTGTTGCTGGGCAGACTATGACCGTCCTCCGGGTCGTTCTGTATGAGAGTGGGACGGATATCCGCCACGGAGCGGAATGTACAGGGGAAGGTGAGTATGCCTTCGTCCGTGCCCACCCACAGGTTGCCTTTGTTGTCCGACGAGAGGGCGCGCACCTTCGCGCCGCTTTTCATGGGATAGTCCACCCATTCGTTGCGGTAGTTGATGAAACGCAGTGTCCCGTCCCGCTCATCCACCAGGTTCAGTCCGCCACCCATGGTAGCCACCCACACATGACCCTCCCCGTCCTCATGGATGTCGTACACATCGTTCACGCTAAGGCTGTAGAGGTCATCGCGACTGTATTTATATTGGGTAAACCGGTACTGTGTCGGTCCGCCAACGCGTTTACCCACAAAGACACCCCGGCCTTTGGTACCTACCCAATAGCGGCCTTTGCGGTCTTTCATCATGCAGTAAGGGGCTCCTATGGGATACGTCGCCTGCAGTTTGTAGTCCAGGTCATACGCTTGGAGCGCACCGCCGCGCGTGCCCACCCACAGGAGGCTGTCGGCAAAGAGCATAGACCGTAGAGCCTGGTCCACCTCGGGATTCTGTCCGCCCGACGGCAACGTCCGGGTATGAAAATCGCTCTTGGGCATCACCACCTTTCCGAGCCAACGCATGGAAGAGACCCACAGAGCCCCTTGCCGGTCGAGGAAGATGGAGAAATGGACTTTCTTAGCGTTCCACAACTGGGGATGATTAAGGTTCAGGTTTTCCAGTCGATTGGTGCGCTTGTCGTAATGCGCCACGCCATTGAACGGATAGATCCACACGGTCTCCTGACCGGTATCTATCACATTCAGCCTATCCCTATTGCCATTCCCCGGCAACGGGACACTGGCAGTGAAGCGCGTAGCCTTGTCCGTCAACGGGTCATAACGCAACAAGTCCGCCGTCCCGGTGGTTTGTATCCACACGGCACCCGTCTCCTCTTTCTCCATCCATTGTATCCGGTCGCTGATTATCCACGATGCCGTGCGCGTGTTATAGGGTTTGAATTGCCGTTGGTTCGTAGAGGAGATAAAGATTCCGTCCTCTTTCGTGGCGAACATCAACCGATTGTCGGGCAATTGGAGGATGCATATAACCGGTGACTGGGCATCGAGCTTCAGCAGTGACATCCGCTTTTTCCGTTTGTCATACTGCCACACCCTTCCGTCCTCGGAGCCAAAGAACATATGGTCAGAGGTTTCGCACAAGGAGAAGACGCTTTTGCACACACCGCTGCGAGCGTACGAATAGTTGTCATTCACTTCGGCCGTACCGGCTTTCACGTAAAAGAGTCCATTGTCCAGCGTGGGCAACCATTGGTTTCCGTTACTGTCCTCGTGGATTTGTTCGATGCGTCCATAGCCTTGGGATTGGCTTCCCGACAGGTTCAGATCGGCCTTGAAGGTCTGTGTCAGGGAGTCGACGACCAGTCGTATGGCACCATTCTGTCTGTCAGCCAACAGCCACACATATCCGTTGGACAATACCTTTATACGGTACACGGGCAGGTTGCGCGACTCTTGCACCAGTTCGAAAGAGCCGGTGGATGGGTCAAAGCGTTGCGCCTCGCCATTGTTGCACACCGTCCACAAGTAACCGTACGCGTCCTCAGTCACCTTTGTCACCCGGTTGTTCGAGAGCATAACACCCTTCTTCGGATTACCTTTATAATTGTGGAAAGCGTAACCGTCAAACAGATTGAGTCCATCCCATGTGGCGAACCACAATCTTCCCTTGCTGTCTTGGAACACCTGGTCGACACTGTTCTGCGACAATCCGTCGCTCACGGAATAGGACGTAACCGAATATTGGGCCAGGACATCAACGAAAGCGCATAGCCACAGAGCTACCGCGCACAAAAGAAATCTATACATATTATAATAGCGCATAACACAGACAAAGGTAGGGCAAAAACAGGAATTATCACGAAAAGGAATTGACAAAAAAGATGAAAAATCTACGCAAGTACTTGCATCCGCCAACGTAAGTACTTACAAGTGCCAACGTAAGTACTTGCATGTGCCAACGTAAGTACTTGCATTTTCGGCTTGCCAAAAAACTGGGTGATTATCAGAAAGCCTCTTCGAAAAACGACATTATAGGCGGGAGCCCGAGACATTATAGGCATAGCCCCGAGACATTATAGGCATGAGCCCATGACATTATAGGCAATATAAAAAAAAGAAGGGAATCTCGCGACCCCCAATCTTTCTTAACCTTAAATCTAATACCATGAAAAACACGATGCAAAAGTATAGGTTTTATGTTATGCAACATACAAAACGGATGAAAAACTGCCTATATTTAACGTTGTTTAGTACGCATACATCTTCTTTTACAATAAAGACCGGGATAATCATTGCTGAGACGGAAAGCCAAGGTCATGCAGTTTTTGAGTTTCCCTATATTGTCCTCTCGATAATTTGCAGTACTTTTGCTCCACGAAAGCCGACGGAAGCATCCTCTTTCTGACGACTCCCCTGTTGGACAGAAGAATCGGAACAGAATGGATCGAACGAATAGTCTGGCGATGGTCTATATAACAATAATGTACAAAGAAGCATGCGGAATTTTGGTTTTGTGAAAGTGGCGGCAGCCATACCAAGCGTGAAGGTGGCCGATTGTCAATATAACGCGGCGCAACTCATTGCGCAGATTGACGAAGCGGAGAAACTGGATGTGGAAATCATCGTGTTCCCCGAGTTGAGTATCACCAGCTACACGTGTGGCGACCTGTTCGCGCACGAGCTTCTGCTCAGCGAGAGCGTCACGGCCCTGCAATCCATCGTCACCGCCACCGTCGGCAAGCAGTGCATCGTGTTGGTGGGAACGCCTTTGATGATAGAAGCGTCGCTCTACAACTGCGCCGTGGTTGTTCAGAACGGCACACTGCTGGGCATCGTACCGAAAATCTACTTGCCCAATTATCGTGAATTCTACGAGCAGCGTTGGTTTCACAGCGGGCACGGGTTGCGCGCTTCCATCCAATTGCTGGGACAAGAAGTGCCGGTAAACGCCAACATGGTGTTCGACACGCCATCGTGCCGCTTCGGCATCGAGATTTGCGAGGACGTGTGGGCTCCTATCCCGCCGAGCAGCCTGTTGGCACTCAATGGCGCGGAAATCATCTTCAACATGTCCGCCGACAACGAGAGCATCGCCAAGCACAACTACCTCTGTTCGCTGCTTAGTCAGCAGTCCGCCCGTTGCATCGCAGGCTACGTCTTCGCTTCGTGCGGATTCGGAGAGTCCACCACGGACATCGTGTTTGCCGGCAACGGACTGATTTATGAATACGGACGCACACTGGCAACCTCCAAGCGTTTCTCAATGGAACCGCAGCTCGTCTGCAGCGAGATTGACGTGGAGAATCTGCGCACCATACGCCGCGTCAACACGACGTTCTCCACCTGCGCACAGTATGAGGTAAAGGAGCGTGCCACACACATCGCCACGCAAGCGGTGAATCCGAAAGCCCTCACGCTGACACGCCCCATAGAGGCCATGCCCTTCGTGCCTGCCGGACAGGAGCTGGACAACCGTTGTGAGGAGATTTTCGCCATTCAGGTGAGCGGACTTGCCAAACGGTTGGTCCACACGCATTGCCAGAGAGTGGTAGTGGGCATTTCCGGTGGACTGGACTCCACCCTCGCCCTGTTGGTATGTACCCGCACGTTCGACAAGTTGGGCATGGACCGCAAAGGCATCATCGGCATCACGATGCCGGGCTTCGGCACCACCGACCGCACCTACAACAACGCGCTGCAACTGATGCGGTCACTGGGTGTCACCATCCGTGAGATTTCCATCAAAGAGGCCTGCATCCAACATTTCAAGGACATCGACCACGACATGGAGGCGCACGACGTGACCTACGAGAACGGACAGGCGCGCGAGCGCACCCAGATACTGATGGACGTAGCCAACCAGGTGAACGGTTTGGTAGTCGGCACGGGCGACTTGTCCGAGCTGGCACTCGGATGGGCAACCTACAACGGAGACCATATGTCAATGTACGC
>CAVFNZ010000063.1:13265-13898 GCA_963624095.1 Clostridium sp. CAG:217 | reverse complement strand
TCGTAATCTCCTCCTGTGGGCGCAAGGAACTTACGGTCGCCTTTTCCCAAATAGAGACAATGCAACTTCCCGTCGTTAATCAAGAAATCACATTTATTGAGACAGGTATAAGCCTCCGGAGCGTAATCAGGAACATCATGGAACATTTCTTCCCAAGTGTCCATAACCACCAAGTTGGCAGGTGCGCAACGCATGCCCTCCTCATCGGTGAATACATAGAACCAAGAGCCTGTTGACGAATGGTAGACAGATCCCGTCTTGCCTTTCAGCGGATGGTCTGGGTGGACTTTACTCCAGTAGTCTTTTACGTGGAAAGTTTTCGAACTATTGTAACTATAGATTAATGCGGCCGGAGTCCCGAATACATCCATATCCAGTCGTCCATTTTTCTCTTGTAAGCAGTATATTCCATACACATATCCGGCCTCAGGGACTTCGAAAGAGCCTAAGAAGGAATATCTTTTGCTTAGGTTTGTTACGGTGTCCATGATTATCAGGTCTAACGAATACTTTTTCCCGGCTTCCAGACTTACCGTATAGTCTAAGCTTAACGTCCGGCAGATGGTATCCGCAGGGGGATAAACTTGAGCATTGCCTACGGATTGGGCCTTATAAGGGTAATCAGCTACCAAC
>CAVFNZ010000063.1:0-13255 GCA_963624095.1 Clostridium sp. CAG:217 | reverse complement strand
ATTTATAGTTAATCTCCAACGGTACGCTGACTTTATCCCCCACATTCCACGGAATGTAGTAGATGCTTTTTCCCGCTTGTGCCAGCAAAGCTGAATCTATCTCGATTACCGGCACGTCTTCGTAGTCGTAATCATAGTTGCCTAAATCATCCATGCAACTGTAGAATACCGGGAAACATAAACCCAATAAAATATATATTAATCTTTTCATGTTCATCGATGTTAGTTAAATGATACAATACCTTCATTCTCATCCTTCAAAGGACGGTCCGGATTGGTTTCATCCGCATTGTACTTTTCCAAAGCGGCAATCAACTGAAGATGGTAGTTCCACATTTTTCCCCATGTGAAATCACCTTCACCGTACGGGAAGCTGGAGACACCCAACGTTGAAATGATGAAGCGGTATTTGACCTCGCTATAGGTTCCGAAGAACTCGTTCAAATCGTCGTCCCAATTCAAAGGCTTGGATATCTTATCGGTCCATGTGATAGTCAGTGACGCATCTTTGGTTACACCGGCCTTCAAGTCGCCGGCAGGCGCTATCTCCACGCACAAACGATACTCTTTATCCTTAATGTCATCTGTCCTGTTGATTACGATAGGGCAAAGGGCACTGTGCTCACCTCCTTTTAATATAACTTCGGAAGGAAAAGAGTAACTGTCTGTTGCAGCGGATGTCCTGGATTCATCGACCTTTAGACGTACACTCCTGTCATTGTCCGCGACTTTCCCCTGAACATAAATCATAGCCTCTATCGTAAACTGAGTAACATCAGAAGAGGAAGTGGAGAACGTGTAGGTCATAGAGTCTGTTCCCAGTGTCCAGATTTCAGGACCAACGATGCGAGCGTAACTCATGTCTCCCCACACATAATCATCGTTTTTGCAACCAACCCATGATAGGAGCAGGCATGCGAGTAAAAATATATTTCGTTTCATTCGTCTTATCGTTTTGATTATTTTCTTTTACCAAACTCTTTTTCATTGTCCGGCATTGGCAGTACATAGACGGCATCGTTTGCAGGAACAGACGACCCCGGGATGTTCGTGTATTTCAACCGTTTGTAGAAGAAAAACAGTTGCCCCTCACCGACCGTCTCCTTGCGAACTTCCTTGTAGATTTCATTTTGGAGCTCATTCGCTGATATCGTCTCTTCCAATGGAAATTCACTAAGGTTGCGGTGTGAACGAACCTCGTTGAGATAAGCTACCGCCTCAGAAACCGATCCCATGCTTGCCAATGCTTCTGCGGCTATGTAATAGGCTTCGGATTTCCTGACCACAGGAACCATATTGTTGTACATGCCGTTTTCGTATTGCCAATATTTGGCGAAATAAGGGTCACTCCCGTCATATTCCCAGTGCTTGGAGTACCGGAAATCCGTTCCGTATCCCTTGGAATATTCATAGATGTCTTCCCATTTTGATGGAGATGGCGACAGCTTGTCAGTGCCGCTGCCGCTGTTCTTGAAATAGGGGTCTGTTATATCGTCCAGATTGAGCACTTCAAGTCGGAATAGTAATTCCGTGGAAAACATGCGGTCCCAATAACTGCGGTCTGAACTTTCCAATGAACTGCTGTATACCCAAGATCTTAGATACTCAATGGATGAATCGTTGATGACTACTCTGGCGTACTTTAAGGCATTCTCCGCATCTCCTTTCCACCAATAGGCACGCGCAAGCAACGCAGTCGCCAAGTAGTAGTCCGCCCTATATCCATTATAATTATTATTATCGGAAGGAATTGTTAGTAACCCTGCTGCCTCTTCCAAATCCTTGATGATGTAATCCAGCACTTTTGCGACAGTGGACTGCTCCGTGACCTCCGGAGAGTAGGCGGTTACGTAAGGTATAGCCGGAGCATCAGGGTTGGCACCGTAGGCGGGTGCAAACATCCGCAACAACTCAAGGTGAATGAACCCTCTCAAACACAATGCCTCTCCTTTGTACATGTTGTGATGGTCGCCCGTGAAGATGGACAAGTCCTTGTCTATATACTCCATCATGACATTGATGTTGGCGATTGCGGTGTACATCCCTGACCAGATAGCGTCTATCTTGGATTTAATGGTCGTGCTTTCATAGTTGTACTTTGCCGCTTCCTCGTACGGACTGCCAGCGGGCAGATCGTAGTTTTGCGACAAGGTCTCCATAAAACCGAACGTCAGCTCCTTTCCGTAGAGTGAGGTTGAAGCCAGTTGTTTGTAGACTCCCGTCAATTGGTCATCGAAGCCTTCTTCCGTCTCAAACAGGTACTCCGCCAGCACTTGTGACTTAGGCCGGACATCAAAATAGTCGTTACATGCCTGTAGCACCAGCATGCATAGACCTAAAGCGGAATATTTAATCATTTTTCTTTTCATCGTGCTTTTGTTTAAAAGTTCAACTGTAGTGAAAACGAGAAAGTCCTTGCGAAGGGATAGGATGTTCCTCTCTCAATCTTCACGGAGGACAAAGTGAACAGGTCGTTCATGTAGAACGTGGCTTTCATGCGCTCAAGGAAACTGTTGCGCATGAATTTGCATTCACGAAAATCGTATGAAAGACTTAGGGATGAGAATGTCAGCGTGTTGTAGTCTTCTACAAAACGCGAGGTGGGTTGGGTGTACGAGTCATCCGCAATGCTTTTGAAACGCGCAATCTGCCCCGGTTCGCTCCAACGACCCTTGAAAACACGGCGGTCTACATTGTATCTCAAGTCTGCATTTTCAACTTTACTCAATAAGGTCTCGTTGTATATCTGGCCACCTAACCGCCAAGTGAATCCGGCATTCAGACCGAAACCGCGGTATTCCATATTCACACCGAAATTACCGGAAACTTTCGGACGGGAGTCGCCCCCGTCAATATAGTCGCTACTGCTCCAGTCGTAGGTAAGTGAGCCGTCTTTTTTTACAAATACTTCCTTGCCTGTTTCCGGGTCGATTCCCAACGATTTGACTACCCAAATGGCGGTCATGGAACTGCCCTCTTCATAGCGCACCGGGATGGCGGTGTTTGTCTTGTCCGTTTCATATTGTTCGTCAGACTTGTCGTTCAATGCCTTTAATGAATTGGATACCTTCTTCAGTACATTCTTATTTGAGGATGCGGATGCGTATAGTGAGACGTAGCTGGCTGTTTTGGCATCCCGCCAAATTCGCCAGTTCAAGCTGGCTTCCCAACCTTTGTTCTCCACTTCACCCAGGTTTGCCGTGTATGAAGAAAATCCGGTGGAGGGAGGTGTGGACACGGATGTAATCGTTCCTTTGGTCGTTGCAATGTAATAGTCGAAACGTCCGTTCAGGTTTCCTTCAAAAAGAGATAGGTCCATACCAACGTTCGTATCATACTTCTTTTGCCATGCCAAGTCCGAATTCGCCAATCCCAAAAGGTAAGAGCCCAACTTTCCTTGGTAAGTCTCCTGATAGTAATTCAGGGTGGGGACTGCGGCATAGGAGCTAAACCCTTGTGAACCGGTATATCCGGTTGAGGCCCTAAGTTTCAATCGGGTAAGCCACGAAACGTCTTTGAGAAAATCCTCTTGATGCATGTTCCAACCGGCACCAAAGGAATAGAAACTTCCCCAGCGGTTGTCCGCTCCGAAATCTGACGACCCTGTCAAACGGTAGTTGATATCCACTAAGTAACGGTCATTATATGAGTAGTTTAAAGAAGACACAATACCCATGTCGCGCGTGATTCCCTCTCCGCCGGTGGGCTTTGTCCCTTGATATTGTATCGCCATGGATATGTGGTCCATATTTTCATTAGGCAGTCCTTCGGCAGTGAGGGCATAGTAGTCATATTTTTGTCTGCTCAGGCTGTATTGCGCATTGAGGAAGAAGAGGTGTTTGTTTAACTGCACAGAATAAGCAGCGCCTAAATCCGCACTGATGGTGTTGTCTTTCCGTTGGCTTATAGCGTATGACCCTTTCAATGCGGCTCTATCACCTGAATAGTTGATGAAGTCCGTATGGTCAGCAGGCTTATAGTCTTCCGATTCGCTGTTCTTTTTGATGAGGCCGAAGCGGGCGGTAAGCCGAAGGTCTTTCGTCGCCTGATATTCAACATAAAAGTTTTCTGTCAACATCGTGTATTTATCGTCGAAGCGGGTATTGATTGACCCGTTTTTGAGGTAGTTGTACTCGGTGATGTTATTCGTCCAAAAACTGTTCATTTTGCCATCGTCATCATAGATGCGGTTGTAGGGGTTTAGCTTGGCGTACTGGCTAAAGGTTCCATAAGGGGAGTCACTTGAGTTGTTGTCATCGATGCTTAACTGATTACGGAATGACAGCTTTTTGTAGCGATACGAAAGTGTGATTCCTCCATTCAGTACGGATCTGTTCGACCCCTTCATCACACCTGCCACGTCATTGTAGCTCAGGTTTACTCCGTATAGCATGTAGTCGTCTCCACCCTCAAGGTACAGCGAGTGTTTTTGTCCGACACCTACACGTAAAGGCTTGTCCAACCAGTAGGTGTCAACGCCCGCCAAGACGTCTCTAAGCATGAGGCTGTATTGTTGGTCTTTCTCTATCTGAGCCTTTGCTGATTCACTGGAATAAAACCCTGCATTTCGTTCCGCTTGTAATTTTTCCATGGCGTTACAGAGGTCGTAGCTCGACAAGTCAGGCGCTTCGATGTCGACACTTCCTGTGTATGAGATTTTCATACGCCCTTTCCCGGGTCGTCTCGTCTCCACAACCACCACTCCGTTGGCTGCCTTCGAACCATAGATGGCCTTTGCCGTGGCATCTTTCAGCAAGGTAACGCTTTCTACCAGGTTCATGTCCAGGTCGAGAATCTTGGTCATGGTCGTTTCGAATCCGTTTAAAATAAACAAAGGTTGGTTCGGGTTCTCTTGATATTCGCTAACCACCTCCGAGAAGCCTGTCTGTCCTCGCATCTGGATGTTTGGCAGGGTGTTCGGGTCAGAGCCTGCGGACAAATCCTCCACCATCATAAATGACGGGTCGATATTCTTCAAACTTTGCAATATGTTGCCGTTGCCTACGGCTTTCAGGTCGTCTCCTTTGATGGTGGTAACGGCTCCCGTGTAACTGTTTGCCTTACGGGTGAACATACCGGTTACGACCACCTCTTCGATTTCGGCTTGCGCCTCTTTCATCCTTACCTTCATCTCTCTCTGTCCCTTGTGCCTGACCTCTTGGGTTTCCATTCCCACGAACGTGAATGTCAGCGTAGGGTTGGGCTTGCTCAAGGTCAGCGTGAACTTTCCGTCCATGTCGGTTGTCGTTCCTTGGTCTGTCCCCTTCACCACTACATTGACACCAGGCAGAGCGAGACCCCTCTCGTCGACAACCGTACCGGAAACTTCGGACTTTTGCGCGGGCGCGGAAGCCGCTTTCTTGATGATGATTGTGCGGTCTTCGATGGTAAACGTGTAGCCTTTGGGAACTAACACCTCACGCAATACCTCTTCCAAGGGAGCATTCTTCTTGTCTACATTGACGGGTTCCACCATGGCCGGAACGTCATTGTTGTAGAAGAAAGCGTAACCCGTTTGCTGTTTTATCTGCCTTACGAACTCCGTCATCGTGGAGTTTTTAAGATGCAGTGTAATCCTCCTTGCATCCTGTGCCATCGCTTGCAAGGCCATCATGCAAAGAAAGCATACGAAGATGCACACCCGCCTGGTTAACATTCTTTTAGCCAGCGGCGGAAACAATTCTTTCTCTTTTCTCATACTTTTGCATTTGAAATTAATACTGGATTGATTTTGGTATTTAATTGGGGGGACGGAAAGTGCGGCATCACCAACCGTCCCTTTCATTAAGGTTTCATGACAATAATCTCTCTTCCGTGAATCTCGAAACGCACGTCGTTGGTGAGGCTAATCATTCGCAGGAACTTGTCCGTCTGCTCATACTTCTGAATTTCACCCGTGAAGGCTAATTGCTTCAAGGATTCATCCTCCCAGCTAACCTTTATGTCATACACGCGTGAGAGGGTTGTAAGAATCTTCTCCAACGAACTGTTCTCGAAGGCTAACACCCCTTTGTGCCAAGCGCAATAGAGCTCTGGATCCACAATCCGCTTGCTCAGTGTTCCGTCCGCCTTGCTTACCGATGCCTGTTCGCCCGGCTTCAATACGATAGACTGCCCGTTTTCCTCGGTGCGTACCCGTACCTTTCCTTCAAGGAGCGTCACCTGCTCATCATGCAACTCGGGATAGGTGTTCACGTTGAACGAAGTACCCAACACGGTCACTTCACTCTGTGGTGTCACTACTTTGAATGGTCGTTCCGCATTGTGTGCAACTTCCAGGTATGCCTCTCCGGTGACGTATATTTTGCGCTCTTGTCCAATGAAGAGGGACGGATAGCGCACCTCTGTCTTGGCATTAATCCAAATTTTCGTCCCGTCACTCAAAGTAAGTTTGAACTCTCCACCGCACGGAATACGCAGAAGGTGATACGCCTCAACTTGCACATCCGTTTCATTGTCGGAATAGTTGATGGCGCAATCTTTCACCTTTGCTACGGTGTTGTTGTTTTCGGTGATGTCTAAGGAGTCGGCCTCTCCTAAAGGAATCTCTTCGCCCGAGGGCAATACCAGCGTGGCTGAGGCTATTTGCTGAAACCGAGTCGGGTTTTGTGTCACACCGGGCTTTGCGCTTTTCTCTGTCTGGGTGAAATGCAACACGGCAGTCGTTGTCACCAGTAGGGCGGCTACAGCGGCTGCGGCGGTGAGCCACCAGCGGGTGGCGGATTTCCTTCCATTTATATGATGGAGCGTAGCCCGATACGCCTTTTGTTCGTCAATCGTATCCGGAACAAAAGCGGGACGAACGGTGTCATAGAGGTTCTTTATGCGGAAGAAGTAACGGATGTGTTCCTTGTCTTCGCTCAACCACGTGTCCAACTGTTGTATTTCGTCAGAGGTGGCTTCCTCCGACAAGTAACGATAGATTAGCTGATCAATATCCTTGTCCATATTTCATCGTTTTATTAAAAAGACACACTATGGAGAAATAACCGCAGGGAAAATAGAGGAAAAATGAGTGCCGGGTTCAAAATAGTGGACAAGACCAACCAATGAAAGGGGACGATGACTAACCGGAATGGGCTGGTTCGTAGCGGATTACTCGCTGCCTAATTGTCGGAAGACGAGGATGCCTTACTTGATGGTAAAAAAGAACATGATGATTGCGAAATAGTCCTTCAATTGGAACTTCAGAATTTTCAACGACTCGGCAATCCTTGCCTCTACGGTCCTAAGGGGGATGCCTAACTCCTGGGCCACATCCGCCTGTTTCATTCCCCGCATACGGTTCATCTCGAAACATTGTCGCTGCGCCGGAGAGAGATGCTCAAGAGCCTCCTGCAGGCGGACACTCAGTTCGGAGTATAACAGGTAATCCTCCGTCTCTTTGAGGGCTTCTTCATCGGACAAGGCGTTTAGTTCCACATATCTCCGATGCGTCTCGTCTCTGCGGATCTCGTTCAGACAGGCATTTTGTACGGAGCGTAGCAGAAACGAACGCAGGGACTGAATCTTCTCTGCCTCTGCACGACTTTTGTAGAGCTTGGTGAACACGTCCTGTACAACATCCTCGCACGTCGCCTTGTCCCTTAGGTAGGTTCCGGCAAACAGTACGAGGTCCTTGTAGTAGCATCGGAACAGGCAGGCGAATGCCCAACTGTCTCCCTTGCTCAACCGGACCAACAATTCATGTTCTTCCATAATTCCTCTCTTACTTATTTGACGCTCTACGTAAATTCACTGCGAAGATACAACAAAAACAATTACTTTTGCACCGCGATAACAAGAATGTACAGGTATTCACGAAATCACGCCAACGAATGATACGCCATATACTACTCTTCCTGACACTCCTCTGTCTGGTTGGACTGCCTTGCGCGGCGCAACAGAAGAAGAAGGTGAAAACCGCGGCCTTCAACGGCATTGTGGTGGAACGGAATGAAGAAACGGACCAGTTCGAGAGGTTGCCGGCCGTGGCGGTGGAACTCATCGTTCCCGGCGATACACTGCACGGCATCACCAACATCAACGGACAGTTCTACTTCAAACGGATACCCCTGGGGAAGGCACGCGTCGTCCTGTCACACGTGGCCTACGAGACCCTGGAGCAGGAGGTGGACGTGCGCAGCGGCTACGCGAGTGAGCTGTTCGAGATGAAACCCAAGAACGTGGAGCTGAACGACCTGGTGGTGAAAGGCAAAGTGCCGCCCTTCACCCTGCGGGGAGATACCGTCGTCTTCCATGCCGCTGCCTTCAAGACGCTGATGGGCGACGAGGTGATGAAGATTGTGGAACAGCTGCCCGGGGTGCAGATAGGGGAGAGCGGAGACATCAAAGTGTTCGGCAAGTCCTTGTCGCGCACCTATGTGGACGGCAAGCTGATATTCGGCAACAGCGTACACAACGCCCTGGAGAATCTGTCGGCCGATGACGTGATCTCCATCAAGAGCTACGATCAGGTGTCCGCCAAGAACCGGTTGGACGGCAACCTGGCCGCGGAGAAGGAGCGCGTGTTCGACATCGAGACAAAGAGCAAACTCACCAAGGCCGTGGTGGGTCATGCGTTGGCCAGCTACGGGCGGAACATTGAGGACAGTCACCAACGCTATGCCGTGGGGGCTACCGCCAACCTCTTCTCGGAGGCGATGCTGCTTAGCGGCAACGCCTTCGTGAACAATATCAACCGCGAGTCGAACATGATAAGCGACATCCTGAATGTGGAACGCTCGGCCAATCCCGACTCGCGCGATGTCTATGCCGGCGTGGGGATGGAACGTCACCTGGGCGACGTGGAGGTCGGTTCGCAATACGCCCTCAGCTACTCGTATGACGACACCCGGAATCGGGACTGGAACTACAGTACCCGCCGTTATGAACCCTCCGGGAGTTATACCCAACGCCTCTACAACGACTCTTCCTTCATGGACAGCCGTTCCCGTTCGCACACCGTCAAGGCTTCCTATGAAGACTATATGCACCACTCCTTCCGTGCCTCCACGGACTTCAGTGTCAGCGATGCGGGAGACTGTGCGTTGGGCAACACGCGCACGGTGACGGACGGGTCGGAGGACTATACGTCCACAACCCGACAGACGGACCGGAAGTCGTATAACTGGTCGGCGGGCATCCAACGGGAACTGTTCGGCCACAAGGGAATGCACCTCAACGGCAACGCCAGCTTCCAACTCAGTGAGAACAACGGTGACGGCATGCGGCTCGATTCCGTGCTTTCGACGGCCACCAACCGCATCTACCAAACCGACTTGGACGGCTACCAACGGAACTATGGCGTGGGGATGAGCCTGTCCCTCAACTTCTCCCATAAGAAGGAACGGGGACTGACCGACCCGGACGATGAGGAGGACGAGGTGGATGAGAAGATTCACCACAACGTCAGCGCGGACTTCTCCTACAAACGGTTGGACGACCGCAGCAAAGAGTTGCGGATGGAGGCCGACGGCGCGATGATGCGGCTGGACTCGGTGTCGAGCCAGGACTACACGCGCAACTACCACACCCTTGCGCTGGATGCGGGCTATAGGCTGGCGGTCGGTAGGCTCAACTTCTCTGTCGGGGTGAACAGCCAGTACGCCCTGTTGGCTGAAGACCGGGTGCTCTACCGCAGGAACAAGATGGACCGCCATTTCCTCTCCTTCGACCCGAGTCTCACGCTGAACTATGGAGGGTTCTCGTCCGGCATCAGCTTCGACTATCGTTGCCGCACCCAACTGCCCTCCATGGAACAACTCTCCGAGCAAATCGATGACCGCTCCCTGCTGTTCGTGAGAAGCGGTAACTCCAAGCTGAAACCTTCGCGATCGCACGATTTCCAGATTTACGGGAACTTGACCTTCGCCAACTCCGCCTCGCTCTCTTGCGGCGCCTCGCTGACGTTGAACCAGGACCGTATCGCGTCACGCACCCGTTACTATGCCAACGGAGCCCAACTTCCCGACTTCGGGGGATACGAGTTGACCAAAGGCGCCACCTACACCACCTACGAGAACTTCAACGGCGACCTGTCCGCCTCGGCCAACGTGGGCTACCAGCAGACGCTGGACTGCATCAAGTCGAGCCTGTCGTCCTACCTGTTCTACAGTTTCGGCCGTTCCGTCTCCTTTGTGGACGAGGTGAAGAACCACAACTACAACCAAAAGGTGGCGCTGTCGGTGAACCTGTTTTCCAACTTCTCGCGCCAATACCGCATAAGGCTCTCGTCGTACACCTCCTTGTCGTACGCCAAGAGTACGGTCGGCAGTGCCCGCAACTACTTCGGCGAACAACTGGTGGTAGGGTCGGAGAACAACCTCACGAAGCGTCTCTTTCTCAACGCCCGCTTCGCCTATGACGTGATGCATCCGCTTACCGGTGGACTGACGGGCAACCGGGAGATGAACCTCAACGCCATAGTGGGCTACCGCTTCCTGAAGAACCGCGCCAGCGTCAGCCTCTCCGGTTACGACCTGCTCAACAAGAGCATGTCCTTCACCAGCACGGTGATGATGGACTATGTCTTCTCCTCCTGGCGTCCCGTGTTCGGTCGCTACTGGACGGTGAACTTCAGCTATAAGTTCAACTCCACGGGCAAGGGAGCTTCCGACAGCCGGTTCAACCTGAACCAGGGCGAGAAGAGCCGCGGCACGAGCACCTATCTGCCCATGGGAATGTAGGGCGGCGGAAGCCTCGCGGTCGGGGGATTCCGAGAACTTTCCTCCCTTATCTTATGGTTTTGTAAGAATTATAGCCTACCTTTGCGCTGTTAAACTTCTAAAGAAAGCGAAACGATGAAAAAAATCATGACAGTATTGTTGGTCGCTGTCGCCGCATTGGTGGCAGTGCCCGCACAAGCCCAGATCTCTTGGGGCGTGAAGGCCGGTTTGAACATGTCAAAAGCGGACATCGATAACATTAGTACAAAGAACTCTACGGGTTACTTCATTGGACCGATGGCGGAGTTTACCATTCCCTTGATAGGCTTGGGCGTGGACGGCTCGTTGCTCTACTCTCACAAGGGCGCTTGTAAGACGGATGCCGGAACGGCTAACATGAACTCCATCGACATCCCCGTCAACCTGAAATATACCTTCGGGTTGGGTAGCATGGCCGGTGTCTATGTCGCTGCCGGACCGCAGTTCTCTTGGAACATCGGTGACAAGAGCTTCAAGGAATACGATTTCAAGCTGAAAAGCTCTACGCTGAGTGCCAACATCGGTGCCGGTGTGAAGCTGCTGGGTCACCTGCAGGCCGGCATCAACTACAACATCGCGTTGGGTGATACCAGCGAAAGCCTCACGGACCATGTGAGCGCGATGAGCTTCAAGACCAACACCTGGCAAGTTTCCGTAGCTTATTTATTCTAAACTATAAATATAATATAGGTATAGGGGAGGTGCGTTCCGTCAGTGGATTGCGCCTCCCTTGCTGTTTTCATGTTTTAACAAATAACCCGATAAATGTTTCGTTCTTGATATAAATCAAGAAAAACATTAAATAATGTAGGTTTTTGGCCGGATTGCTTGCAGGTAGGAAGATTTGCCGTACATTTGCAATGTGTTTTTCATAGTATATTAGATTTAAGGTTAACAAAGATTGGGTCAAGGCGTTGACCCTTTTTTTATGTCCCTACCTCTGGGGCGCAAGGCTCGAAAAAACGCAAGCAGTCTCACCTGCCAACGTAAGTACTTACATCCGTCAACGTAAGTACTTTCATGAGCCAACGTAAGTACTTGCTGTTTTTTGGGGTCGTATACATAACGACAAAAGATTTTCTACTTCAGAGAATAATGCTTATCTTTGTCAAGCGGTTGTCTCTCCCGGCTCACCGCCTTTAAGAAAACCAAAGTAGATTATGGACATGGACGCAAGAAGAAAATTACCGGTAGGACTCCAGTCCTTTGAGAAACTCAGAAAGGAAGGATATTTGTACGTCGACAAGACGGACTTAGTATGGAAGCTTGCCCATAGTGACAAACAAGTCTTCTACCTGAGCCGCCCGCGCAGGTTCGGCAAGTCTATGCTCGTGGATACATTACGCTGTTACCTCGAAGGTCGCAAGGAGCTCTTCGAAGGACTGAAGGTAATGGAGATGGAGAAAGAGTGGAAACAACATCCCGTCATTCGCCTCGACCTCAGTTTGGGCGGAGCCAATGCGGAGACACTGCGTTCCTATCTCGACATCCGCTTCAAGGAATACGAAAATAAATACGCTATTACTCCAAGCCCCACCGCCCAACTTGCCGACCGTTTCAGCGGCATCGTAGCTACCGCATGCAAACAGACGGGGCTGGGGGTCGCCATCCTTATCGACGAATACGACGCGCCCCTCCAACACTCTTGGAACACTCCCGAGCACGACAGGTGCACGGAGGTTTACCGTGAGGTGTTCGCTGTCCTGAAGTCCGCAGACGAGTATGAGCGGCTGGTGTTCATCACCGGTATCACCAAGTTCACGCAGATATCCCTCTTCTCGGTGCTCAACAACCTGAGCAACATCAGTTTCGATCCCGAGTATGCCACCCTCTGCGGCATCACCGAACAGGAGATTAACGACAACTTCCAACCCGAGATGCAACGGATGGCGGACATGAACGATTGGACCGTGGACGAAGCGCACGCCCGGCTGAAGGCATACTATGACGGATATCACTTCAGCTACGATAACATGGTCGACATCTATAATCCTTTTAGCCTCATCAACGCTTTGGCTGACGGGAGAATCCTTAACTATTGGGCTTCGTCGGGAGCCACGTCCTTGCTGCCCAAGTTCGTGCCGGACCTGGAAACCAAGCTCGACTACTTCGACAACTGTGTTGTGCAGTCGGACATTCTGAACACCTCGGATGTCACGGGCGGAGGGTCGGAACTGTTTCTCTACCAGAGCGGCTACCTCACCATCAAAGGGTACGAGGACGACGCGTACCTGTTGGGATTCCCCAATACGGAAGTTCGCCAGGCGCTGAACCGGGTGGTCGTGCCCGCTTTGGTCATGCGCAACAGCAACGAAGTGTTCTCCACACAGAACATGTTCAGGACGTATCTGACGTTCGGCAATGTCCCCGAAGCCATGAAGTGCCTGAAGGCCCTCGTCTCCGATGTCCCCTACAGCAACAAGAAGATGGCCTCCATGGATATGGAGGAACGTTACCGTCTCATCATCAGCACGGTGCTCAAAGCCGTCGGCTACCGTGTGGAGGTGGAACGCATGCTCGCCGGAGGCCGTATAGACATTGTGGCATGGACCGCCCGCTACGTTTACGTC
>CAVFNZ010000062.1:0-14271 GCA_963624095.1 Clostridium sp. CAG:217 | reverse complement strand
CCCTCATCCCGTACAACTATAGCACCTCATCCTGTACGTTCACTACCCCTCATCCTGTACGGGATGGGAACGTCATCCCGTACAACATGAAAGCCACTAAAACGACGGTATGCAACCGAAAAAACGCAAGTACTTACGATGGCTCACGCAAGTACTTACGATGGCTCACGCAAGTACTTACTGTCATATCCTAAATTCACTTGTCAGTTTTCCGGTTATATAACTGAATTTCTTGTCAACCTTTGTGCTACGGTATGGACTTGACACAAAGACGTTGGCCTGGTTGACTGGCTTATCGGAGGATATCTCCGGCAGTTGCGGTGTTTACGGCATCGTCGAAACCTCTTTGCTCCACAGAGCCAATGATGCGGCTACCGTGTCGTCCATGTCGGCATAGGTGTATTGGGCCAATCTTCCGCCGAACAAAACGTTCTTTTGGCGTTGCGCCAGTGCCTGATACTGCTCGAAAAGACGGCTGTTCCGCTCGTCATTGATTGGATAATAGGGCTCTTTGCCGGGCTCAAAGTTGTCAGGGTATTCGTAGGTGATGACCGTATGCGGTTGCTTGCCAAACTCAAAGTGTTTGTGTTCGATGAGTCGGGTATAGGGGATTTCCCGTTCGCAATAGTTTACCACGGCATTCCCTTGGTAGTCTTCAATCTCCAAACGCTTGTGCTCGAAGCGCAAACTTCTGTATTCCAGCCTCCCAAACTGATAGTCGAAATACTCATCGATGCATCCTGTGTAGAGTGTTTTGTCCGCGATGTCTTTTAGTTCGGCACGCTCGGTTGTGAAGTTGACTCCCGTTTTCACCTCGCATCCGCTCAGCAACTTTTCAATCAGCCTGTTGTATCCTCCTATGGGGATTCCCTGGTAGGGGTCGTTAAAGTAATTGTTGTCATAGGTGAAGCGGAAAGGGATGCGCCGTATGATGAAGGCCGGCAACGTCTTTGCCGACCGGCCCCATTGCTTCTCCGTGTAACCTTTGATGAGTTTCTCGTAGATGTCTTTCCCGCAGAGCGTCAGTGCCTGCTCTTCCAGGTTTTGGGGGTTGGTAATGTGGGCGTAAGCGTTTCGCTGCTCGGCGATTTTAGCTTTTGCCTCGGCCGGTGTGCGCACTTCGTTCCATAGTTCATGAAACGTGTTCATGTTGAAGGGTAAGTTGTACAGCTCGTCGTGATAGTGTGCCAAGGGCGAGTTGACGTAGTGGTTGAATTCCACCAATCGGTTCACATAGTTCCACACCTCTTTGTTGTCCGTATGAAAAATGTGGGCACCATATTTATGCACGTGAATCCCTTCCACGTCTTCGCAGTAGAGATTGCCTCCCGTATGGGGACGTTGGTCTATCACCAGGCACTTCTTGCCCGCCTTGGCGGCCTCGTTGGCGAACACGGAGCCGAACAATCCGGCTCCCACTATCAGATAGTCATATTTACGCATCGTGTTTGCTGTCCTATTATGTTTGTAAAGTACGTCTCGACTGTTATTGCTTTGCGTCGGTCAGATAGGCAATGGCCTCTTTCGCTGCCGCACGGAAGAATTCGCCTCTTGCCAACCGGTCGCTTACTTCCTTCACCTGTTTGCGCATCTCTTCGTAGCGTTCCGGGGTAAGCGTACGGAACAGTTCCTCCAATTCCTTCAGCGAGCCAATGCTGAATCCGATGCCGTTTCGGGTGATGAAATCCGCCAGTGCTGCCTTGTCCCAAATGATGACGGGCACCCCGCAACGCAGGTAGAGCGATGTCTTGTGCGGATTGTTGTACTGCAGATACTCCCCGAAATTGCCCGTGCAGGCATCCAGGGAGTCACCGTCCCACACCAAGCCAAAACTTCCCTGTGCTTGCGCTATCAGTTGGTCGGCCTGCACAAAGCCGTTATATTCAAAGGCCTTGGTGGCCGGTACGCTGTCCGCGTGAAATCCGGAACCATAAAGGCTCAGTGTATAGGGAACTTGAGGCATTGCGGCCAAATCTTTAATCCAATCGTAGAGGAACGAGTTCTTGCGAGGACTCAACCCACCCATGTAAAGGATGCGGTGGGGGAGGGTAGAAAACTCTTCGTGGAACACGGGTCGGGATTCTGACAGGAAATCGAACAATTCCAATGAACCCATTGGCGTTTTACAGCCTTGCTGGCTCAACCATTCGCGCATTCGGCTGTTGTGTACGATGAGGTAGTCGGAGTGGCTCAGCCGTTTCACCTCTTCCTGTGCGGTGAGTTTCTGCCTGCGGAAACTTCCCAGGTCGTGGATGACGGTCACTACCTTCGCTCCGCGCCAGTGTGCCGCGTTGCATACAAAAGAGAAGTATTTCTTTAAGGGGTATTGCAGGAACAGAATGTCTCCTTTCCTCAGGCACAATGCCGCTCTCAGGACTCCGCTTAGGGTAAGGACAAAGGCGATGACCCGTTGCTGAACCGTGGTCCTCTTTAGACCCACATTGTGGAATCCCATCTCCTCCATGATGTCCTCGATGTCCATCTTGGCCTTGTTGCCGGCACTCCCCGTCTTTCGGTAGTCGCGCGACAAATAACAATACCTTCTCTTCGTTTCTTTCTCCATGTCGATGCTCGTTCTGGACCATTCATCGGCAAAGGTATGAATATTTGGGAATCCGCCTGCTGTTTTGGGACGTAATTATCAGGTAGTCGCCGCGAAACGCTTCGCATAATCCATAAAAGAGGTAAAAAATCGGCCCGATACAAAAAACATTCAAGATTATGCGCTACCTTTGCTCATTCAGATTGAATGAGGCACAAATATCTTTTGAGGCATGAGAGCAAATAAACTCTACGTTCTCCTGTTGATGATTGTCTGCTTTTTCGCGTTTTTCATCAACAACGGAGTGATACACACGGACATCATGGAGTCGCGTAACATCGTTACCGCCCGCGAGATGGTTTATGACGGTCATTGGCTGGTCCCCACCATGAACGGCGACTTGCGTCTGGAGAAGCCTCCCTTGCCCACATGGATAGCGGCAGTCGCCGAGATTGTCAGCCCGGACGACATGACCGCGCAGCGCGCCATGGCCGGTCTGGCGGCCACGCTCCTGGTTCTTTTCTTCTATGGATTCGTGAAGACCTCCACCCGGAACGTCAACCAGGCACTGATAGCCTCGTTGGTGCTTTGCACCTCCTACAACCTTATCCTGATGGGGCGCACCGCTTCGTGGGATGTCTATTGCCACGCTTTCATGATGGGTGCCATCTTCTTCCTCTTCAAGGCATTGCGGCAGGATGGAGCCCAGTGGGGCAACTTCCTCGGGGCGGGACTCTTCCTCGGACTCTCCTTCATGGGTAAAGGCCCCGTCTCGTTCTATGCCTTGTTGCTCCCTTTCCTGCTGAGCTACCTGATTTTCATGCGTCGCTCACTTCGGGGCAAAGGGTGGCCCATCGCCGTCATGATACTGCTCTGTCTGCTTGTCGGCAGCTGGTGGTACGTCTACATCTACCTCTTCCATGCCGAAGAGGCGCAGTATGTCCTTCACAAGGAGTCCACGGCTTGGGTCGAACGCAACGTGCGCCCCTGGTACTACTACGGCACCTTCTTCCTCGAAACCGGAGCTTGGGCACTGATGGTGCTCTCCGCCCTGTTAGTCCCTTATTGGGGAAAGCGCGTGAAGCTGCGGCGCGAGTATCTCTTCGCGCTCTGCTGGATGTTGCTGTTGGTCGTTTGCCTCTCCTGCTTCCCCGAGAAGAAGAACCGCTACCTGTTGCCCGTACTCATCCCGGCGGCCTACACCGTCAGTTTCCTCTTCACCGCTTGGCTCGAACAGGCCAAGACCCGGCGGATGGACGCTACGGGGCGTGGGCTCTATTACGCCAATGCCGGGTTGATGACCCTCATCGTGGCCCTGTTACCGGTGGCGGCCTACCTCTTCCTCTATCAGAAGGAGATTATCTCCCTCAATACGCTCATTCTTTTGGCCGTAGCCTTCTGGGCGTTGACTGCATTTATGGTAACAGCGCTCACGCGTGTTCGTCCCTGGCGTTTCCTCTCCGGGGTGGTGTTGCTGTTCGTCTTTGCGGAGATATTCTGCTTGCCTTACGTCGGAAGTCTGGTGAACAATCCCGGGTTCCGGAGCATCCGTGCTACGCGCGACATCGAGTCCCTGAAGCCGCTTCCTTTCTACTCCGTAGCCGGTGAGGAACTCCGCATCGAGATTGTCTACGAAGCGAACAGGAAAATCCGCCCGTTGGACATCCACGATACCGCAGCCGTGCTCGACGCGCTGCCTTGCGCCCTGCTTACCCACGGACGGGTAGGCGAGGAGCTCCCCGCAACGCTCCTCAACCGGATAGACACCGTGTGGGTGGGCAGCTACGACAACAATCGCCGCCCCAAGAACACGCGTCGGTACAACGATAAATTCCTTTACAACGTAACAATTCTGAAACTCAAATAACTCATGAACAAGACCGCCGAATATGATTTGACCATCATTGTCCCCATCTACAACGAAGCGGACAACATGGACGCTCTGGAGAAGGCCTTCCGGGCTTACCTGCCTACGGCCGCCTGCCCGGCATGCGTGCTCTTTGTCAACGATGGCTCCAAGGACAACAGCGGAGAGGCCATCCGTGAAGTCTGCGCGCGCAATCCGCATTTCTATTACGTCGCTTTCGCCCAGAACGCCGGACTCAGTGCCGCCATCAAAGCCGGCATCGATGTCGCTCAGTCGAAATACGTAGGCTACATGGATGCCGACCTGCAGACGACCCCCGAAGATTTCAACGCCCTGCTCCGGTATATCGAAGAGTATCCGTTGGTGACGGGTATCCGTGCCAACCGCAAGGATACGGCTTTCAAACGCCTGCAGTCCAAGATAGCCAACGGATTCCGTCGGATGATGACGCACGATGGCGCCACGGACACGGGGTGTCCGCTGAAGGTGCTCCATACCGATTACGCCAAGCGAATTCCGTTCTTTACGGGTATGCACCGCTTCATCCCGGCATTGATTCTGCTGCAGGACGGGGGTCGGTTCAAGGAGATTCCCGTGCGCCACTTTCCGCGCGTGGCCGGTGTGTCGAAGTACCACTTGTGGAACCGTTTGGTGTCTCCCTTCAAGGACTGCTTCGCTTATCGCTGGATGGCCAAGCGGTACATCAACTACACCATCGCTTCCGATAATGTAGATTAGCGAGCCCATCCGCCATGAACGAATATCTGACGTATGCCATAGGCTTTTTGGCACAGGCTTTCTTCTCTGCCCGCATCCTGTTTCAGTGGGCACTTTCGGAGAAGGCCAAGCAGGTTGTCTCTCCTTCCATCTATTGGGTGTTGAGCCTGTTCGGGGCCTATCTGCTCTTCATTTACGGGTGGATTCGCGATGATTTCGCCATTATTCTCGGGCAGATTGTCTCCTATTATATCTACCTGTGGAATCTGAAGGAGAAAGGGATTTGGGGCAGACTTCACTTCCTCCTCAAATGCCTTTTGGCCTGCACACCGGCGGTGGCGCTCTGTATGGTGCTCCACAATGTGCCCGCTTTCGTGGCGGACTTCTTCCAAAACGAGAAGGTGCCCTTGTGGCTGTTGCTTTTCGGTTCCATGGGACAGATTATCTTCACGCTTCGCTTCGTCTACCAGTGGTATGTGTCGTCGCGCCTGAAGATGTCCGTGCTCCCCGCGGGCTTCTGGGTCATCAGTCTCGTGGGCTCGGGCATCATCATCGCTTACGGTGTCTATCGTAGCGACCCCGTGCTGATACTCGGTCAGTCCTTTGGCTTCCTCGCCTATGTACGCAACTTGGTGATTGGCCACAAGGCGAAATCACATGATAGGGTGAACCGCTCATGAATAAGCCTAAGTCGAAATACTATGTCGTGTGGAAAGGCGTAGAACCCGGTGTTTACGCCTCCTGGAAGGAATGTCAACGGCAGATAAACGGCTTTGCGGGTGCCATCTATAAGTCCTTTACCACGGAGGATGAGGCCCGGGAAGCCTATGTCTCCTCTCCGTTCGACTACTTAGGCAAGCCGCGGCAAACGGAAAAGCCTGTAGCGTCTCCCGGCCCGTCCACCTATTGCGACAATGCCTTGGCGGTGGACGCGGCCTGTAGCGGCAATCCGGGAAAGATGGAGTACAGGGGCGTACATATCGCTTCGCGTCAGCAGGTTTTTCATTTCGGCCCCGTGTGGGGAACGAACAATATCGGGGAATTCCTCGCGATTGTCCACGGACTTGCTCTGCTCAAACAGAAGGGGCTCACCACGATGCCTGTCTATTCCGACAGCCGCAATGCCATCAGCTGGGTGAGGCAGAAGAAGTGCAAGACCAAACTCGAACGCACCGCAAAGACGGAGGGCTTGTTTCAACTCATTGAGCGCGCGGAAAAGTGGTTGCGTACCAACACGTACGCCAATCCCGTGCTGAAATGGGAAACCGACCGGTGGGGCGAAGTGCCGGCCGACTTCGGACGGAAATGATGCCGCACGTCCGTCCCACGCGACATCGCAAAGCTATCGCAGCGGTCTGAACTTGTCGTGCTTCTTTAGCCAACGGTACACCACGATGCAGATGATTACCGAAACCAATGAACCGGCGGGCGAGGCGATGCCCATGGGGTACAGCGTGTCGGGATACATCTCCGAGCCGAAGTACGACAACGGGATGCGGGCAAACGCGATGGACAGGAAGTTGTGGCCGAAAGAGATAATCGAGTAGCCGCAAGCCGTGAACAGGCCGCTGTAACTGAATTGGATGCCGGCGAACAGGCAATCCCACGAATAGCTCTGCAGGTACTCTCCGCCCAACGTGATTACCTTGGCGTCATCGGTGAACAGGCGTACCGCCTCGTCCGGGATGAACTGGAAGATGACTCCCACCACCAATCCGTACGCCACACAGATGCCGATGGCGTACCTTAGCGTGGTGAGTGCCCGTTCCGTCTTCCCTGCCCCGATGTTCTGTGCCGATATGGCCGACACCGTAGAGAGCATGGCGGACGGTATGATGAACAACAGCCCGATGAACTTCTCCACGATGCCCACCGCGGCGGCATCGTTCAGCCCTCGTCCGTTGGCGATAATCATGATGACCATGAAAGCCACCTGGATGAATCCGTCCTGCATCGCTACCGGGATGCCGATTTTCAGAATCCGTGACAGGGTCTCCTTGTGCGGCTTCAGGTCTTTGCGCGCGATGTCCAGCATCGACTGCTGTCGCCGGATGGCCACATAGGCGAAGATGACGCTGCACATCTGTGACAGGGTGGTGGCCAACGCCGCTCCGGCGGCTCCCATGCCAAACAGGCCGATGAGCAGATAGTCGAGCGCGATGTTCACCACGCAGGCAATGGCGATGAAGTACATCGGACTTTTCGAGTCGCCCAGTCCCCTGAAGATGGACGCGATGATGTTGTAGGCCACGATGAACGGTATGCCTATGAAGCAGATGGTGAGGTAAGCCACCGTCTCGGCCACGGCCTCTGTGGGCGTGTCCATCAGGTGCACGATGCCGTTGCACGACAATAGTAAGGCTACTGTCAGGACGACGGACAGCCCCATGAACAGGGTGATGGTGTTGCCCACGGTTCGTGCGGTTTGCTCACGGTCTTTCGCTCCCACCGTGTGGGCCGTACGCACGGTGGTGCCCATGGCGAGTCCGATGATGATGACCGTGAACATGTGCATCACCTGTGCCCCGTTGGACACGGCGGTGGTGCTGTCCACCCCGCAAAACTGTCCGATGACGAAGAGGTCCGCCAGTCCGTAAAGAATTTGCAGGAAATAGGATAACATATAAGGCAGGGCGAAGTATACGATGTTGCGCATCACTCCCCCTTGCGTCAAGTCTCTGCTTTTCATCCCGGTTAATCTGTTTTGTCCGTCTTATGCGGAACGCTATTGTCGTTCCTCCTGAACCTCCAAGGCCAGCTCTATCACTTGCGGGTAATGCTCATACTCCAGCGCGTGTACCTTGGTGGCCACCTCTTCCGCGGAGTCCGTGGGCGATACCGGGCACACGGCTTGGAACAACATCTCCCCCTTGTCGTACTCCTTATTAATATAATGTATACTGATGCCCGTCTGTTTCTCCCGGGCGGCCACAACGGCCTCGTGTACATGCATGCCATACATCCCCTTGCCTCCGAACTTCGGCAACAGGGCGGGGTGAATGTTCAGTATGCGGTGCTCGTAAGCCTCCGTCAGGCAATCCGGAATCCTCAGCAGGAAGCCGGCCAGCACTATGAGGTCGATGTCCGACTCTTGCAACAGCTTCAGTATGTCCGTCCCTTTTGCCCACTCCTCCTTCGTGAAACACCGGCAGGGAACGTTCAGCTCCTTGGCCCTTGTCACCACGTAGGCATCCTGCTTGTTGGTCAATATCCATTTGACTTCAATGCCGTCATTCTTCCCTTGGAAATAACGGGTAATATTCTCCGCGTTTGTCCCCGAACCCGAGGCTAAAATTGCTATGTTTTTGTTCATAATGTGCTCATTTTATGCACAGGTGTCCCGAAATTGTGCAACCGAAATGCATTTAATTATCCATTTATTTGTTTAGTCCACCGAATCTTTCTTACTTTGCACCGCAAAAATATAGAATAAAAACAAATTATTAATTAAAAATTTAGAATTATGTCTGAAATTGCATCAAGAGTTAAGTCAATCATCGTTGATAAATTAGGCGTTGAGGAATCAGAAGTAACAAACGAAGCTAGCTTCACGAATGACCTTGGCGCAGACTCTTTGGATACTGTGGAATTGATCATGGAGTTCGAGAAGGAATTCAACATCTCTATTCCTGACGACCAAGCAGAGAAAATTACAAATGTAGGTGAAGCTATCGCTTATATCGAAACGAACGCAAAGTAATCCCATTTCATACATATGGAATTAAAAAGAGTAGTAGTAACGGGTCTTGGTGCATTGACTCCTGTTGGCAACACTGCTCCTGAGACATGGAACAGCCTGATTAACGGAGTTAGTGGAGCAGGGCCTATTACTCATTTCGACGCATCGCAGTTCAAGACCCAATTCGCTTGCGAGGTGAAGAACTTCAACGTGAACGATTTCATCGATCGCAAGGAGGCTCGCAAGATGGACTTGTACACGCAGTATGCCGTTGTGGTAGCCAAAGAGGCTGTCGCGGACTCGGGACTGGATGTAGAGAAGGAAGATTTGAACCGAATCGGTGTCGTCTATGGTGTCGGCATCGGTGGCATGAACACTTTCGAAGAAGAGATTGGCAACTATGCCGTTCACAAAGATATGGGTCCCAAGTTCAACCCGTTCTTCATCCCGAAGATGATTGCGGACATTTGCACGGGCCAGATTTCTATCCTTTATGGATTCCATGGTCCTAACTATGTCACCTCTTCGGCCTGCGCTTCCTCGTCGAACGCCATTGCCGACGCTTTCAACCTCATCCGGTTGGGCAAGGCCAATGTCATCGTGGCAGGTGGTGCTGAAGCGGCTATCTTCGCCGGTGGCGTGGGTGGCTTCAACGCTATGCACGCTCTCTCTACCCGTAACGACGACCCGAAGGGTGCCAGCCGCCCGTTCAGTGCCAGCCGTGACGGTTTCGTGATGGCGGAAGGTGCGGGCTGCCTCATCCTCGAAGAGTTGGAGCACGCCAAGGCTCGCGGCGCCAAGATTTACGCCGAGGTTGCCGGTGCGGGCATGAGCGCGGACGCTTATCACCTCACCGCTTCTCACCCCGAAGGTCTGGGCGCGCGTCTGGTGATGTCCAATGCGCTCGAAGACGCGGGCATGAAACCGGAAGACATCGATTACATCAATGTACACGGAACTTCCACTCCGGTGGGAGACATCTCTGAGTGCAAGGCCATCAAGGCTCTCTTCGGCGATCATGCTTACAAGCTGAACATCAGCTCCACCAAGTCTATGACCGGTCACCTCCTTGGTGCCGCAGGTGCTGTTGAGGCCCTCACTTGTGTCCTGTCGGTGAAGAACGACATCGTTCCTCCCACCATCAACCATGCCGAAGGCGATAACGACGAGAATATCGACTATAACATGAACTTCACTTTCAACAAAGCGCAGCGTCGTGTTGTCAATGCCGCTCTCTCGAACACATTCGGTTTCGGTGGTCACAACGCATGTCTAATCGTTAAGAAATACGCTGAATAAGCTGTGTTTCATACTGATTATATAGAAAAGGTAAGACTTCTTTTCCGTAAGGAAAGGGAGTCTTACCTTCGTTTATACCAAATCCTCGGCTTTTATCCCCACAAGTTGCGCTTCTACAAGGAGGCTTTCCTCCATAAATCCATGATTGTGCGCGGTGCCAAAGGACATCTCGTCAACAACGAGCGGCTGGAGTTCCTGGGAGATGCCATCCTCGACGCCATCGTGGCGGACATTGTCTATAAGCATTTCGAGGGCAAGCACGAGGGATTCCTTACCAACGCCCGCTCCAAAATCGTGCAGCGCGAAACGCTCAACCGCGTGGCCGTGGCCATCGGGCTCGACAAGATGATATCGCAGTCGCCCCACGGTACCAACCACAACAGTTACATCTACGGCAACGCTTTCGAAGCCTTGGTGGGCGCCATCTATCTCGACCGCGGCTACGACTACTGCATGCGTTTCATGGAAGAGCGCATCCTGGGTAAGCACATCAACCTCAACAAGACCGCCTACAAGGAGGTCAACTTCAAGTCCAAACTCATCGAGTGGGGACAGAAGAACCGCATGGAGGTAGAGTATGTTCTCGTTGACCAGTCAGCCGACATCAGCAGTCCCGTCTTCCAGACCGAAGTCCGCATCGAAGGCTTGACGGCGGGCGAGGGTACCGGCTACTCCAAGAAAGAGAGCCAACAGATAGCCTCCAAACGTGCCATGCAGAAGCTGAAAGATTCCAAGTTCCTCGAATCTCTCTTTGCCGCCAAGGAGCAACACGAAGCCTCCCGACAGACGGAGACGGAGTCCGTCTCTTCCCCATCGAACCCTGCGCCGGTGGAACAAAGCGACGTGCCCGAGAAGCCGTACCGCCCCGTTGGTGAACCCCTTCCGACTTCTGATAAGGAGTCGCAAGTCAACGATGCCATGGAGGCTGCCTATTCCGATTGAATAGAGTCAACTTTCCGAAAAAGTGGCGACATTTTCGGAATCGATTCCGAAAAAGTGGCGACATTTTCGGAATTTGGCTATATTTGCAGGAAAATTAGCGTCTCATGATAGAAAGAATACAGTCCCAAACGATTAAATCCTTGATGGGTTCGGGCAAGGCTATTGTCCTTATGGGCGCGCGCCAAGTCGGTAAATCCACGATACTTCATGCCTTATTGAATGCTAATGACAATGTTCTGTGGCTCAACGGTGATGATGATGACGTGAGGGAGATGTTCCGGGATATCAGCTCCACTCGTCTGAAGGCGATTATCGGTGATAAGCGCATAGTTGTCATCGATGAGGCTCAGCGTATCCGGGAGATAGGACTAAGGATGAAACTGATTACGGACCAGATTCCGAATGTTCAGCTCATCGCAACGGGAAGCAGTAGTTTCGAACTGTCCGCAAAGATTTGCGAACCCCTCACCGGTAGGAAAAGGGAATTGCGGCTTTTCCCGTTGTCATTCTCGGAGATGACGGCGCATTCGTCCTTTCTGGAAGAACGGAGAATGATTCCGCATCGGATGGTTTACGGATATTATCCGGAGGTCGTGTGCAGTCCGTCGGAAGAAAGGATGGTCCTGAAAGAGCTGTCGGAGAGTTATCTCTACAAGGACTTGTTGGCTATGGATGGGATTCAGAAACCGGACTTGCTTGTGCGGTTGTTGAAGGCACTGTCCCTACAGATAGGTGGTCAGGTGTCATACAACGAGCTTGGTGTCCTGCTGAACGTTGATTCCAAGACTGTGGAAAAGTACATTGATGTGCTCGAAAAGTCCTATATCATCTTCAGGCTCGGCTCTTTTTCGAGGAATCTGAGAAACGAGTTGAAGATGAGTCGCAAGATATTCTTTTGGGACCTTGGTGTCAGAAACGCTGTAATCGGCAATTTCGCTCCCTTGGACAGCCGGATGGATTGTGGGGCGTTGTGGGAGAATTTCGTCATTTCGGAGAGGATGAAGATGCTGGGTTACAAGGGCGGCTTCGCGCAGTCTTACTTCTGGAGGACGAAAGACCAGAGCGAGATAGACTACATAGAAGAGGAGGACGGCACGATTAAGGCTTTTGAGTTCAAGTGGAACCCTGCCAAATCCCATATCGGATGTCCGACATCATTCGGGAAAGCCTATCCGGAAGCGACGTTTAAGGTCATCACACCGGACAACATCGAGGAGTTCCTGTTGTGAGTCTGGTTGCATTTCATTTGAGACACAAAGCGTATTCTCACCCCGTACAAATGTATCCCACAAACAATGGTACTTACTCCGAGGTGAAACAATTTGGATAAGGCAACTCTCTTCTCTCCGACATCGCCAAATGGCTTAGGCGATTTCTCGTTTAACCTAACTTGCTGATCGCTTTTATAAATGGTTGAATTTGTTTGAATCTCTCCTCATTCCGCCAACACGTAGATGGGGGAGTGAGGCGGACCTTGCTTCACCAATAGTCCCGTCTCGGTGAAATGGTTCAGCCACTTGTAGGCGGCGTATTGGTGTAAATTGAAACAGGCTTTCATCGCCTTGCGTGTAAGGTATTTCTCTTTGACGAGGTATTCAATGATCTTCTTGCGCATTTCCACCTCATTGTATATGGATGAATTGGTGCTGTAGGGCGAGGATTCAAATCGGGCACCTTCCCGTATCCGTCTTATTAACGAAGCTTCGGGTGTGAAATTGAGTCCGCGCACGGCGATTTTGCCCTTCGGTGACTTCCCGGAGGAGACTTCGCTGTCTTCGTCAACCAGCTCGACCGCCAACGTGAAGTAGCCAATCTCGGGCAGATGGAACTTGATTCCGCCCGTGAGCATCTCCACCATATAATCCTGCATGGTGGACATCACCAGTTTTACAAGCCCCCTTTTTACGCCCGCAAACCGTTCCGAATGCTCGTAAAGTACTTGGTCGCTGTTGCAGCGTCCCATGTGCAGTTTGACAAACTTCCGCTCCTCGTTGCTCCCGGGAACGTTCTTGATGGAGTTAATTTCGTACTGAATCGCCATACCTCATTTATTTGTGTTTGCCCAAAGATACTACCTGTATGGCATCAAAAGCAAACATTATAGGTACTTTAACGGATATTTAACATGTTCCCGTCACGTGGCAAACGGTCTCACGACACTTGTCACACAACCGTTCGACAGCTGACACACAATTGTTCGTCAGCCGACACACACCAGTTCGACACGTGTCATGAGGTCATCTGGTTAACCTTTAACGGGCGGAGAGGATATACTGATAAGTCGGAAAAGTCGGACTCGATTCCGATTACAGGTGCACTTGTCCGGGTTGGACTGACTTTTCGACGTTCCTCTTGCCGTATGGTTTGGACAAAACGCACCTGTCATTCGAATGGTCCTCAAGAGGTATATCTGGTCAAAGTCCCTCATAAAAGTGTAATGAGATGCCGAAAAGTCCCTCATAAAAGTGTGATGAGATGCCGAAAAGTCCCTCATAAAAGTGTTGAATTATTTGCTAATCCATTATTTATGAATAACTTTGCCGAATAAAAAAGAATTGGCGCATGGAAAGGAGTATTCTTAAGGACTTAATCGCTTGGAAAGAGAGGCCGGACCGAAAGCCTTTGATTCTGTTGGGGGGCAAGTCGCCAAGACCTTAGCCATGAGAAGATTCGCAAGGGAACATTTCATAAGAAAATGCCATCTTTTGATAAGATAGGCTGCATCTCAGCATAATATTTCAAGCGAGCTTGATATTCTGCCTTCGATTTGCACTATCTTTTGATAAGATAGGCTGCATCTCAGCATAATATTTCAAGCAGGCTTGATATTCTGCCTTCGATTTGCACTATCTTTGTAGCGTGTTTCACTTAATACAAGGAAATTATGAGTGCAACGGAAACTCAGCAGACATTGGCTTTTGCCGCCATGTGTGTGGACTTGTCAGCACGGGCGGAAGGATGTGACAGACTGGAAATGTATAATCGAATGAAAAAGGTGGGGCTGATACACGGGCTGACCACAAGGCTTGATGCTCTGCACACACAAAGCAAAGAGTATGTGGTTGCGGAATTGCTGAAAGCTCTTCATCGGCTGGAGAACACTGTTTCATAATAGATGGAAATCATGCGTAAAGTATATCATGGTGCTACCCGCATAGTAGAATCTCCATTATGCCCTAAAGCGATTATCGGAACACCAACCCAACAATCAGATTTGTATTGTCT
>CAVFNZ010000061.1:0-14429 GCA_963624095.1 Clostridium sp. CAG:217 | reverse complement strand
GTGTCTAACGAGGCGAGATAGATGCGCGTGGTGGCTTCCGAGTCGTGACCCATGCCCTCGCTGATGACGGACAGCGGAACGTTCTTGCTCCGGGCGATACTGGCCCAGGCATGGCGCGCCACGTACATGGTGAGCGGTATGGGAAGTCCCAACCCCTCACCGATGACCCGCAGGGAGCGGTTGATGTTGTGCGCGGCATAGAGGTACTGCCTCCTTTCCGTTAAACAACTTTTGGGACGGATGACGGGAAGCAGGTAGGCGGAGCGTTTCGTATCGTACTTGTTCACTATCTCCTGCATGCAGCTCTCCCATCTGACGGAGAGCCGCTGCCTGGTCTTGCGGCGGCGGTAGGAGAGGATGCCTTTGTGCAGGTCTTTCTTGCGCAGGTAGGTCATGTCCACGAACGACATGCCGCGGGTGTAGAACGAGAAGAGGAACATGTCGCGGGCGTAGTCCAATGCCGGTCTCGCCGAGAGGTCCAGCTCCTTGATTCTCCGGATGGTCACGAGCGGTATGGCCCGCTTGGCGGTCTTCTCCACTCCCGTATAGACGTGCCTGAACGGGAATTTCTGCTCGACCAGTCCTCTCTCCACCGCCCGGTTATAGACGGCGCGCAGGTTGCGCAGATAGAAAGAGGAGGAGTTGGGACTGACGCCCTTCCTCTTCAGATACGCCTCGTACGCCACCATCATGTCCGAGTCCAGGTCGCCCAAGGGCAGGTCGCCACCCTTTCGGAAACGCTTGAAGCTGTTCAGCGTCGTGGTGTACGTTTCCTGGACCCGCGTCTTGCCCAGTGCGCTCAGACGGGCGATGATGTCCTCCATGAATACGAAGAACAGACGCTCCGGCGTTTCGAGGCCGGGTTCTCGTGACGGACATTCCTCTACCGTCGTTCTCCATTGTTCCTCACCGCTCACTTCTTGTCTCTTTTTCATTGCTGTTAGTTTTTGATAGGTTAATACTGTGGTCCGTGCCGCGGCACGACCTTATGTCGGCTGCAAAGGAAGCATGACGGGGAGTAACGCCCCACGAAATCCTGGCGGACTGTCTTGAGATAATGCGGAGAACAGGCCGTGCCTGTCACGGATTATGCCTACCTTAGCCGCGCAAAAAGAATGTGTGACAAAAACCAGACAACGATGAAGAAAGACGAAACTAAACTGACGGGGTTGTATCCCCTGTTGTTCGAGAACAATTTCCACGCCACCGTGTGGGGAGGTAATCACCTGAAACCCATGAAGGGACTGGCTGCCGACGATGAGCCGGTGGGCGAGAGTTGGGAGGTCAGTGCCGTGCCAAGCAGCAAATCCGTCGTCAGCAACGGCCCGTTGGCCGGGCACGACTTGGCGACCCTCACGCGGGAATACGGCCCGCGGCTGACGGGTGGGGCGGTCAGCAAGCAATACGGCGAACAGTTCCCCATCCTCGTGAAGTTTATCGATGCCGCCAAGGACCTCTCCATCCAGGTGCATCCCGACGATACGCTGGCGCGCCAACGCCACGACACCTTCGGCAAGACGGAGATGTGGTACGTCATCAAGTCCGCCCCCGGAGCCAAGCTCTATTCGGGATTCCGGGCTCCCATTACGAAAGAGGAGTATTGCCGGCGCATCGAGGAGGGGACCATCTGCGACGTGCTTGCCGCCCATGCCGTGAAGCCGGGGGATGTCTTCTTCATCCCCGCCGGCCGCGTGCACGCCATCTGCGGCGGCATCCTCCTGGCCGAGGTGCAGCAGAGCAGCGACGTCACCTACCGCATCTTCGACTACAACCGGCCCGGACTGGACGGCAAGCCGCGCCAGCTCCACACCGAACTGGCCAAGGATGCCATCGATTATCGGGTCTACGACGACTACTGCACCCGCTATGAGCACCGCATCAATGCGCCCGTACCCATCGTGGTGAACAAATACTTCGTGGTCAATCTGCTGGAGGTCAACACTGCCACCCCTCGTGCGCTCCGTGCGTACGACTCCTTTGTCATCTACGTCTGCGTAGAGGGCGACTGCACCATCCGCGTCAATTCGCGGGACGTTGAGGGCGAAGCCCAACCTGCGCCGGACACCATCGAACTGGCCGAAGGCTACAGCTGCCTCGTCCCCGCCTGCGTGGCGGACTTGGAAGTGACTCCCCACAACGTCAACGGCACCTCCAAGCTGTTGGAAGTCTACATCGACAACCGCAAGGATTGATAAGGGCAGCCTAAATCACATTATTGGGCATAAAAGTCCGTATAAAGTGCCAATAACCGGTTTCAAAAGCGGTTATTGGCATATTTTATGCCTCAAATGTGCCAATAATTGATTTTCTTTCGGTATTTTTGCATCGGAGACAATGACTGAGGCTTATGATAGAGAACATTATTGGAAGAACGGCGGAGAAGAACCTGTTGGCTCACATCTACGCGTCCGGGCAGGCGGAATTTGTTGCCGTATGCGGTCGGCGGCGTGTGGGGAAGACTTTCCTTGTGCGTGAATATTTTGAGGAACAAATGGTGTTTCAGGTGTCCGGACTGGCCGGCGGCAACACGCAGGAGCAGTTGAAGAACTTCTTCCACACCTTGCGGCGTTATGATTCTTCCGTGACGACGATGCCATCCGACTGGCTTGACGCTTTCGAGATGTTCATCCGCTATCTGCAATCGCTCACCTCCATTGGCAGGAAGGTAATCTTCCTGGACGAGTTGCCATGGATGGATACGGCCGGCGCGAACTTCGTCGCGGCCTTGGAGCATTTCTGGAACGGGTGGGCCTCGGCGCGACGGGACATTGTGCTTATCGTGTGTGGCTCGGCCACGTCGTGGATGATGGATAAGCTGATAAACAACCACGGGGGGCTCTACGGCCGGCTGACACACCGCATCTTCCTGCAGCCTTTTACGCTTGGTGAGGTCGAAGCCTTCCTGCAGAAACGCGGCGTGCGGTTGTCCCGTTACGAGACGGCCGAGGCTTACATGATACTGGGGGGCATACCCTATTACCTTAACTTACTCGATGCCCGGTTGAGTCTGACACAGAACGTGGACCGTCTGTTGTTCAATCCCAACGGGGAACTCTATAACGAGTTCGAGACGCTCTACCGGTCGCTCTTCAGCAGTTCGGAAGCCTATGTGAAGGTGGTGGAATGTCTCAACGAACGAGGATACGGGATGACGCGCAACGACATTGCCGAAGCGGCAAAGATGAAGTCCGGCAAACAGTTGACCGTCGTGCTGAACAATTTGGAATCCAGCGGATTCGTACGGAAATACATCAACTATGGTTGTAACGAACGAAAGGCGCTGTACCAGCTCGTGGACTTCTTCACGCTTTTCTATTTCCGTTTCCTAAGGGAGAGTTCGTTCCGCAATCTGCAGTATTGGAGCCAACTGCAACATACGCCCAAGTTCTATGCCTGGGCGGGAATATCGTTCGAGCTGTTGGCGCAGAATCATGTGGACCAGATAAAGAAGCGTTTGGGCATTTCGGGCGTGGCGACGAATGTCTACTCGTGGAGAAGCCATCGGGACGATGAGCAACGCGGCGCGCAGATTGACATGGTGATAGAGCGTGGGGACAACACGATAAACCTCTGTGAGATGAAGTTCTCCGAGCGTGAATACGAAATCAGCAAGGAGTACGGTAGCGTCCTGCGCAACAAGATAAGCCGTTTTGCGGAGGAGACAAAGTCACGCAAGTCCATCCAACTAACCTTCGTCACCACGTACGGTCTCCAACGAAACATCTATTCCGGTCAGCTGGTGCAGAACGAGGTGCTGTTGGACGATTTGTTTGAGTGATTCGGTATAGTCATAGATACATAAAGGGCGGCGAACTGTCTGAGTCAGACAATCCGCCGCCCGGGATTTATTAGAGAGAGAATTTACTTAACTCCTTACGGAGTGAATGGGATGTTGAGGGGTGAGTTACTCACCAAAGATTTCCTTCAGCTTGGCATCCAACTCCTCATCGTCGAACTTGCCGACGATGTTGCCGTCCTTGTCTATCAGGAACTTGGTGGGTAGGTAGTGAACGGCGTACTTGTCGCTCACGTCGTTGGTGCGGTCGTATCCACGGGGATTGTTGGGGTCCGCCTTCAAGCCGCGCAACACGTGGAAGAACTTCTCCACGCCGTCTTCCTTGATGGCTTTCTTCCAAGCGTCGGTCTGACTGTCGTTGTCCGCCACGCAGAACACCTCGAAGCCTTTGGCGTGATACTTCTGGTACAACGCCTTCACGTGCGGGAAGCTCTTGCGGCAAGGTACGCACCAGCTGGCCCAGAAGTCCAGCAACACGTATTTGCCCTTCAGTGACGAGAGGCTCACCGTGTCGCCGTTCACATCGTCCTTGCGGATGTCCGGAGCGGGCATGCCCGGCTGGATGCGCTCCAGGGCGGTCATCTCCTTCACGAACTCCTTCAGGTCGCCATACGCTTTCACGCGGTCCGACAGACCGTCGTAGACTTTCTTCATATCCTCGTAAGTCATCGTTCCCATCTGCTCACGCAGGAAACCCGGCAGCAGGAACGAGTCGTGATGAGTGGCCACGAAGTCCGTCACCAGTTTGCGATACTGCTCACGCAGAGGCTCGGTTTGTGCCTGGAGGGCGGCACGTTTCTCCTTGTCCGTTTCCTGCTGCGCCTGTTTGTAGATTTCCATCATCCGGCTCGACAGTGCGCCAACACCAAGGGAGTCGTACTCGGCTTGGGTGACGGAACCCGTGACAACGGGAGTGCAGAACGAGGCGGTGTCGATGGCGACGGTCATGCGGGCCGGCTCCATATAGATCTCGCAACGGTAGGGGCTGTACCAGTCCCGCTCGTCACCCATGAAGAGTCCGGCCTTGCGGGCGGGGACAGACTGTTTGCCTTCGAACTTGAAGGTGCCGTTGGTGATGACGGCAGTGTCGCGCACATAAGCTGAATCGGTGGAGTAGGAGAGGTAAATCTCCTGTCCCTCCATACCGTTGATGGTACCCTCGATGAGGAAACTGTCCTTGGGCAGTTGGGGAGCGCAGGCGGCCAAGAGTGCGACCGCCATGCTTCCGTTGAGTAATGTTTTTAGTTTCATTGTTTGTAGTTATTGATTGCTTGTTAGTTCGTACGTTCGCGGTAGACCACGTCCACAATCTTGGCAAAGCCGGTGTACTCCGAGTTCTTGCTGACGGTGTAGTCCAGTCCGTTCTGCTCGATGTCGTAGAAGGAAACCTTGCCGTTGTCCACTCCCGAGGCGGCGTTGTCATACGAAGAGACGATGAGCTGGTACTGCTTGTTCATGAAATCGTCGTCGCCGTACTTGTTGAGTGAGCTGTAGACAGCCGTGCGGAACAGGTTGAACTTGATTTGCGTAATCTCCTCGTCGGTACCCAACGCTACCTCCGTCACCTCACGGGACGCCTTGGTGGCGTAGTTGTACTGGTAGACCTTGTTGCCCACGGCGTAGTACATCAACGGGCCTTTGCTGTAGAACGCGAACGAAGTGGCTTTTTCGAAATCGGGAGCTTCCACCTTGTCGATGTAGAGTTCCTGTGCCGGTTTGCTGCCTCCCATGTTGATGCCGTAGAGCGAGCGGTTGCCGTCGCCGTCCTGCAGGATGGCGCATACCAGACCGTTTCGGCTCGTGCCTTCCATGTAGACCATCTCCTTGCCCGTGGTGTAAGAGAAGAGGGCACCCTCTGGGTCGTCCATGGGGAACAGGCAGAGGTACTCGCTGTAGAAGTTGGTACCTCCGGAGAAGTAGACGAACCGTTGGTTGTCGATGTCGTAGAAGAGGACGTTGGCGGCATACGAAGGGTCCCAGGGACGCACCCAGCTGTAGCCGCAGTAGGGGGCTACACGGAACTCCACGTCCATACCCGGCTCGGTGGTGTTGATGGGAAGGCCATAAGCCTCGCCGGCACTACCGCCGACCAAGCAGTAGGCGTTGCCCGACTCGGCGAAGCCGAAGCGGTACTTCATCAGCCATGTGGAGGATGAGGCTGCAAAGGGGTACTCCTTGAAGAGGGTCTCGCCCGGTTCGATGGAGAAGTTGTTGAGGTTGAAGTCCTTGGAGTCGTCCGATTCCAAGGTCTCTTGGTCGAGCTCGTAGTCCTTCTCATGGGTGAACACGGTAATCACGTCTCCGGGATTGGACTGCTTGGGCACGAAGCTCATGCAGGTGGCGTGGTGCGTCTCGGGCATGCCGTTGGCCACGTCATGAATCGCCTCGACGCGGGTGGACGAGAGTTGCGATATCATGTCCACACGGGCGCGCTCCTCCGTCCCCTCGTTGCAGAGCACCAGCCAACCTTCGGAGGTGGTGGAGCTCACGTTGATGTAGAACTGCTTGGAGGTGGTGACATTCGTGCGGTTGTCCGTCACGGTCATCCAGCAGACGTAGGACTCCGGCAGGTAGTCGGCGGGGATGTCCAGGTCGAAGCCGCTCTCCGGGGTAACGTCCACGAAAGCGATGGTTTGGGAATTCTCGTAGTCGACTCCGCCTAACGACCCCATGCCTTTATAGCCCAGGCGGTACTGCACCGTGAAGTTCGGGTCGTCGGCCTTGATTTCACCTTCGAGTGAAGAGACAATCTTGGGCGAAACCTGAATGCGCTCTACATAGCCCAGCACCTCTATCAGCTCGGGCACGTTGGAGATGGTCAACTCCGCCACCTCGTTATAGTCGTAGTTCCCTTTGTCGTCGATGCAGCCGGTCAAGAAGAGCGGCACCAGGCAAAGGCTTTTCCATATCATATTTTTTCTCATAATCTTCATCCTCCATCATTATAAGTAAGCACTGTAATCCACTTCGTAGCCTGTACCAAGCTGCATGTACGATCCGTCGTCATCCTTCACGGGATTGCCGTTGTCGGCGGCTTCCTGCAGGTAGCGGCGAAGCTTGAAGGCCCAGGGGACAGCGTAGCCGGACTGCACTTTGCTGTCGGGATATCCGCCGCGGTTCCAGTCCGAGATGGGCACATCGAACAGCTTGCAGACGAGGCGCATCTTGGTGACGGACCAGGTACCCAACGCCGTCATAAGGTCCCAATAGGTGGGCTTGGTGTAGATTTCGCTGACAACGAACTTGAAGGTGCTGGCGTGAATCTGCTCACCGGTAGCGTTGTAGATGTTGGTGTTCTTCTGCTCGTCGAAGTAGACCTTGAAGTTCTCGTTGTCGTTCAGTCGCAGGGTGAGCGACACGCGCTTCTCCATCAGGTCCGCCGTACGCATGAACTTCACCGGGAAGTTGACTTCACTCTCGCCGGCGGGTATCACGGCCTGGCTGTAGTCTATCGTGTAGTGTACGCCCTCCACGGCGGTGGTGTTCTCGGCATCTACCGTGACGCTGAAGGTGCGGTCATAGTCGCGTACCTTTCCCATGGTGCGCACACGGGTGTAGAGGATGGTGTCGGTCAGGTCCTCACGGGCGGTGCTGAACGAATAGCTCAACGAATCTTCGTAAGCGTCGATGTTCTGGTAAAGTCTTTTCTGTCCGCCATACTGGAAGTAGATGCCGCTATCCTCCAGGTCGAACGTATGGATGTCGTCCTTGCTGCATGCGCCTATCGCGACGGCCATCAGCAACAGATAAAATATATTCTTTGGTTTCATCTTTTCTCTTTTTTAGTGGGTTATTTCATTTCGCCGGTTGGCAACGGTGGGGTAGCGACCGTCGTGTTGGCCTGCGAGGAACCGTTGTCAAAATAGAAAACCGTTCCTGCGGGATATCCCATGATGGAAGTATGCTTCAGGAAGTAATAGGCTTGTCCCTCGCCGTAGAACTCGCGCATGATTTCGTTGGAGAGGAACACGCTCCCGTAGCCGTACGCCCAATAGTAGGCGACGTACATGCTAGGCGAGCAGCCTCTGCGGGCGCGGGCCGCATTGTACCATTCCAACTGGTCGTTGGGATCCGTCTCGCATTCGGCGGCGATGTAGTACATCTCCTGCATCTTCACCAACGGAATCATTTTGGCGTAGAAGTATTCCGAGTCCTCGTCGTTGGGGTCCGGCTGGTCTATTGCCTTGTATTTGGTAAGGATGTAACCCTGGCTACCGGCCGAGCTCGACGCTTCCCATTGTGACTGGAAGCGGTAGTCGCTACTGCTCTCCGGTATGTTAAACAAAGGAATGTTGAACATGTTCCCAAGCACATAGAGCGAGTAGGGCTGCAGACGGTTGTAGCTCGACGCGTCGGGAGAGAAGTTGGACGAGTAGACCAGGTTACGTGTCTTCACATAGACACCGGTCAGCACCTCCGAAGAGAAGACCCGGTCGGGGTTGCTGCTGTTGGCCAACAATGAGTTGGGGTCTACTGCCGGGAAGTACGATTGCACCTTGCTGTCCTCCAGCAGCCGTTTGGCTTGCGCCAAGGCGTTCGCCGTATCGTTGGCCCAGAGGTAAGCGCGGGCTTTCAGGGCGATGACGGTGTAGTAGTTGAAGCGGTACTGGCGGTAGCGCAACTGCACGTTGTCCGTGTCGCTGCCCTCCGAGGCCAACGGGCCGTCGGTGATGACGGGGTCGGTGGTGCTGAGCAGTGTCTCCGCCTCGTCCAGGTCACGGATGATTTTCTCTATCACCTTGTCGGCAGGCAACAGGTCCAGTGCGGACACTTGTGCCGACTCGTTGTAAGGGATAGCCAACGCTGTCGGGTCTTGGCACATGACCGGGCCGAACAGCCGGAGCATATCCAGGTGGAGGAACGCCCGTACGGCGTAGAGCTCGCCCTTCATCATCTGAGCCTCCTGTTCGGGCAGGACGGAAGCGTCACGTTTGTCAATCTGTTCCATCAGGATGTTGGAAGCCAGTATCAGCTCGTAGGCATCTTCCCAAATGTTTGAGAAGATGGCGGCGGCATAGGTCGTCGTCAGCGAGTTGTTGCAGATGTCCTGGTAAGCGCTGTTGCCCGTAGGCGCGGCGTAGCGTTTGCCCAAAACGTCTATGGCACCCCAGGTCATCTCCTGTCCGTAGAGCGTGGTGGACGAGAGACCGTCGTAGATGCCGTTCAGTGCCGTGTAGTAGCCCGACTTGGTGCTGTAGAGCTGCTCAGCGGTCTGCTTGTCGCTCGGGGAGACTTCGAGGAAACTGTCGCACGACGACAGACACATCGTCATGGCGGCTAAAGCTATGTATATTTTCGTTCTCATCGATTCTGTGTTTTTTAGAAGTTAATAGACAATCCCGCCTCCAAGGTGCGTGCATACGGATACTCCGTACCGCGCTCAGTGCGGATGGTTGACAGGCGGAACGCGTCGCGCATGGAGACGAAAGCCTTCATGCTGCTCAGGCCCAAGTCGCGAACCCAACCGTCGATAAATTCATACTCCAAGTGAGCGGACTCCAATGAAAGGACGTTCTCTCCCTGTACGAAGCGGGAGGTGATGGGCGATTGGTTGCTGTCGCGGATGTCCTTGAACTGCACCAGGTCGCCGGCCTTTTGCCAACGCTGATAGAGCGCGCGGCGGTCTTGGTTGTAGTAGAGGTTGATGTTCTCCACCTTGTTCAGCACGGCCTCGTTGAGCACGTCGGCTCCCAGCTGATAGCGGAAGTTCAGGCTGAGGGTGAGTCCCTTCCAGGTGAACGATGTTCCCAGCACTCCTTCGAGGTCGGGGCGCGTGTTGCCCACCTTCACCTCATTGTCGTAGGAGTAGTCGTAGGTGAAGCCGCCGTCCTTGGTGTAGAAGAGTTCCTTACCGGTAGCGGGGTCGATGCCTGCGGAGCGTACTACCCAGATGTCGTCCGGGTCGGACCCGTCGTAGTAACGTTGGGTGTGCGTGCCGCGTCCGCTGTTGTTGAACGAGCTCAGGCTGTCGCCAATCTTGTCGATGCGCGTATGCTGCGTGCGTCCCGTAGCGCGTACGGACCACAACAACCGGCGGTCATAGTCGCGCAGGAGGTGGTAAACGGCGGAGAAGGTAAGACCTTGGGAGGTCTGCTCTCCGGCGTTGGTGTAATACTCCGTCGTACCCGAAGAGAAGGGCATCGTGATGCCTATCAGCAAGGGGTCCGTCACCTTATGGTAGTAGTCCATGGTGAGCGAGAAGCGGTTGTCGAACAGCGTGAGGTCGAAACCGATGTTCTTGTCCTGTGTAATCTGCCATTTGAGCAAGGCGTTACCGATTTGGTCGGGCAAAGCGCCGATGCCGAAATAGTTGAGCATACCCGACTTGATGGCATAGGTGAGCAGGGTACGTCCCGAGTCGAAGTTCTGGTTTCCCGGGTTACCGATGGACGCGCGCAACTTGAAGTAGCTGATGAAAGGTAACTTCTCCATGACGAACTTCTCGCGGTGGAGGTTCCATCCTAATCCGACAGACCAGGTGGTGCTGTACTTGTTGCTGCTGCCGAACACCGAAGAACCGTTCTCGCGCAAGCTGATGTCCATCAGGTAGCGGTCATCGAAAGAATAGCCAAGGTTCAGGAATCCGTTCAGCGAGCGGGAGATGCTCTCCTGATAGGTAGGTGTGGAGCCGTCGGGGTATCCGTTGGCGAATGAGGGCAGCGTGAAGTCGCCCGAAGGGAATCCCTCCGCCGTGAAGCCACTGTAGGTGGATTCCGCACTGTAGATGTTGCCGCCGAGCACCAGGTTGATGCGGTGTTTATCCTTGAAGAGCTTCGCCCAAGTGGCGGTCAACTCACCCTCGTACGATTTGGTGCGCGTCTCCGTGGCGGTGTATTCGCCTCGCTTCAGCGCCTCTTTGCTCAGTACCTGTGAACTGCTCTCGGGCGAGGTGAACTTGTTCGTGTCGTCCAGCGTGTAGACGATGCCGAACTTGCCCCTGACCTTCCAGTCCGCCGTCGGGCTCCACTCGGCCATGAAGGAGTTGTTCCATGTCACGCTCTCGCCCTTGTTGTAGCTGTTGAGGCTGGAGTCCCAAAGGGGATTGGCCTGCACGAACTCATCGCTGTATTCGAGCCACTGCGGAATGGTGCCGTCGCTGTTGCGCATCTTGTAGAACGGATTGGCTTGCGCCCAGGTGCTGAAAGCCACCACCGGGTTGCTGTAGTCCGCACTGCTGACGGAGAACTTGTTGCTGAACTGGAACTTCTTGATGCGGTAAATCAGGTCGATGTTGCCGCTCAGCACCTCTCTGTCTGAACCTTTCATGGCTCCCGTCACGCCGTTGTAGGCACCGCCGATGCCGAACATGAAATGATCTTCACCGCCCATCACGTAGAGCGAATGCTTTTGGTTGAGACCCACACGTACGGGCTGCGCCAACCAGTCGGTGTCGATACCTTCGGCGATGGAACGCTGACGGTCGTAGTACATCTCCGTCAACTCTATCTCTTTGCTGGTGCGGTTAGGGGTCTCCACGATGCTTGCGTCGTAGCGGCCGGCCAGACGTTCAAACTCCAGCTTCTCGGCGGAGTTCATCAGGTTGTAGCTCGAAAGGTCCGGCATGGTCACGTTGAAGTTGCCGTTGTAGCTGACCTGCAGCTTGCCGGCCTTGGGCTTCACCGTTTCCACTACAACCACGCCATTGGCGGCTTTGGAGCCATAGATGGCAGTGGAGGCGGCATCCTTCAGGATGGTGATGCTCTCGATGCGGTTGATGTCCAGGTCGTTGATGGCCGACAAGGTGGACTCAAAGCCGTCGAGGATGAAGAGCGGCTGGTTGGGGTCGTTCTCCAGTTGGTCGCGTGTTCCCAGCATACTGCTCTTACCGCGGATGTTGATGTTGGGCAGGTGGTTCGGGTCCGAACCGAATTCCGTATCGTCGAGTACGGCAAAGGCGGGGTCTACGGTCTTCAGTGCCTGCAGCACGTTGGTGGTACCCACCTTCTCCAGTTCCTTCTTTGAGTAAGTGGAAGCTGAACCGGTGAAGCTCTCTTTCTTACGGGTGTAGATACCTGTTACCACCACCTCCTCAATCTTGGTGTCGCTCTCCAGCTTCACGTTGCAGACCAGGGAGCGGTCTCCGGCTTTCGCCAGGTAGTTATGCTGCTTCATACCGATGTATGAGAAGGTAACCAAGCCGCCCTCTTTGGGCAGCTCCAGTGAATAGTTGCCGTCGATGTCGGTGACGGTGTGTACGGTTTGACGCTCCTTCATGAAGACCGCCACGCCGGGCAGAGGCATGCCGTCCTCGTCCTTCACCGTACCGGAGAGGAGCTTCTTTCCGTTCTTAGGCTGTTGTGTCCGATTGAGCGTGATGATGTTACTCCCTTCGCTGTACGAGTAAGACCCCGCTCCCAACACTTCGTCGAGTACCGCTTTCACGGGGCGGTTTTTACAATTGACGGATATGGCATCCATGTTCTTCACTTGCTCCACGCTGTACATGAAACTCATTCCTGTCTGCGCCTTTACGTTATCGAAGAACTCTTTAACCGTAACAGACCGGAGGTTCAGTGTTACTCGCATGGTATTCGGCTGCGCCGTCACTGACTCCATCCCTACCGGAACGAAAAGCCAGAGGGCCATGCAGAAAGCAAATACCAGCTGTCTACTTTTCTCTCTTTGCATCTTTTTCTGTTTTTAATTAATTACACTTGTTACTATAATTGTTTTGTTTCTCAGTTCCATATTCAGGGAGGTGGCTTTGCTGATGGCCTGTAGCACGGATGCCAACGAGCCGTAGCGGTCCATGTCTCCGGTGAAGCGCATGTCGGCGCACGCCTCACAACGGAAGTCCAACCCCACGCCGTACCAGTTGGCGATGACTTGCATCAACTCTTTCAGCGAGCAATCCTCAAACACAAACCGTCCCTTGTTCCATGCCACGTAAGCGTCCACATTGACTTGTTCGACAGTCGCTACGGGCGACGCGTCGGTCATCACCGCCAACTGACCGGGTCTCACCGGTTGCTCGTGACCCTCTTTGGGAATCACTCCTATGGAACCCTCCACCAAAACGACTTTTGTGCAGCCGTCACTGAAGGTGTTCACATTGAACGAGGTACCGTATTCCTTCACCACACCGTGTGGGGTGATGACACGGAACGGGCGGTTGTTCTCCTTCTTCACGATGAAGTATGCCTCTCCCTCCAGGTAGACGGTGCGTTGGTGGTTGTTGAAATGTATCGGATAGGCCAATGTCGTATTATAATTAAGGTGTACGGAAGTCCCGTCTTCCAGCGTTATCCAGAACTCACTGTCCGCATGTGTCTTTAACGTCTGGATGGGATTGGCCTGCGCCTCGTGGTGTGCCAGAGAGTCGGCGACCTTTGGTTGAGTGGTCGCCTTTACCTTATATTCTATCTTCTGTTGTTGTTTTTGCAACACAATCTCTTCGCCTTGTTCGGTGATGAGGGTGGCTTGGCTCTTTCCGCACTGTTCCGACTGAAGCATCAGTTGGGCCACCTCGTCCGGCAAGGAAGTGCGGGCGGAGTCGTGGTATATCCACAACCCTCCGGCTACGAGGAGAGGTACTAACAATATGGCTGCGTATTTCCAAAGATTGATGCGGCGGTGTTGGGGCAGGAGTCCGTGTCGCTTGCTGAATTTGCGGAACGCCGCTTCCTCGTCAATGTGACTGTATCGCCCGTAACGTTCCGCGAACCGGGTGTCGTTCATGAGACGTTCGTAGTAAGCCTGGTGTGCGGCAGACTGGTTTACCCATTCGTCCAGCACCTGCTGTTCCTGTGGCGTGAGACCCTGGGTCAACTTCAAATAAATGAGGTCTTTGATGTATTGTTCCATATCCGAAAATATTCCCCTTTTGTTTATTAAGACAACTGAGCGGACAAAGAGAGGTACAAATCCCATTGCTTTTTTGCGAAGCGACAGGCCAGAAAAGTTGACTTATAGATAAAAACTCCCTATATTTGCCGACAAAGAGAGTGGATGATGGAGAAAGACATTTCCATAGAAGAACTGAACAGACAGGAGGTTGAGGCTTTCCACACCCTCTATAAACGCTACTACAAGGCTCTCGTCTGCTATGCCATGCAGTGGACGGGCGCACAGGAACCTGCGGAAGACCTTGTGCAGGATCTCTTCTCTACCATTTGGGAAAAGCGCATGACCTTCTTTTCCCTGACTTCCTTCCAGTCTTTCCTTTATAACTCCGTCAAGAACTCCTCGCTCAACTACCTGAAGCATAAAGACGTGGAACAGAACTACGCCCAGAGGGTGCAAGCGGATGAACCGCTCCGTTTACCCGAAGAGGAGGATGATTTCTTTGAAGAGGAACTCTATCGCAGGCTCTTCCAGTTGGTAGACCAACTGCCGGACCGTTGCCGGGAAGTGTTCCTGCTCTACATGAAGGGACGTAAGAACGAGGAGATAGCCGACGCGCTACAAATCTCCATTGAAACGGTGAAGACACAGAAGAAACGTGCCATGCAGTTTCTTCGCAAGAAGACAGGATCCTACGGCTTCTTGCTGCTGATGATGCAACTGCCGTAAATAAGAATATTCAAACGAGTTTGACATTCTGCCTTCGATTTGCACTATCTTTGGATAAGATAGGCTGCATCTCAGCATAATATTCAAGCAAGCTTGATATTCTGCCTTCGATTTGCACTAT
>CAVFNZ010000060.1:0-14462 GCA_963624095.1 Clostridium sp. CAG:217 | reverse complement strand
GTTGTACGGGATGAGGGTGCATGGCTGTACGTCGTCAGACCGCCTCCCCGAAACGAACGGATTTAGTTAACGGCGAGTTAACGGTTGGTTAACGGTAGTAATCGGTAGTTAACGGCGAGTTAACGGCTGGTTAACGGTAGTAATTGGTAGTAAACGGTAGTTAACGGTGAGTTAACGTTCAACTATCGGAATAATCGCCACCCGTTTTTCGGTCCGACCCGTTGGCATCACCTCGCTGTTGGTAGGCGGAGGGGGACATGCCGAATTGTTGCTTGAAGACCTTGCTGAAGTAGAACGGGTCGGACAGCCCCACCATATACGACACCTCCGATACATTGTATTTGCCCTCGTCCAGCAAGGCGGCGGCTTTCTTCAGACGTATCAGCCGGACATATTCCTTGGGGGCACAACCGGTGACCCCTCGCACTTTCCTGAAGAACGCCGTACGCTTCATGCCCATTGTCTCCATGATGTCATCGATGGAAAAGTCCGCGTTGGAGAGGTTCCGTTCCACCAACGTCAGCAGCTCATCGGCAAAACGCTGGTCCTTCTCCGACGTGGACAAGGGCATCCGTTGCAGTGTGGGGTCGTTCGAGAACTTCTCCCTCAGCTTGTCGCGTTGTTCAATCAGCTTATATACATAGGTAATAAGGTATTTGGGGCTGAAAGGTTTGGTGATGTAAGCGTCCGCCCCACTCTCTATGCCCTGCAAGCGTTTGTCTGACGAATCAAGAGCCGTCAACAGGATGACAGGGATATGACTGGTATTGAAATCGTCCTTCAACTTACGCACCACCTCAAAGCCATTCATTCCCGGCATCAACACGTCACAGATAATCAGATCCGCGTCATATTCCTGAGCCTTTTCGAGACCGGATGTTCCGTCTGCCGCCGTTTCCACCTCAAAGTAGCGGCCTACCTCTTCGGCAAGGAACCGTCGGACATCATTGTCATCCTCTATAATCAGTATCTTCCGGTTGTTCAACGGTTTCTCATCGGCCGGCTGTTCCGCTGTCCGGGACGGGGCCGACACATCCTTCCGCTCCTCCACAAATTCCTTTTCGTTCTTTCTCAACAGGCGGCTCATCACGAGGAAATCGCCGGGAGCGTACGCGTCCGCGCCCAAAGGCAGCGTGACCGTGAACACCGACCCTCCGCCTTCGTTCTCCGCGTAACTCAAGTTTCCTTTATGAAGGTTCACCAACTCATAGCTCAGATGCAAGCCGATGCCCATACTGTTGCCGGAGAAGCTGCTTTGCACAAACCGCTTGAAGAGTTCGCCCTGTTTTTCTTTGGGGATGCCGACACCATTGTCCGAAATGCGGATGACCAAATGACCGCCGTCCACGTCCACCTCCACGGCAAAACGGATGTTCCCATGCGAGGGCGTGTACTTGAAGGCGTTGGAGAGCAGGTTATACACCACCTTGTCCACATTGCCCCTGTCAATGAACATGCGGTACGAATCCACCGAGGAGACAAAGTCGAAGTCCATCTCCTTGGATTCGGCCACATCCTTGAAGTTCAGGTAGATATCATACAGGAAGCCGATGACTTCCGTCTCCTCCAACGAGAGGGTGAGTTTGTTGTGTTGCATCTTGCGGAACTCCAGCAGCTGGTTTATCAACCGCAGCATGCGCCGGGTGCTCTTCTCCATGACGCGAACGGAATTGGCCAGTTCGCGGGGCATGGACTGATAGGAATCTATCCGTTCCAAAGCCCCCTGTATGAGTGTCAACGGCGTTCTGAACTCGTGTGAGATATTGGTGAAGAACACCAATTTATACTCCGTCAGCTGCTTCTCCACCGCAATGCGGTTGCGCAGTTGGTTGAAGTTCCGTGCCAACAGGAACAGGATGTACGCCAGCAGCAAAATCAATAACAGATAGATGAGATAGGCAGGAACGGTTTTCCAGAACGGCGGGGCTATGACAATACGCAGGGTTGACTCCTGGGGGCACCACTCTCCCGTCCCGTTGCGGGCCTTCACGTGCAAGGTATAGGTTCCCGGGTCGAGGTTCTTATAGGACGCGAAGTTCAGCGTAGACGGCACGCTCCATTTCTCGTCATAGTCATCCAGTTTGTACACGTACCGGGTATTCCTGTCTATCGAATACTCGAAGATGGAGAAATCCACGGTGAACGAGTTCTGGTCATGCGACAGGCGAACCATGTCCGTATAGGCTATGGAAAGGTTCAACGGAGAGTCGGCGGTGCCGGGACGAAGGTCGGCGCCGTTCACTTTCATGTTGGTGAACACCACCCGTTGGTCGCCGGTGTTGGTCTCACTCCGCAGGTCGTTAGGGTCAAACACCAGCAGTCCCGAATGGGAGCCGAACACGATGCGCCCGTCATCACAGAGGCAACCGCTGTTCTCGCTGTAGACGTTTCCGAGACCATGGGAAGCGAAGAGGAAGTTCTGGAAAGAGTTGTTGTCCGGATTGAGGCGTGAGACACCGTATTCGGTCGCTATCCACATTTTCCCGTAGCGGTCTTCCACGATGGACATAACCCCATTGTTGACCAGCCCGTCTTCGGAAGTGAACCGTTTGCCCGAGAAGTCACGGTCTTTCACAGCCGGTTCAAACATGGAGACACCGCCACCGGCCGTACCCACCCACATGCGTCCCTTGCGGTCCAGCGTAAGGCTTTTGACCTCGTTATTGAGGAGCTTGCCGTTACGGGTATTCAGCTCCAGGTAGTTCTTCGGGTTGGCAATCAGCGAGTCGGGCTGAAACAGGTAGATGCCGTCGCTCGTCCCCACCCACATCCATCCGTCGGTGTCTTCATTGATGACGCGTATCTGGCTCTGCGCGTATGTTTCCTGGAAGAAATAGTCGAACTTGTATCCGTCATCCTGTTTTTGCACCAGATTCAGTCCACCGCCGAACGTCCCCACCCACATGCGGTTCTTGCGGTCGCGATAGATACTGAATATCTGGTTATTGCTAAGGGGAAAATCTTTCTTCGGGTGTTTGTGCCAGGTGTCGCCAATCAGCAGGCCGTTGCCACGGGAGCCCAGCCAGCAGACCCCGTCCGCGTCTTCGGCCATCGCGTATATGTTCGTATCGAAATACCTGTTCTCCCCCTTTTTGTTCATCCGGCTGTCATAGGTGTAGAGCCCGCCGCTACGGGTACCCACACAGATGTCTCCGTTGGACATGCGACTTATCATGCGGACGAAGTTGGAGCGGTCCGACGCGGTATTGGTCTCCAGATAGAGACGGGCAGACTTTTGGCTCTGCACCTCCAGCTGCGACAAGCCGGCAAACTCGGAGCAGACCCAGATGCCATGCGAGCGGTCTTCGAGGAGACCCAGCAAGTAATTGGAATGGATATGTCCACCGTTGGGCGCGTCGGCGGTGTAGTGGTAGAGTTGGTCCGAAAAGAGGTCGTAGGCGAAGAGTCCGTTGCCATAGGTAGAAATCCAAATCACGTCGTGCGAGTCGTGTACCACATCGTAGCGTTCCTGGTCGATATGCCTCACCTTGTCGGCAGGAGTCAGCTGAAACTCCTTTACCTTGCGCGTGCTGCGGTTGATGTACCACACTTTTCCCGTGAAATTGGACACCCAGTAGTTCCCCTTGTTGTCGGTGCTGGCACGTCCGCCTTTTATGTTCAGCAAGGTGCAGGGCGTCACCGCCAGTGTCTTCGAGTTGAGTTGATAGGTTCCCCGTGAAGTGAACAGCAGCAGGTCTTCGCCCAACGTCACCCAGCCGCCGACCGTCAAGTTGCCCAAACGGCTCAACTCCTTGACCTCACGCATCGGGGAGCCTTCTTCTTTCACGAAAAGCAACCCGGAGGAGAAGACGAAAATCACTTTGTCGCCAAACGAACAGGCCGCCATGGCCCTCGAAGCCTTTATGGACAATTCCGCCCGGCCACCGGCCAACAGGGAGACACCCTTGTCCGTTCCTATCCAGACGCGTCCCAAGTAATCCTCGGACACGAAATTCACATGATTGGAAGGTATCCGTCCGTTCTGTTCGGACAGTACATAGGAAGAGAACTTCCCGTTTACATAGCGTATCCGGCGACATCCGTTACTCTTGTGCCAGAGCCACACATCTCCGTTTGACAACCGGGTCCACCCCCTGAACCGTTCACGGTAGTCACCGCATCCGGTAAAGTCGACAAAGCAATCGTGACGCAAATCGTAGCAGCTCACCTGCTCGGGAATCATGAGTATCCACAGGAAGCCGTTCTCGTCTTCTTCAATGTCGCGTATGCGATGATCCGCCAACGAAAGGGAATCGTTGGGCAACGAATAGTAGTTGTGGAAAGAGTTGCCGTCGTAACGACTCAGTCCGTTCAGCGTGCCGAACCAGATGAAACCCTTGCTGTCCTGGCAGGCGCAGCGCACGGAGTTGTTGGGCAGCCCGTTATTGGTGGTGTACTGTACGGAGCGTATCTCCACCACGGCATCCACCCGTTGACAGAGAAGCGTCCACAGCAGGAAGAGCAAGTATTTGTATAACTTCATTGTCTGTTTTATATAGGACAGGCAAATCTACGAAACTTTCCCGTATTTACCGCCCATTCACGACAAAAGAAAAGTGTGTCGGTGGTTTTTCCTCGCCTTGCTTCTCCTCGCTTCAACCGGCCTCAACTGGCTTCTCCTCGTCTCAACCGGCTTACTTCAGATACTCTTTCAGTGGGCAGTCCGTCTTCTTCAGCCCTCTGACAATGCTCTTTGCATTCATCCTTGCGCCTTTCAGCGAAGCGTGGGTGTGGTCGTTCTTGAAGTAAGCGGCGGACTTCTTCTCTCCTTTCCGTTGGAGCACGTCCGCAGAGAGGGTGTTCAGGTCGATGAAATAAGCGTCTCCCGCTTCGGCGGCTTCTTTCGCCCACTTGCCGAATGTATCGCCGTTGCGTTCTATCCGTCCGTTCTTCCATTTGTTGCGGGGCGTATGGCTCAGCACGATGGGGATGGCACCCTTTTCCTTGGCGTCGCGGATGAACTTCCGCAGATACCATCCGTAGGTGTATACCACCTCATATTGTCCCGTCGCCTCCATCTTAAAGACCTTGCTTTCGTCTCCGTTGCCGCGCAACTCACCGCGGGCCTTACCTTTGTTGATGTCGCCCCCGTCGTTGTGGCCAAACTGCATCAGCACGAAGTCGCCCGGCCGCAAGGCTTCATAGATTCTGTCCCATCGCCCTTCGTTGAGGAAGGTGCGTGCGCTGCGCCCCGCCTTCGCCCAGTTCTCCACGGAGATGGCATCTTCAGAGAAAAGGTCGCCGATGACGCTTCCCCATCCCCACATGCCCTCTTCGTCGCTGTCCGTATTCTTCACGGTGCTGTCGCCGATGACGAACAGCACGGGACGACCCTCCTTACGGGAGGCTCCCGTGAGCGTATCCTTTACTATCGGCTTCAGGTAATCCGCCAACCGCACGTCCTTGCTGCCGCGGAGCCCTTCGACGAAGGATTCCGCATTCATCCGTGCACCGAAGCGGCTGGTGTGGATGCGGTCGAGGTAGAAGAGGGTCTTCACCTTCTCCTTGCCATACTTCTCCATCTTCGTGGCGGAGATTTCATTCAGGTCGATGAACGGCACCTGTTCAGCCTCGGCTACCTGACGCGCCCACAGACCGTGTGTCCGGTTCACCCGCGAAACGATTGTGCTGTCCTTGTCGTCCCACGCGTTGCGGGGCGTGAGGGAACAAAGTATCGGATGAGCCCCTTTCGCCTTCACGTCACGGACGTAACGGCGCATATACTCGCCGTAGGTATAGACGGTCTCTTTCACGCCGGTTTCCTTGATGGTAACATTCAGGCTGTCCGTGCCGACACCGGGAATGGAGGCTCTTGCCCGTCCGCTGTCATAGGGTCCGTTGTCGTTGTGTCCCAAAGAGATTACCACCCAGTCGCCCTTCCGCACGCCTTTGAGCACATCGGGCCACAGCTTATTGTAAAAGGTGCGGCTGCTGGTGCCGCCCAAGGCTTGGTTCTCCACGGAGATGCGGTTCTCGTCGAAATATTCATGGGCGAAGTATCCCCATCCCCACTGGCCGTTGTTGCCGTTGCCCAACGTACCCGTGCGCATGGTGGAGTTTCCTATCAGGAAGAGCACGGGACAGCCGGCCTTGCGGGACGAACCGGCAACGGGACGCGCGGTGCGTACCTTGTTGAGACTGTCGAGCGTGTTGTCGACCACCCGGTTCACATCTTTCATCGGTGCCGCCACCTTCACCTGCGCCCACGCGGGCAAACACAGCGTCAAGGCCAACAGGCAACAGCCCCAGTAACCTCTCTTCATGATTCCGTATCTTTGCGGGTTATTTACTTTTCTGTTCCAAAGAGACGTTCTTCCAGGTGAAATGGGGGATGACGCTCTTGTCGCATTGAATGTTCGTGGCCTTCACCTTTAGGTTCTCGAAGACGAAGTTGTCCAGTTTGTACTGGTCGGACGGCTGCACGTCGAAGAAGGTGTTGCACTCGAACTCGATGTTGCGCATCGTCACATGATTGGAGTAGGACATCGGGATGTCCTTGCGGTCTTTCAGGTCGAAGAACTGCGTCCAGGGTTTCACCACCAGGAAGCTCTTGGCGTCGCCTTTGATGTCCTCCACCGTGATGTACTCGTAGTTCTGCGGCGTGTCGGGACGCATCTTGAGCCAGAGCAGGCGCGAAGCGTTGGTGATGTTGCAACGGCGCAAGACGATGTTATGGTTGTGGATTGACTCGCTACCGCAGGTCAAGGCACTGTGGCAGAAACCATACGTGCAGTCTTCGATTATGATATTGCGGTTGCCCCCGTTATTCGGGTCTTGGTCCGCCCACGGACCTTTACCGCCCTTCAGAGCCACGGCATCGTCGTTCACGGAGATGTAGCAGTTCTTTATCAGCACATCCGTGCAAACGTCCACGTCCACGGCATCGGAGCTGGGAGCCTTCACCGGCGCATAGGGTGCCTTGATGGTCAAGCCCAACAATTTCACCCGATTGCAGCGATAAAGATGGGTTGTCCAGAAAGGGGAGTTGATAAGCGAAACGCCTTCTATCTGTACATCCTCGCAGTTGGAGAGGTAGACCAGACGCGGACGCATCTCGTCCATGTTCGTGCATTTGGGGTTGACCGCCCGCCTCAACCAGAACGATTTCCAGTAGCGCAAGCCGTTGCCGTTGATGGTTCCCTTGCCCGTGACGGTGAATCCGTTCACCCCGTCGGCGTTGATGAGGGCGGAGAAATACTTCAGGGTCTGTCCCTCGATGCGGGTCATCCTTATGGGGAAGTTGCTGATGTCGTCGCTACCCTTCAGCACGGCGCCTTCCTCCAGATGGAGATGCGTGCCCGGTTTGAAAAAGAGCGCGCCGGTAAGGTAAGTGCCACGGGGTATCACCACTACGCCACCCTTCTCCGCGGCCTTGTCGATAACCGCCTGTATCTGGTCGGTCTGGAGCAGGGTGCTGTCCTGCCCTACTCCATAGGCTGTGATAACGAACTTTTGACCCAATTTGTTCACCTCCACGGATTGTGTCTCACGGAACCACTCCGGTATAGCCGTCCCGTCCGGAAAAACATCACCCGCCAAAGAGGACACTGAGAGGAATAACGAAATAACGATTGCTGAGAGTTTCATCTACTATCTATTTTATGTTTTACTCAATTTATGTTTCTTGATTCACCGAACAAACCATCCACCCTTGGCGCACAACGCAAGGCTTAGGTTCGTTCAAGGTGCAAAGCAAATCATTTTCCCCGTTATATAAACCGGGTAATTTGCTTTAATTAGGGCAATTTTGATTTTTTGTCTCTACTACGGCTTCTTTATGCCAAGACAGAGCGATGCCGCTCAACTACTACGACAAGATAAACACGGATGCCGTTCGGTCATCGGCAATGGATGACCTGTAAAAAGTACCGATAGTGGTGCCAAAAGTCCGCAAAAAGCAACTTTTGGCACCACTATCGGCACTTCATGTGGTTTTCCCTTCGTTTTTCCGCTATGTTGCATTATCTTTGCAACCAAGTCAAAGAGAAGAAGATATGCTACAAAACATCATTGGAAGAAAACGGGAAATCGAGTTGATTGAGGCTTGCCTCAATTCCGACAAGCCTGAGTTCATCGCTATCTATGGCAGAAGACGTATCGGCAAGACCTATCTCGTCAAACAGCTCTTGGGCGACAGGTTCAGTTTTTACATGACCGGTGTCTATCAATGCACCAAGACCGAGATGCTCGCTTACTTCAGCGAACAGCTGACACTCTATTCCGGAAAGAAACAAGCAAGACCAAAAACATGGTTCGAGGCATTCTCCCAACTGCGCGCTTATCTCTCCACCTTATTGAAGGGGAAAGAGCCAATCATCATCTTCATTGACGAACTGCCATGGCTGGATACGCCAAAGTCCAATTTCATCCGTGCCTTAGACCTGTTCTGGAACGGATGGGCTTCAGACCAGCCTAACGTCAAGTTCATCGTTTGCGGCTCCGCTACCACTTGGATGACCAGCAAGCTCTTGGGCGACAAAGGCGGTTTGCACAATCGGGTGACAAAGAAGATTTATCTCGCTCCTTTCGACCTTAACGAGACGGAACTTTACCTGCAATCAAAAGGCATCGTATGGACCCGGCATCAGATAGCGGAATGCTACATGATTATGGGAGGCACGCCTTTTTATCTCAACAAAATAGACAAGCAATACAGCTTGCCTCAAAATATCGACACGCTTTTCTTTGCCGAGGGTGCGGAATTGTCCAATGAATACGAGTTTCTGTTCCGCTCACTCTTCAAGGACTCCGTGCTGTACCGCAGAATCGTGGAGCTGTTGGCCAAGAAAAAGGCGGGCATGACCCGAGATGACGTGATGAACGCGTTGCACCTCACATCGGGAGGAAAGCTTACCGAAGCGTTCAATGACCTCATCAGCTGCGACTTCATCAGAAAGTACAACTCTTTCGGGAACAAGTCGAACGGTGCCATGTATCAGTTGACCGACCTCTACACTTTATTCCATCTACATTATATAAAAGGTAATGAGGAAACCGACGAGCACCTTTGGAGCAATATGATAGACTCGCCGTCCCATCGAGCCTGGAGCGGCTATGCCTTCGAACAGCTTTGCTTGCACCACATCTCACAAATCAAAAAGAAGTTAGGCATCACGGGAGTCCAAACGAACGTATATTCCTGGCAACAGAAAGCCAACAAGGAGAAAGGGACAGAAGGGGCACAGATAGACTTGGTATTGGACCGTAGAGACCAAATCATCAACCTCTGCGAGATGAAGTATTCCCTCAAGTCATACGACATCACCCCCGCTTACCTCCGAGCCTTGTTGGACAGAAGAGAGATATTCCGTCAAGCCACGAATACCGGCAAGGCGCTGCACTTGACTTTTGTCACTGCGGCAGGCGTAAAGAAGAATGCACAAGAAGGCATGATTCAGAGTGAAGTGGAACTGGACGACTTATTTGCGGAAAAAGGATAAAAACAAATATCATGAAACGGATAGTATACCTTATTTTATTAGTATGGTTGGGCGGAACGGCGGTTGCCACAGCCCAACCGAGTTATGATTACTCCAAACTGAAGATGGAGAAACTGGGCCGCGGGGCCGTTGCCATACGCAACACTCCGCAAGAAGTCATCCTGTCCTGGCGATACCTCTCGTCCGACCCTCAGTCCATCGCGTTCGACCTCTTCCGCAACGGCGAGAAGATAAACCCGACACCTATTGCCGACTGCACCTTCTACCGCGACCAGTACAGCGGCACGGAGGCGGTGGAATATGAGGTCGTGCCGATTCTGCCCGACGGCAAGGAGGCGTGCAAAGGGAGATGCACGCTCCCCGCCAACGCGCCAAACGGCTACATGGAGATTCCCGTCCAACAACCCCAAGGAGGAGTTTCGCCGGACGGCCGAGAGTTTGAATACCTTGCCAACGACGCCTCCATCGGTGACGTGGACGGCGATGGCGAATATGAGATTATCCTGAAGTGGGATCCCAGCAATGCGCACGACAACGCGCACTCGGGATTTACGGGTTCAACGATGTTCGATTGTTACCGCCTTAACGGAGAACGGCTGTGGCGAATCGACCTGGGGCGCAACATCCGTTCCGGGGCGCACTATACACCTTTCCTGGTCTACGACTTCGACGGGGACGGGAAGGCGGAACTGGCCGTACGCACTTCGGACGGAACGGTGGACGGCAAAGGGAACGTCATCGGTGACGCTTCCGCCGACTATCGGGAACAGGGCGAGCCGTCCGGACCGCTGACCGGAAGAATCCTCACCGGCAAGGAATACCTCACCCTGTTCTCGGGATTGACAGGCGAGGCACTGGCCACGGTCCCGTACGTTCCCGAGCGCGGCAATCCGCTGGACTGGGGAGACATAAAGGCGAACCGCAGCGACCGCTTCTTGGCGGCAGTGGCCTATTTGGACGGGAGCAAAGCGAGCATCGTGATGTGCCGCGGCTACTACACCCGCACCGTGTTGGCGGCGTTCGACTGGGACGGCAAGTCGCTGACGCAACGTTGGGTGTTCGACAGCAACCAAAATCCCGACTATGCCGGACAAGGGAACCACAACCTGCGTGTCGGTGACGTGGACGGTGACGGGCGCGATGAGATTATCTACGGGTCGTGCGCCATCGACCATGACGGGCAGGGACTCTACTCTACCAAGTTGGGACATGGCGACGCCATGCACCTGACACACTTCGACCCCTCACGCAAAGGGCTCCAGGTGTGGGACTGCCACGAGAACCACCGCGACGGATCTACCTACCGCGACGCCGCTACGGGAGAGATACTGGCACAGGTAAAGAGCAATACGGACGTAGGCCGTTGCATGGCGGCGGACATCGACCCCAACAACCCGGGCGTGGAGATGTGGTCTACCGAATCGGGCGGCCTCCTCAACGTGAAAGGCGAGGTGATAGCGCGTCCACGCCTGTCCATCAACATGGCGGTATGGTGGGACGGCGACTTGCTGCGCGAGCTGCTCGACCACAACACCATCTCGAAATATGACTGGGAGAAGGAAGCGTGCATCCCCCTGTTGCGCATGGAGGGCTGCCGCAGCAACAACGGCTCCAAGGGAAATCCTTGCCTACAGGCGGACATCGTGGGTGACTGGCGCGAAGAGGTGTTGATGCGCACCGCCGACAACAAGGCTTTGCGTCTCTACGTCTCGCCCGAGCCAACGGACTACCGTTTCCATACGTTCCTCGAAGAGCCTGTCTACCGCATCAGCGTCGCCACACAGAATGTGGGGTACAACCAACCCACGCAACCCGGGTTCTACTTCGGGCCGGACTTGAAAGGTGAGTTCCGGGGCACGGTTATCAAGAGCGTCAAGCAATAGCGGTCCTCTTACAAAGAGCGCACCCGTAGGGTTCGCATGGCGTTGAGTACCGCCAACACGGTGACACCGACATCGGCAAAGACCGCCATCCACATGGTGGCCAGTCCGAAAGCTGCCAACAGGAGAACGAGAACCTTCACGCCGATGGCGAACCGTACATTCTGATAAGCGATGCGCAAGGTTCGCTTGGCGATGGCAACGGCCCATGCGACCTTCGACGGTTTGTCGTCCATCAGCACCACGTCGGCCGCTTCGATGGCGGCATCCGACCCCAGGCCACCCATGGCGATACCCACGTCGGCCCGTGCCAGCACCGGAGCGTCGTTGATGCCGTCGCCCACAAAGGCCAGTGCCTTGCCGGTGCCTTTCTCGCTCAGCAACCGTTCCACCTCCTTCACCTTATCGGTCGGCAAGAGTTCGGCTTTATATTCATCGAGACCCAGTTCACCGGCCACATACGCCCCCACGGACTCATGGTCGCCCGTGAGCATCACGACACGACGGACACCGGCGGCTTTCAGCGAACGCACGGCCTCTTTCGAGTCCTCCTTGATGGTGTCGGAGATGACGATGTGTCCCGCATAGACCCCGTCGACGGAGACGTGGATGATGGTGCCCGTCTTGTGGCAAGGCCGCCACTGCGCCCCTACCGCTGCCATCAGCTTCTCGTTGCCCACACAGACGACGCTGTCATTGATGCGCGCCCGCACCCCTTGTCCGGGCAGTTCCTCCACATCGCTCACCTCACAGCCGTCCTGTTCGTTGGGGAACGCGTTCCTCAGCGAGATGGCAATGGGATGATTGGAGAACCGCTCGGCATGAGCCGCCAGATGAAGGAGTTGGTTTTCACTGATATGGTCGGGATGAATAGCCGTCACCTCGAACTTCCCCTTCGTGAGGGTACCGGTCTTATCGAACACCACGGTATCCAGTTTGGCCAGCACGTCCATGTAGTTGGCCCCCTTGATGAGGATGCCGTGACGGGACGCTCCACCGATGCCCCCAAAGAAGGAGAGCGGTACGGAAATGACCAAGGCGCACGGGCAGGAGACAATCAGAAACGTCAAAGCCCGATAGAGCCAAACGGAGAAGCTTGAAACGAAATCGCCGGAGAAAAGGGGCGGAAGCAGAGCCAACGCCACGGCAATGCCCACCACAACGGGAGTATAGATACGGGCGAAACGGGTGATGAAGGCTTCGCTCTTCGATTTGTGAGTGCCGGCATTCTCCACCAGCTCCATAATCTTGGAAGCCGTGGACTCCCCGAAACTCTTTGTCGTCTTCACAGTCAGCACTCCGTTGAGGTCCACACAACCGGAGATGACCTCATCGCCTGCCTGCACCGTCCGAGGCATGCTCTCACCCGTCAGGGCCATAGTGTCCATGCCGGCTTCACCTTCTGTCACCACGCCATCCAGCGGCACCCGTTCGCCGGGCTTCACCACGATGGTCTCCCCCACCGCCACTGTCGCCGGGTCTACCTGCTGCAGCTCACCCCCGCGCACCACGTTGGCCACGTCGGGACGGAGTTCCATCAGACGGGAGATAGACCTGCGGCTTTTGTCTTCCGCACGGTCTTCGAAGAGTTCGCCCACCTGGAAAAAGAGCATCACGAACACCGCTTCGGGAAATTGTGTCTCGGCACCGGGCAAGAATCCGATGAGCAACGCGCCAATTGTCGCCACACTCATCAGAAAATCCTCGTTGAAGGCTTCTCCGTGAAGAATCCCCTCCAGAGCCTCCCCTATCACATCGTATCCGATCAACAGATAAGGGACCAGATAGACCAGCAGCAACTGCCAACACTCCAACGAGACGTTGTGTTCCGTCCACACGGCACCCACCAACAGAACGGCGCACGCAATAATCCGAACCAGCTTTGTATTCATAACATTCCTCCTTAGCGTTTCGGGGTGCAAAGATAGTGCAAGTCGAAGGCAGAATATCAAGCTTGCTTGAATATTATGCTGAGACGCAGCCTATCTCCTTAATGACTGATACACCTCCGCTACTTGGTCCGCTATCTTGTCCCAATCGTACTTGCCCATGTCGTAGTCAATATGCCGCAAGGGCTGTTCTATAATCTCTCCGAGCTTACCGGCCAGTTCATCCACGTCACCGCAATGGAAATAGCTCTCCTTATCCAAGCCCACTTCGAGATTGGCGGGGATATCACTCACCACCACCTTTACGCCATAGCTCATCGCCTCCAGCAACGCAATCGGCAGTCCCTCGTGACTCGACGGCAGACAATAACAACGGCAGTTGGCCAACAGCGAGTGAAGCTTTCGCCCCTTGATGAAACCCGTCAACACCACCCCGTTCTTGCGTGCCGTCTCCTTCAAGCCAAGAGAGTAAGCGTCCTCAAAGTCCGCATCACCTATCAACACGAGCTTCATATCCGCAAATGCCGGGTTATCCGTGTTCGAACTTTTCCACCTTGCGAACGCTTCCATCAGATGGTGAAAGTTCTTCTCCGGCGCAAAGCGACACATGCCGAGGATATATTTTCCTTTCTCAATCCCCAGTTCCTCAAAGTATTCGGGATAGTCGCAAAACTCCGGATTCGACACGCCATTACATATAAGGTGAACATGCTCCGTCCTTCCGTATTTGTGGGCGATAAGATTCTTGATGACATCCGAGATAACGATGATATCATCCGCAAACATACATCCAATCCGTTCGCCCAACCTCAGGACGGCCTTCGCTATCGGTCCCCATTTGTCCCGATTGTAGTCGGGACCGTGATGCGTAAGCACCACCTTCATGCCGAGCAGCTTGGCGTACGGCACGAGCAAGGCGGGGCCGATGGCGTGTATGTGCAGCACGTCAGCTCCCAACCTCTTCGCCCTGTTGATTGAACGAAATGTATGGACGATTGCTTCAAACGATTTCTTCTTGGGTGCAGGCAGCGTGACGAGCTTCACGCCCTTCCACTCCCTCAGGTCATCCTTCACATAGTTCGACCTGCAAATCAACGTCACGTCAAATCCACGCCTCACCAAGCGGGGAAACAGCTCTTCGCAATGCGTCTCCACACCACCCATGACATTCGGAATGCCCCGGGTGCCGGTCACGACAATCTTCATTTTACTCATTATTTCAAACCAAACAATATTTTGGTTACATTGGTCTT
>CAVFNZ010000059.1:0-14473 GCA_963624095.1 Clostridium sp. CAG:217 | reverse complement strand
GTGTAGAGCGGGTCCTTGACGGATTCTTATAATATAATAAGGTATAGAGCGATGGAATTCTACCCGTTGAAGCACTCCGTCAGGCCGGCAATGCTGTAAAACATAGTTTAGAAACAGCGCGTAAAAAGTTGGATGCGAACGTAATAATGTATATTTTGCATCGCGTTAACGAAAGGACATGCTTTAGGGCATGCGAGTGTTCACTTTTTAATCTTAACAGACCATGAAAGTATATCAAACAAATGAAATCAAAAACATTGCGCTTTTAGGCAATGATGGCTCGGGTAAAACCACCCTCACAGAGGCTTTGCTCTATGAGAGTGGTATTATAAAACGTCGCGGACGCATTACGGCCAAAAATACTGTTAGTGATTATTTCCCCGTAGAGCAGGAGTACGGTTATTCGGTCTTCTCCACGGTCTTCCATGTGGAATGGAACGGCAAGAAGCTGAATATCATCGACTGCCCGGGTAGTGACGACTTTGTCGGCGCGGCCATGACGGCGCTTAATGTGACCGACACGGCCATCCTGCTGCTCAATGGACAATACGGTCCCGAGGTGGGCACGCAAAACCATTTCCGCTATACCGAGAAGTTGGGCAAGCCGGTCATCTTCCTGGTGAACCAGCTCGATAACGAGAAGTGCGACTATGACCAGGTGCTGGAGCAACTGAAGAGCATCTACGGCTCGAAGGTGGTTCCCGTGCAATACCCGTTGGCTACAGGCCCGGGATTCAATTCGTTGATTGATGTGCTGTTGATGAAAAAATACTCTTGGGGACCGGATGGCGGACAGCCGACCATCGAAGAGATTCCCGCCGAAGAGATGGAAAAGGCAAAAGAATGGAACAAGACATTGATAGAAGCGGCCGCCGAGCATGACGAGGGGCTGATGGAAAAATTCTTCGAAAAAGATTCGCTGACGGAAGATGAGATGCGTGAGGGTATCCGCAAGGGATTGGCGTCGAGAGGCATGTTCCCGGTGTTCTGCGTATGTGCAGGCAAAGACATGGGGGTTCGCCGCTTGATGGAGTTCCTGGGCAACGTGGTGCCCTTCGTCTCTGAAATGCCGAAGGTACACAATACGCGCGGTGAAGTGGTGGAACCGGATTCCAACGGGCCTACTTCGCTCTATTTCTTCAAGACCGCTGTCGAGCCGCACATTGGCGATGTTCAGTACTTCAAGGTCATGAGCGGCACCGTGCACGAAGGCGACGACCTTAGTAACGCTGACCGTGGCTCCAAGGAGCGCATGGCCCAGCTCTATGTCTGTGCGGGCGCCAACCGCATCAAGGTGGAGGAGCTGAAAGCCGGTGACATCGGCTGTACCGTGAAACTGAAAGACGTACACACCGGCAATACACTCAACGGAAAGGGTGCGGAAAACCGGTTCAACTTTATCAAATACCCCAATCCGAAGTACTCGCGCGCCATCAAACCGGTGAACGAGGCGGAGATGGAGAAGATGATGGCTGTCCTCAACCGTATGCGTGAAGAAGACCCCACATGGGTGGTGGAGCAGTCCAAGGAGCTGCGCCAGACCATCGTGCACGGCCAGGGAGAGTTTCACTTGCGTACGCTCAAGTGGCGTCTGGAGAATAACGAGAAGCTGCAGATAAAATTCGAAGAGCCTAAGATTCCTTACCGCGAAACCATCACCAAGGCCGCCCGTGCGGATTACCGTCACAAGAAACAATCCGGCGGTGCGGGCCAGTTCGGCGAGGTTCACCTCATCGTAGAGCCCTACTATGAAGGAATGCCCGCCCCGGATGTCTACAAGTTCAACGGGCAGGAGTTTAAGATCAGCGTCAAAGGTACCGAGGAAGTACCCTTGGAGTGGGGCGGTAAACTGGTCTTCGTCAACAGTATTGTCGGAGGCTCCATCGACGCGCGTTTCATGCCGGCCATCCTCAAGGGTATCATGAGCCGCATGGAGCAAGGTCCGCTCACCGGCTCCTACGCCCGTGATGTCCGCGTCATCGTCTATGACGGCAAGATGCACCCGGTAGACTCCAACGAAATCTCCTTCATGCTGGCCGGACGCAACGCCTTCAGCGAAGCCTTCAAGAATGCCGGTCCGAAGATTCTGGAGCCTATCTACGACGTGGAAGTCTTCGTCCCCAGCGACAAGATGGGCGATGTGATGGGCGATTTGCAGGGACGACGTGCCATGATTATGGGCATGAGCAGTGAGAACGGCTACGAGAAACTCTCCGCCAAGGTGCCCCTCAAGGAGATGTCGTCCTACTCCACGGCGTTGAGCTCCCTCACCGGTGGACGCGCCTCCTTTGTTATGAAATTCGCAAGCTACGAGTTGGTTCCGTCCGACGTGCAGGATAAACTCATCAAGGAGTTCGAGGCGAACCAGACGAAAGATGAATAGATTTAGAGTTCTTGGAAAGTGATTTGGGCCTCGGGGAAACCCGAGGCCACCAACATAAGACAACGCACAGAAAGCGCAATAGATAGATAAGCCACGGGTGATTCTCTGAAAAAGAAGAACACTCCGTGGCTCTTTTTCCGTCTCGGCGGTAAGCCCGTTTTGGCACGTTCCGTTGAGTCGTACTGAACAACCGATAGACACAAGCGAAAGGGTCGTGCAAATGCCATGTAAACAAATAAACCTTGATTTTGTTGGCTGCTTGGACTGAAAAACGTACTTTTGCCGAAATTAAGGATTTTGTATATACTTATAAACAAACAAAAATGGGATTATTCGATATATTCAGGAAAAAGAAAGACGAGAACGGTGAGTTGGGTCGCGTGGCCGGCATGGAGGATTTCATGACCCTCATCCGTGTCTACTACCAAGCCGTCATGGCCTCCAATCTCGGCATCACCAACCTGGCGTTCCTGCCCGACATGGCGGTGTTCAAACGTACCTTGAAGGTGCCGACGCAAAACAACAAACTCGGGTTGGCCGAGAAGAGTCGTTGCAAGAAGATGCTCATCCAAATCTACGGCATGAGCGATGATTTCTTCAAGGAGATAGACCTCTCCATCAAGAAAAACTGCCGCAACGTGAACGACATCAAGAACTACCTCTACATGTTCCAGGGCTTCAGTCAGGACCTGATGATGCTCATCGGCAACCTCATGAAATGGAAGTTCCGCATGCCGAGTCTCTTCAAGAAGATGCTCTATAACCTGACCGAGAAGGCAATCAACGACATACTCACCCGTACCGACTGGAAAGACGACTCCGTGCGCAAGACCTGCGTCAACATCCGCAAGTACCAGCACGCTCTTGGCTATTCGCCCAAATGGATGACCGAATATGTCTACAACATCGTCCTTCTGGCCAAGAAAGAGCCCAAACCGAAGGATGAGAATTGACGAATTTAACCTCGTCTCTTAATTTTTTTTGCGTTTGGCTTTCGTATCTCAAACCAATAACTTATCTTTGTATACAATTTAGTTTGGCATGACTGCGGAAGAGAAAAGATTGCTTGATGCCTTTGAGGTGCGGTTTCATCATCTGCTCTACAAGTACGAACGGTTGAAGCAGAAGAACGAAGACCTTAGGAACTCCGTCCATCAAAGGGAGGAGGCTATTAAAGAGCTGACACGGAACAATCAAATCTTGGAAGCGAAATATACCAACCTGAAGTTGGCGAAAGTTATCAGCATCAATGATGAGGAAGCCAAAGACGCGAAATTGAAAATATCAAGGCTTGTGCGTGAAGTCGATAAGTGCATCGCTTTATTGAATGCGTAAGAACAAGAAGTAAACCGAGTGCGTTATGGACAACAGCGAAAGAAAGATAACACTGCGGATTGCCGACATGGTGCTCCCCCTGAGGATCAACTCCGAGAAGCAGGAGGAACTTTACCGTAAGGCAGCGAAGCGGATCAATGATAAACTGAACGCGTATCGGTCGCGTTTCTCAAACGACGCGGTGGGGAAGGACAAAATCCTGGCGATGGTGACCATCGATTTTGCCTACACCGCCCTCAGCTTGGAAGACCGCAACGATACGGAACCTTTTACGGAGAAGATAGAGTCGCTCAATGCGGAATTGAAGGCCCTGCTCGACAAGGAAGAGGTGTAGCGGTTTAACGGGTTATTTTGTTTTAGTGAACGTATCACGCATTGCTTTTGTTTCGGGGAGAAGAGTTCCCCGGAGAGGAGTGATGCGTTTTTTTAATATATATATTATTCATAAATAATGGCAATGACGATTATAATACCAATTGTATGCGCCGTCGTGGGTGCGCTTGTGGGTTACACACTTTTCAGGTATGTGATGAAAAACAAGTATAACAGCATCCTCAAAGAGGCGCAGGAAGAAGCTGAGGTGATAAAGAAAAACAAGCTGCTGGAGGTGAAGGAGAAGTTCCTCAACAAAAAGGCGGACCTGGAGAAAGAGGTGGCCCAGCGCAACCAGCGTATCCAACAGGCGGAGAACAAACTGAAACAACGTGAGCTGATGCTCAACCAGAAACAGGAAGAGGTGGCCCGCAGGCGCGGTGAAGTGGAAACCCTCAAGGAGAACTACGACGCGCAACTCTCTATGCTCGACCGCAGGAAGGAGGAGCTGGAGAAGATGCAGATGCAGGAGCGCGAGAAACTGGAGACCATCAGCGGCCTCTCTGCCGAAGAGGCGAAGGAACGGCTCGTGGAGTCGCTCAAGGAGGAGGCCAAGACACAGGCCGCTTCCTACATCAACGACATCATGGACGATGCCAAGATGACCGCCAACAAGGAGGCTAAGAAAATCGTGATACAGAGCATACAGCGTGTGGCCACCGAGACGGCCATCGAAAACTCCGTCACCGTGTTCCACATCGACTCGGACGAGGTGAAGGGACGTATCATCGGACGTGAAGGCCGCAACATCCGTGCCCTCGAAGCCGCGACAGGCGTGGAGATTGTGGTAGACGACACCCCCGAAGCCATTGTCCTCTCCGCCTTCGACCCCGTACGCCGTGAGGTAGCCCGCTTGGCACTCCATCAGCTGGTGGCCGACGGCCGTATCCACCCCGCACGCATCGAAGAGGTGGTGGCCAAAGTCCGCAAACAGGTGGAGGAGGAGGTGGTGGAGACCGGTAAACGTACCACCATCGACCTCGGTATCCACGGCCTGCATCCCGAACTGATTCGTCTCATCGGTAAGATGAAATACCGCTCCAGCTACGGACAGAACCTGCTGCAGCACGCCCGTGAGACGGCCAACCTCTGTGCCGTCATGGCATCCGAACTGGGTCTGAACCCGAAGAAAGCCAAACGTGCCGGCTTGCTCCACGATATCGGCAAGGTGCCCGATGAGGAGCCCGAATTGCCGCACGCTCTGCTCGGCCAGAAGATTGCGGAGAAATACAAGGAGAAACCGGATATCTGCAATGCCATCGGTGCCCACCACGATGAGGTGGAGATGGAGACCCTCATCGCGCCCATCGTACAGGTGTGCGACGCCATCTCGGGTGCCCGTCCCGGTGCCCGTCGCGAGATAGTGGAGGCTTACATCAAGCGTCTGAACGACCTGGAGCAGTTGGCCCTCTCTTACCCGGGTGTCACCAAGACCTACGCCATCCAGGCGGGACGCGAGTTGCGCGTCATCGTCGGTGCGGATAAGATTGACGACAAGGCTACGGAGAACCTCTCCGAAGAGATAGCCCAGAAGATACAGAACGAAATGACCTATCCCGGTCAGGTGAAGATTACCGTCATCCGCGAGACGCGTGCGGTCAGCTTCGCCAAGTAAGGCCGGATAGGACGCGTGCGGTAAAGTAACAGATAATGAAGTGTATGAAACCAATGGTTGCCCCGTCGCTGCTCTCCGCGAACTTCGCGGACTTGCGCACCGACGTTGAGATGATAAACCGGAGCGAGGCCGACTGGCTTCACTTGGACATCATGGACGGTGTCTTCGTGCCCAACATCTCTTTCGGGTTTCCCGTGCTCAAGTATGTGGCGGAGCTTAGCGAAAAGCCGCTCGATGTCCACTTGATGATCGTGGAGCCGGGCAAGTTCCTCCACGAGGTGCAGGCGTTGGGAGCTATGATGATGAACGTACACTACGAGGCTTGTCCCCATCTGCACCGCACCATTCAACAGATAAAGGAAACAGGCATGAAGGCGGGGGTCACGCTGAACCCCGCCACGCCCGTCTCCCTCCTGGCGGACATCATCCGCGACGTGGACATGGTGTTGCTCATGAGCGTGAACCCCGGCTTCGGCGGCCAACGCTTCATTCCCCACACCATAGACAAAGTAGCCCAACTGCGTCGGCTCATCACCGACAGCGGTTCGCAGGCACTCATCGAGATTGACGGCGGTGTCAACCTGCAAACGGGCAAGCGACTGATAGACGCGGGTGCTGACGTACTGGTGGCCGGCAGTGCCGTCTTCAAGGCGGAGAACCCCACCGCGATGATTCATCAACTCAAAACCCTCGGCTGACAACGGTGAAGCCCCTCTCCTCGGAACTGCCCAAGTACCCCTTCGTACGACTTCTCATTCCGTTGGCGGCGGGCATCTTCTGCGGCGACCTCTTTTCATTGCCATATCTCCCTGCCGCCCTCTTCGGGGTCGGCTGCTTGGTACTCCTGGTCATCCTCCATGGCGCACAACCCTCTCTCTTCGGTGTCAAGGGTGTCGTCCGTGCTCCCGGCCGCAGATCACTGTTCCGCTACATGACGCAACCCGTCGCCTTCGGTGTCGTGTCGTTCCTCTTCTTCTTCGCTTTGGGAGTCGTCATGCTCTCCGTACAGACCCACCGGTACCGGCACGCATGGCCGGACGGCAGTCGAGGCTATGTGGGCGTGTTGCAAGACCTTCCCGTGGAGAAGAGGCGTAGCTATCAACTGCAGGTGACGGTCGACGGACAGTCCGTACTGCTCTACCTGCCCAAGGACTCATCGCTCCGCCACGCCCATCGGGGCGACACCATTCTCTTCCACGCCCGCGTCAAAGCTCCCGAAAACTCCACCTCAACTGGCACGTTCGACTATGCCCGCTACCTGATGCACCGGGGTGTCACCGGCACCGCCTATGCCGGTGCGGGCCATTGGCGGTGTCTGCCCGGCGACCCTGCCGACCGCACCTTGCGGATGAAGTCGCTCCTCCTGCGCGACTCCCTCTTGCAACGCTATGCCCACCTCGGCTTCAAGGACGATGAGTTGGCGGTGCTCTCCGCCCTCACGTTGGGAGAGAAGCGCGGCCTGCGAGACGAAATCAAGGAGACCTACTCCGTGACCGGTGCAAGCCATATCCTTGCGCTCTCGGGACTCCATACCGGCATCCTTTGGGGAATCCTCGTCTTTCTGCTTTCGCTCCTGCCTCTGGGTAGGGCTGCCGGTTGGGTTCGTGGCCTTCTCCCGGTCCTCCTGTTGTGGGCGTTTGCCTTCTTGGTGGGCTTGTCCCCGTCGGTTGTCCGCTCCGTCACCATGTTTTCCGTCCTGGCGTTGGGCGATAGTCTGCGTCGTCGTTCCCTCTCGCTCAACACCCTGGCACTCGCTGCCTGGATGATGTTGCTCGTCCATCCGTTCTACCTCTTCGACGTAGGTTTCCAGATGTCCTATCTGGCCGTGGCCGCCATCCTCCTCATCCAGCCTGCGCTCATCCGGCTTTGGCGACCCGCTTTCCGTCCGTTGCGTTGGCTGTGGGGCAGTGTCACGGTCTCCCTCGCCGCCCAGATTGGCGTGGCTCCCCTCATCGCGCTCTACTTCTCCCGCTTCTCCGTCTGGTTCTTGCTCACCAATCTCATCGTCATTCCGCTTACGTTCTGTCTGGTGGCCGGTGCCCTGTTCATGCTCTGCGTGGGTTTCTGGCTTCCCTTGCAGCAGCTGGTCGCCTCCCTGCTCAATGTCGCGCTCACCTGGATGCATACGGCTTTGCGTTGGATTGAGTCTCTCCCCTCCGCCTCCGTTGATGACCTCCACTTCTCCGCCCTTCAGATTTGTTGCTTCTATGCGGGACTTCTGTTCCTCCTGGCCTTCTGTCGCTGGAGGTCGGCTTCCCAACTTGCCGGTGTGCTGGTCTCCGTAGCGGCCTTTCTCGCGCTGGGTATCGCCGACTGTTTCTGAATGGGGAGGAGCGAGCCGGTATATTTCGGGCAGACACTGGGAGAATTGCGAAATATTTGTATCTTTGCCCCCTTAAAACGTAAACGAGAATATGCTGACAAAGATTATAGACCAGTCGAAGATAGACCAGGTACACAAACTGATAGGAGAGGCGGACAAGGTGGTTATCATCGCCCATGTGGCACCCGACGGTGACGCGATCGGTTCCTCGTTGGGATTGGCGAATTTCCTCGAAGGACAGGACAAGGAGGTCTCTGTCGTCATGCCAAACGGCTTCCCCGATTTCCTCGGTTGGATGAGTGGGGCCAAGGATATCGTGCGCTATGACAGGTACGCCGACTTCGCCAATGAGCTCATCGCCGGCGCGGACCTCATCTTCTGCCTCGACTTCAACAGCCTCAAGCGCATCGATGCGGTAGCCGCCGCCGTGGCGGCCTCCCCGGCGCACAAGGTGCTCGTCGACCATCATCTCTATCCCGAAGAGTTCTGCGAGGTCATCATCTCGCATCCCGAAATCAGTTCCACCTCCGAACTGGTGTTCCGGCTCATCTGTCGCATGGGCTACTTCGAGGAGATTACCCTGCAGGGTGCCGAGTGCATCTACACGGGCATGATGACCGACACGGGCGGCTTCACCTACAACTCCAACAACCGCGAAATCTATTTCATCATCGGCGAGCTCCTCTCCAAGGGCATCGACAAGGATGAAATCTACCGCCGTGTCTACCACACCTATTCCGTAGACCGCATGCGGCTCATGGGCTACATCCTCCATCAGAACATGGTGGTGCTGCCGGAGTTCCACACCGCGCTCATCTCCCTCACCAAGGCCGAGCAGGAGCGGTTTCACTATGTGAAGGGCGATTCCGAGGGCTTCGTCAACATCCCCCTCTCCATCAAAGGAGTCTTTTTCTCCTGCTTCCTGCGCGAGGACACCGAGAAACCCTACATCAAGGTGTCGCTGCGTTCCGTGGGCGACTTCCCCTGCAACCTGGTGGCGGCGGAGTTCTTCAACGGCGGTGGCCACAAGAACGCCTCCGGCGGTGAGTTCTACGGGACTATGGAGGAGGCCAAGGAGCAGTTCAAGCGGGCCATCATTCGATTTGAGGAACAACTTGCCCTTAAAAAATAGTTATAGAAGTTTTATTTGTGGATATATTTGCGGTGCATTGGCACTCATTTAGTACTTTTGTCGCCACATAGTTTAGTTTATAGCGAAATATGAGAAAATTTAGTTATCTGATCCTCTCGACGCTTCTCTTGGGCGTAGCCTTCCAGGCTTGCGACGATTCCGAAACCTACGCTGACCTGAAGAAAGCCGAACGTAAGAACATTCGTAACTTCATCGCGGAACACAACATAACGGAAATCTCCGAAGAGGAGTTCATCGCTAACGACAGCACCACCGACGTGTCGAACAACGAGTTCGTGCTCTTTAACGACAACGGTGTCTACATGCAGATTGTCAACAAGGGCGAGGGCGAAGCCCTCAAGAGCGGCGAGTGGAAAGAGATAGTCGTGCGCTTCTGGGAAGTCTACATCTCTTCGGGCGACACGACAACCGTTTCCAACATGCTCGAACGTTATCCGGACATCTTCATGGCGGGCAACTCCAGCGGTTCCTTCACGGGGTCGTTCACCGAGGGCAACATGTACAGCAACTACGGGTCCGCCGTTCCCGAGGCGTGGCTCTTGCCGCTCAGCTACATCAAACTGAGCAAGAGCCCCAACCAGAACAAGCTCCCGAAGGTGAAGCTCATCGTGCCCCACAGCTCCGGCCACTCCACCGCGTCCTCGTCCGTGGAGCCCTACTATTACGAAATCACTTATAAATTCAGATAAACCATGACACTTATAAAGTCTATCTCAGGCATCCGCGGCACCATCGGTGGCCAGCCGGGTGAGGGACTTACTCCCATGGACATTGTCCGCTTCACCTCCGCCTACGCAACCTTCATCCGTCGCACCACGCCGGTGAAGAGCAACAAGATTGTGGTGGGACGCGACGCGCGCGTTTCCGGAGAGATGGTGAAGAACATCGTCTGCGGCACCCTCATGGGCATGGGCTTCGATGTGGTCAACATCGGACTGGCTTCCACGCCCACGACCGAACTGGCCGTCACCATGGAACAGGCGTGCGGAGGCATCATCCTCACCGCCAGTCACAACCCCCAACAATGGAACGCCCTGAAGCTCCTCAACGAGAAAGGCGAGTTCCTCAATGCCGCCGAGGGTAACGAGGTGTTGCGTCTGGCCGCCGCCGACGCGTTCACTTACGCCCCCGTGGATGAGTTGGGTAGTTATACCGACAACGATACCTACAATCAACGACATATCGACCGTGTGCTGGCACTCCCCTTGGTGGATGTGGCCGCCATCCGTGCCGCCCGTTTCCGGGTGGCCATCGACTGCGTCAACTCCGTGGGTGGCATCATCCTGCCCCAGCTGCTCCAACAGTTGGGCGTGGAGCAGGTCACGCCGCTCTATTGCGAACCTACCGGCCGTTTCCAGCACAACCCCGAACCGTTGGAGAAGAACCTGGGCGACATCATGAACCTCATGAAACAGGGCGGTCACGACGTGGCCTTCGTGGTAGACCCCGACGTGGACCGTCTGGCCATGATTTGCGAGGACGGCACCATGTACGGCGAAGAGTATACCCTGGTTACGGTAGCGGATTACGTGTTGCGCCACACGCCGGGCAACACCGTCTCCAACCTGAGCTCCACCCGTGCCTTGCGTGACGTCACCCGTCACTACGGCCAGCAATATTTCGCCGCTGCCGTGGGCGAGGTCAACGTCGTCACCAAGATGAAAGAGGTGGATGCCGTCATCGGCGGCGAAGGCAACGGCGGAGTCATCTATCCCGAGTGCCACTATGGCCGCGACGCGTTGGTGGGCATCGCCCTCTTCCTGAGCCACCTGGCCCACGAGAAGAAGAGCGTCAGCCAACTCCGTGCCGGCTATCCGCAATACTTCATCGCCAAGAACCGCATCGACCTAACGCCCTCTACCGACGTGGATGCCATCCTGGCCAAGGTGAAGGAGCTCTACAAGGATGAGGAAATCAACGACATCGACGGGGTGAAGATTGACTTTCCCGACAAGTGGGTACACCTGCGCAAGAGCAACACCGAACCGATTATCCGTGTCTACTCCGAAGCCTCCACGATGGAGGCCGCCGATGAGATTGGCCGCAAGGTGATGGACGTGGTCTATTCGCTGACCTGCTAACCCTCCTCGTCGACCCACAACAGGTCGCTCATGACACCATCAGATATGAAGATACCTTCGCGCGTCAAGCGTAGGGTATCTTCTTCTATTTTCAGCAGCTTGCTTTCGATGGAGGGGAACGCGCTCTGCAGGCAGTATCGGTAGAGCCGCTCGCCGAACTCTTCGTGCAGGGCCTTCAGCGACACCCCTTTGCGGGTGCGCAGGGCCGTCACGATGCGGTCGTTGTAGCGGGTGTAGAGGTCCAGTTCCTCCGTTTCGGCGGGAATCGTTCCGCTCCGGATGCTGCGGATGTACTCCGTCAGCGAGGATACGTTCCACTGTCGCCGCTTCCCGTTGTAGGAGTGCGCCGCCGCTCCGCAACCCAAGTAGTGCGTGCCGTCCCAGTAACACGAATTGTGCCTCGACGCGTAGCCCGGTCGCGCGAAATTGGAAATCTCGTAATGTTCGTATCCCGCCTCTTCCAGCCGCTCCATCAACCGTTGGTAGCAACGCAGGCTCAGCTCTTCGTCCGCCTCCTCCACTTTACGCTCCTCGCGCAGTTGCCACAGCGTCGTCCCTTCCTCATACATCAGGCTGTAGGCGGACAGGTGCTCCACACCCAGGTCGATGGCTTGCCGCAAGTCCTCCTCCCATAGCTCCATGGTCTGTCCGGGCAGTCCGTACATCAGGTCGATACTGAGGTTCGCGAATCCCGCCTCACGGCACCGTCGCACCGCCTCTTTCGCCTGTTGGGCGGTGTGTCGTCGCTGCAATAGCTCCAGTGTCCTGTCGTCAAAGGTCTGTATGCCCATGCTGAGGCGGTTTATCGGCAAGCGGCGCAGCATCCTCACATATTCCGCCGTCAGGTCGTCCGGGTTGACCTCCATCGTGATTTCCTCACACGCTGCCAGTCCGTACGTCTCCGTCAGGCAGTCGAACAACCGCTCCAGGTCCTCCTCCCGCAGTTGCGAAGGAGTGCCGCCGCCGAGATAGAGTGTCTTCACCGTTTCACCGTTCAGCTCCTCCTTGCGCATCCGTAGCTCTTGGCACAGCGCGTCGATGTAGTCCCCCCTCAGCTCGTCGCGGGTGGTGGAGTAGAAGCCGCAGTAGACGCAACGCCGTTTGCAGAAGGGGATATGTAGATAAATGCCAGCCATCTCTTTTCGTTCTGATTGTTGTGGGGCAGGGTAGCCCTTTCCCGTCACAAAAGTAGGAAAATATAGGGAAACTCCTACCAACAAATAGGGAAAATCCCCCTTCCGTATCGTCTCCTCCCCTTATCTTTGCATGTGAAGAAACAGCTCAAGCAAAATCATTAAAAGCTATAACAATGAAAAGAACATTATTCGCATCGTTATTGTTGGTCGCACTGCCATTGGCATTGTCGGCCCAGAGCGTAGATGATGACTTGTACTACACGCCCAAGAAGAGCGCGTCCAAGAGTACACAGAAGACCACCGTCACTACCACCACGCGTCAGACTACCCGGACCGTGAAGGTGAACAACGACGGCGCTGTCAACGTGGTCGCCCCCAACGCCACCACCATCGTGGTGCGCGACCGCTCGGGACGTACGCGTGACGTGGACGAGTACAACCGTCGCTACAGCTCCAAGGAGAACACCTTCTCGGTGGAGAATGACACGCTCTACATTGACGAACGCCAGGACAGCGACCTGCAGGGTGAGTGGATTGAAGGGTTCGACGGATCGGCGGACGACTACGAGTACGCCACCCGCATCATCCGTTTCCAGAATCCGCGCTACGCCATCCCCGTCAGCAGTCCGCTCTACTGGGACATCGTCTATGCGCGCAACTATGTGCCATGGGACTGGAACATCTATGTCGACGGGCTCTACGCCTACGTCTTCCCCACCTTCACGAACAGCCTGTGGTGGGATTGGCGCTACAACTCGTTCGGTTGGGGATGGAGCTACTGGAACAACCCCATCTACCGTCACTGGCACTGGGGATGGGACTATCCCCACTATGCATGGGGAGGCGGCTGGTACGGTGGCCACCACCATCACCACTTCGCTTGGCATGCGCCCGCTCCCGTACGCCACTGGTCACGCTTCAACAACAACGCGGGAGCCCGTCCGTCGGTGACTTCCCGCCCACAGGCGGGTCACGACCGCGCCAACCGCTTCAACTCGGGTACACGCTACACGGGTACACGCGTCAACGGTTCCCGTTCCAACAACGGCATTCGCTTCGACGGCACCGGCAGCAACTTCGGCACGAACCGCTCCAATGGGGTGAACGGAAACAGTTCCTCCAACGGACGCTTCCAAGGCGTGCAGGGTTATCGCAGCACCGCCAGCGGTACGGCGGCTACCACCAACGGACGTTCCGTACGTACCACGGAGAGTGGACAGCGCAACTCGTCCGGCGTCAGCACAGGCGAGAGCCGCACACGCTCTACCTCCTCTTACGTGCGTCCCAACAGCGTGCGCACCAACAGCAACACCTACACACGGCCCAGCAGCACGCGCAGCAGCAGCGAGAGCCGTACCACCACACGCAGCGTGGACAACAGCTCCTCACAGCGCAGCCGAAGCAACAGCAGCTCCTACGACCGTAGCTCCTCCGTACGCTCCTCCGGCTTCTCCGGCAGCAGTATCCGCGGTTACAGTGGTGGCGGTCACTCCGGCGGTGGCGGTTCACGCTCCAGCGGTGGCGGCGGTGGCGGACACAGCCGTCGCTGACCCACGGCCCGCAAGGTTCATGTAAATAATCTATGTATAGAAACAAAAATAGTACACAATGAAAAGACTCTTACTACTCCTGGGTATGGCGGCGACCGTTGTCGCCCTGCCGGCCCAGACCGAATATGACATCACGCCGCTCATGAAGAGCGACCTCAACGGAACGGCCCGCTTTGTGGGCATGGGCGGTGCCATGAGCGCACTCGGTGGCGACATCTCCACCATCGGCACCAACCCCGCAGGTATCGCCATCTTCCGTAGCAACGACCTCTCCATGACGCTCAGCTACAATACGGCCGACTCCAAGAGCGTCTTCGGCAGCAACGTCTCCAAGGAGAACCGCAGTCGCCTCTCGTTCGACCAAATCGGCTTTGTCTATAGCAACAAGATTGGTAACAACACGTCGCTCCGCTTCGTCAACTTCGGATTCAACTACCACAAGTACGCCAACTACAACCGCCTCTTCACCATGCAGGGCAGTCTCGACGGAGCTTCGCAGACGAACTACATGGCGTACCAGCTGGC
>CAVFNZ010000058.1:0-14652 GCA_963624095.1 Clostridium sp. CAG:217 | reverse complement strand
GTTGTACCAGTGGGTAGGTATCTCGCTCTCAGGCAAGAAATAACGTTTAATTTTAGAACTCATAGCTGTAATATTATTGTGTAATTTTTGTTACGCTTGCAAAATTACCGAATTTCAGCGGAAGAGACGAATAAAGAGTCATGTATTTCACCTTATTCTTCGCTCACATGATGGCGAGAACCGGTATTTTTCGTACTTTTGCAGCATTAGAAACAGCCTGTGGGGCGCACCGCTGACGTACCTCCACAGCCAACAATCCTGATTTCATGAAGAATATCGTAATTGCCGCAGGATACGCCACCCGGTTGGGTGAGCTTACACGCAACTTCCCCAAGCCCTTGCTGAAAATCGGCGAGAGCACCATCTTGGGACGCATGCTCGATGACATTGACAGCATTGCCGACATTGACGAGCACATCATCGTCACCAACCATAAATTCGCCGCCATCTTCCGGGAGTGGGCGGCACAGCAACGCTACACCAAACCGGTGACGGTGGTCGACGACGGAACGGAGACCAACGACACGCGCCTGGGTGCGGTCTGCGACTTGCTCTACGCCATGGAACAACGCCACATCGACGACGACATACTGGTAGTGGCGGCGGACAATCTGCTCTTCTTCTCGTTCAGCGAGTTCGTGGCGTTCGCCAAGGAGAAACAGACTTCGTGCATCATGTGCCACGAGCAGCCGAGCATCGAGAAGCTGCAACGCACCGGCGTGATTGTGGTGGACAGCGAGATGAAAGTCCTCGACATGGAGGAGAAGCCCCGAGAGCCTAAGAGTCATTGGGCCGTACCGCCTTTCTACATTTATCTACGCAAGGACCTGGACATCGTTCGCCACTCCGTGGAGAACGGCTGCGGCAAGGACGCTCCCGGCAATCTGGCGCATTACATGGTGCAACAGACCACGATGCACGCCTGGCCCATGAGTGCCGGTCGGTTCGACATCGGCAGTCTGGACACTTACAAAGAGGCGTGCGAACGTTTTGGCGTTTCGGCCGGAAAGTAAGAAAGGTTTGGTCTGCCCGTAGGTCCTTGTCATTGCCGAAGGCTGAGCGTCAATCCTGGTCTTTCGCCAGATTGAAGCGGAACTCCAACCCACCGGTGGAAGCGATGTGGGCAGTGATGGTGCCTCCATGGAGGAAGACCGCATTCTTCACGATGGCCAGTCCCAGTCCGGTGCCGCCCAACTTACGCGACCGTCCTTTGTCCACGCGGTAGAACCGCTCGAAGAGATGGTCCAAATGTTCGGGTGCCACTCCTACCCCATTGTCGGCAAAGCTGAAGTAGTAATAGTGTTTGTCCTCACTCGTACACTTTACCGTGATGGTGACACCCTCGCCGGCATAGGCAATGGCATTGTCGGTGAGGTTGCGGAAGATGGAGTAGAGCAGCAGGCTGTTGCCGGGTATTTCCACATTCTGTTCCAAAAGGATCAGTAACGTGATGTTCTTCTCCTCCAATTGCAAGGCGACGTCTTTCCGTATGTTCTGCAGGAGGGAGTAAATGTTCACCCGTTCGATGTCAAAGGACTGCGAAGCCTCGTCCATACGCGTCAGCACGGAGATGTCACGCAACAGGTTGGTGAGCCGGTTGCTCTGTGCGTAACAGCGTTCCAGAAATTGTTCCCGTGTGGCTTCGGGCAGTCCGGGAGTGTTCACGATTGTCTCCAGATAACCCTGTATGCTGCTCACCGGTGTCTTCAGCTCGTGAGCGATATTTTGCGTAAGCTGGCGTTTCAATCTCGTTTTGTCCTCCTCGCTCTTCTTCAGTTGCGCATAAAGGCGCACGATGTGGCGGGAGATTTCTCCCAATTCGTTGTTAGGAAAGGTAATGTTCACGTTCTCCAGATCCTCGTCCCGCTCCGCCCGTTTGGCGAACTGCCGCAGTTGGGTGATGTTGGTTCCCAACTTGCGCGTGTACCTATAATAAATATAGGCAAGAATCAAGGTGAGCACAATGGTGAACCACACATAGCCCCTGTCGGCGGAGAGGTTGTTGGCCAACGTCACGTCGTAGGGCAATGCCGAGCGGACGACGTAACCGTTTTCCTTGAAGTAGGTCGCCGAGTAGAAGAATTTACCGGGCAAGGTTTCCGAAGCGCGGATAATGTCGTAACCACTCCCCGACTCCAACGCTTGCTGTATCTCCCTGCGGTCTTTGTGGTTGTGGACTGACGAGAGGTCGTGTTCCTGACTGTCATAGATTACCGTACCATTCGGGCGAATCAGTGTCACCCGCAAGTCTCCCAACGGATGGCGATGAATGAAATCCTCCACCAACGAATCGTTGGCCTCGCCACAGTGCGCAAGGTATTCGTCCAGGCGGCTGTTGTAGTCCTGCAGTTTGGTGTTGAGCACCATTATCTTGTAGGACTTTTCCCGGTGATGCTGAAACGTGACGAAACATCCCGCGAAAACCAAGAAGAGCGACAGGACGGAGAGGAATATCCGTCGGCTGAATGATAGACTGCTCATACCCGACATCTTAATTATTATCTGTATTCAAAACAATAGCCGTAGCCCAGCCGCGTGATGATGTTTTGGCCATAGTCGCCCAGCTTCTTGCGCAAGCGGGTGATGTTCACGTCCACGGTTCGGTCCAACACATACGACTCGTCTTTCCAGATTTTGTCGAGGATGTCCTCGCGCGAAAAGACGCGGTTGGGATTGCGCAGCAACAAGCAAAGAATCTCAAACTCCTTCTTTGTCAGCGACACCTCTTCGCCATCGATGGAAACACTCTTGCGGTTGGAGTCGAGCACCAGTCCACGGTAGGTAATCACCTCCACCTTGTCGTCCACCTTTTCCGTAGCGGTGCGTCGGAGCACAGCCTTCACGCGCAGCATCACTTCACGGAGGGAGAACGGTTTCGAGATATAGTCATCGGCTCCCAGGTTGAAACCGGTCACCGTATCGTTCTCCGTATCTTTGGCCGTGATGAATATAATAGGTATGGAAGCGGTCTTCTTGTCCTTCTTCAGGATGTTGGCCATCTTGAACCCGGAGATTTCGCCCATCATCACATCCAGCAACAACAGGTTATACCGCGTCAAATCCAGACGCAACGCCTCTTCCGCAGAGTTGGCGGTATCCACGAAATAGCCCTCGTTCTCAAGATTGAACTTCAGGATTTCGCACAAATCATCTTCGTCATCAACCACTAAAATACGGTAATCATTCATATCCGTTCGTTTTGAGCATTACAAATTTAAGTACTTTTCTTCATTCGCGACGCAAAAGTGCGTCTGTTTTATTACGGCGGAATGTAAAACGTGTTACATTTTCATTACAAACAAAGCGAAGTCAGGATATGGGGGACCGAACCTCCTTTATGCAAGACGGTTTATCCAGAGGGGAGGGACAATTGCGTGAGATACCGCACGAAATTGTTCCTACGCCTAACCAAAAGTTCCGTTCCATGTCACGAAACGTGCGTTCCAAGTCTTGGAATACACATTCCATGTCTTGGAACGGTCATTCCAAGACATGGAACGAAGATTTCCCCTATATGAAGAGGGCTTTTCTACCGGACAAAAGCAAGATTTCATTTATGGTCCGTTTGTACTTGAATAGGCAGGATTGCCCAAACGGAAACGCCACGAAGAAATTCCCGTCATAAGATGGTTCTTGCCGCAAGGGAGGTGAAATGAAGCCGATGAGACATATATAGCACTTGACCCATGTCAAGAATTTCATCGAATAAAGAATTGAAAAGCGATGCCGGATAGAATGTATCTGAAAAGGATGTACCTTTGCGCGTTCTTTTTCAGAAACAGTTTTTATGATACGACAATGTTCCATCCTCTTCGGTTGCTTGGCCATCGGGGAGTTGATTATCTACCTGACCGGCATCAAGTTGCCGTCGAGCGTCATCGGGATGCTCACGCTCACCCTGCTGCTGAAGTTGAAGTGGATTAAGTTGGAGTGGGTGCAGGGACTCAGCGATTTCCTTGTGGCCAATCTCGGTTTCTTCTTCGTGCCGCCCGGCGTGGCGCTTATGCTTTATTTCGACATTATCTCCGCCCAGTTCGTCCCTATCGTTGTAGCCACGGTTGTCAGCACGATTGCCGTGTTGGTAGTGACGGGATGGGTTCACCAATACATACGCAAGCATCATGGATTATTTCGAAAATGAATTCTTTCTGTTGGCTCTCACCTTCGTCCTCTTCTTCCTGTCCAAGTTGCTGCAGAAGAGGACGGGCTGTGTGTTGCTCAACCCCATCCTTCTGACCATCGCCTTGTTGATTGTGTTCTTGAAGTGTACCGGCATCAGTTATGAAACGTACAACGAGGGCGGCCACCTCATCGAGTTTTGGCTCAAGCCCGCTGTCGTCGCGTTGGGCGTTCCGTTGTACCTGCAATTGGAGACCATCAAGAAGCAGCTGATGCCCATCCTCATCTCGCAGTTGGTGGGTTGCGTGGTAGGCATCGTGTCGGTGGTACTCACGGCAAAGCTGCTCGGTGCCAGCCGTGATGTTGTCATCTCATTGGCGGCCAAGTCCGTAACCACGCCCATCGCCATGGAGGTGACAAAAACGGTAGGCGGCATCCCGTCGCTCACGGCCGCCGTAGTGGTGTGCGTAGGACTTTTCGGAGCCGTGTTCGGTTTCAAGGTGCTCAGCCTGGGGCGTGTACACAGTCCCATCGCGCAAGGTCTCTCCATGGGAACGGCCTCACATGCCGTAGGTACCTCCACCGCCATGGAGCGCAGCCGCAAGTACGGGGCTTTCGCCAGTCTGGGTCTCACGTTGAACGGCATCTTCACCGCCCTGCTCACGCCAAGCATCCTGCGCTTGTTGGGTCTGTTATAAGCCACGCACAACCATGGTTCTTAAATCTCACTAACTTTTTTGGAGAGTTTGAAAAGAAAGCGTTACTTTTGTGTTCTCAAATTGCAATCGACTATATGGGAGCACCAGAGATACAGCAAGTGAAACTGAAGTTCGGCATCATAGGCAACGCCGAAGGACTGAACCGAGCGATAGACATCGCCATCCAAGTGGCACCGACGGACCTGTCGGTACTGATTACCGGAGAGAGTGGAGTGGGAAAAGAGAACTTCCCCAAAATCATCCACCAGAACAGTAGCCGCAAGCATGGACAGTACATCGCCGTGAACTGCGGTGCCATACCCGAAGGAACGATTGACTCGGAACTCTTCGGCCATGAGAAAGGTGCCTTCACCGGAGCCATCGGCGAACGGAAGGGCTACTTTGGCGAGGCAAACGGCGGAACTATCTTTCTCGACGAGGTGGGCGAGCTGCCTATCTCCACCCAAGCCCGCCTGTTGCGCGTGCTGGAGACGGGAGAGTTCATCAAGGTCGGCTCGTCAAAAGTGGAAAAGACCAATGTACGCATCGTGGCGGCTACCAACGTGAACCTGACCAGAGCCATTGCCGAGGGACGGTTTCGCGAGGACTTGTTCTATCGTCTGAACACCGTTCCCATCAAGATTCCGGCCCTGCGCGAGCGCAAGGACGATATCGTGCTGCTGTTCCGCAAGTTCGCCTCGGACTTTGCCGAGAAATACCGCATGCCGGCCATCCAACTGACCGAAGAGGCGAAGAAGACGCTGATGGCCTACCCATGGCCGGGAAACATCCGCGAATTGAAGAACATCACGGAGCAGATTTCCATCATCGAGAAGAACCGTGAAATCACCCCTGACATACTCGAAAGCTACATCCCTCAGACGCAAGACGCACGCTTCCCCACCCTGGTGGAAAACCATCAGAGCAAAAGCTTCGAGAGCGAACGGGAGATTCTCTACAAGGTTCTGTTTGACATGCGCAACGATGTGACGGAGTTGAAGAAGCTGGTACACGACATCATGTCCGACCGCCCCATCACCGTCTCGTCCGCTACTCCCAACGTGCCTGCCACCGGCCTGGCCTCCACGCAACCACAGGTGTATTACCCACATGCGGCCAACGAAGTGGAGCTGGTGAAGCAGCCTGCGCACACGCAACCCACCACCATCAACGTGACGGCTCCGAAGGAGGACGACGACATACAGGACACGGTGATAGAAGAGACGCTGTCGCTGGACGAAGTGGAGAAAGAGATGATACTGAAAGCCCTGACCAAGCATCACGGCAAACGACGCGATGCCGCCAAGGACCTGAATATTTCCGAGCGTACCCTATACAGAAAAATCAAAGAATATGGAATGGAGTAAACCTATGAGACGATGGTTCGGTCTCGCGCTGCTTGTTGTGGCGTGCGTGTCGTGCAGCGTCTCCTATAAATTCAACGGATCGTCCATCAACTACGACAAGGTGAAGACCATCACCATCTCGAACTTCGAGAACCGCGCGCTCTACCAGTACGGACCGATGGCACCGCAGTTCAACACCGCCTTGCAGGACCTCTATGCGCAGCAGACGCGCCTGCAGTTCGTAAAGCGGGGCGGCGATTTGGAAATCTCCGGCGAGATAACAGGCTACGACCAATATAACAAGTCCGTGTCGGCGGAAGGCCACTCGGCACAGGTGGAGCTAAAGATGACGGTGAACGTACGCTTCGTCAACAACACCAACCATACGGAAGACTTTGAACAACAGTTCTCCGCCACGCAGACTTACGACTCGTCGCTACAGCTGAGCTCCGTGCAGGACGAACTGATAACGGAGATGATAAAACTCATCACGGAACAAATATTCAACGCTACGGTAGCAAACTGGTAATCGATGACGGACAAGCTGCAACACTGGATTGAACATCCCGAACTACTGAATAGGGAAACCCTCTACGAGCTGCGGACGTTGCTCGCACGATACCCCTATTTCGCTACCGCACGACTGCTCTACCTGAAGAATCTCTATCTGCTCCACGACGCCTCTTTTGGCGACGAGCTCCGCAAAGCCGCCATTTGGATTCCCGACCGCAAGCAGCTGTTCAACCTCATCGAAGGGGAGAAACAGAGCCAAGCCCGACAAAGCAAACGGGCGAGAGCCGGCCAGACGGACGATGAGACCTGCCTGGATCGCACCCTGCAGTTGATTGACGATTTCCTGGCCAGCGCGCCCGAGGAGCAACAGCCCGAAACCGATACGGCAAACCTGCAATCGGACTACATCTCGTACATGCTGCGTGAAGAGGAACTGCCCGAGGAGGGAGAGGCGAATGCGGGGAAGCCCATGCGAGGGCAGGGTCTCATAGACAGCTTCCTCGAAAAGTCGGAGAGCGGATTCCCCCGGTTCGGTCAACAGGCAGACAAGGAGAGAGAAGCATCGGCATACGAACGTGACATGGCGAACCAAGAACAACCCATTGGCATCCGTCGGATTTCCTTCAACAAGGCCTCAGAAGACGAGACCGACGAACCTCTCCCCGAAGAGTCCGAGGATGAAGAAGAGGAAACAGAGAGAGCAAGGACCGATGAGCATTCCGCTATTGAAGAGTTGGAAGACGATGCAGAGATTGAAACGGAGATTGAAGAAACGGTAGACAAAATAAGTTTCGAGGAAACCCCGAAGGAAACCGATGGAGAGACCGAGGACGAAACGAAGTCCAACGGGATGGTTGCGGACGATGAGGAGGACGACGGATTCTTCACCGAAACATTGGCCCGTATCTACATCAAACAGCAACGCTATGAGAAGGCTTTGGAAATAATTAGAAAATTAAGTTTGAAATATCCGAAAAAAAACACTTACTTTGCAGACCAAATAAGATTTTTGGAGAAGTTGATTATTAACACTAAATCGAAATAACGAAGATGTATTCAGTTTTACTTGTATTAATTGTACTTGCAGCCATCTTGATGTGTTTCATCGTTTTGATACAGAACTCAAAAGGCGGTGGCCTGGCATCAGGATTTTCCTCATCGAACCAAATCATGGGCGTACGCAAAACCACGGACGTACTGGAGAAGACGACTTGGACGCTCGCGGCCATCATGGTGGTGCTGAGTGTCGTTTCGTCCTACACATTGCCCAACGCATCAGATAAAGGCTCCGTCATCATCGAGGAGAGCCAGAAAGAGAATCAAGCCAATCCTCAGGCAATCCCCGGCTTCAACGCTTCACAGGCAACTACTCCTGCGGCCGATGCCAACAACGCAGAGCAGCCCGCGGCTGATACGGAAAACGCGGCGGAATAATTTCCGTTCCCGAGAAACGATATATCGGACGGCTTACCCCATCACGGGAGTAAGCCGTCCGCTGTTTTTATACCTTATTATATTATGGAGTTACCTTCCGTATAGCAAGCCGTCTCTCATCACAATCTCCTCCTCGGCCAACAGTCGTTCGAGAACCCGGTCCAGCTTCGCCTTGTCGGCATAAATGGTATTGAGTTCATCGGCAGTGTGGCCTTGTCCGTCAGCCACAAGGGCGAATATCCGTTCGCTCAGTTCACGAAACTCCGCGACGGGGATTTCGAGATGATACTTGCCGAGGCAGACATCGCAACGCATGCAGTTGTGCTCGTTCAGCTCGCCGAAGTAACGGAGCAGCATGCGGCTCCGGCAGCAGGTCTCCGAGGTGGCGTACTCCACCATCGCCTTTATCCGTTGTTCGTAACTCTCTTTGCGGTCTTCGTACACCGAGCGTGGAATCACTACCTCATCCTTCTCCACACGCCGTTGGCGGTACGTGATGTAGGGAGTCTTCTTATGGGGGATGTAGTGGATAACGCGTTCACGGGTCAACGCTTTCAGAATCTCGTAAACCTGTTCGTTGGTCAGGCCCGACTGTCTGGCAATAGCGGACTCCTCCACATAGACATAGTCGCTGAACACGCCCCCGTAGCGGCGCAGCACGGCCTGAATCACGCGGTCCGTCTCTTCAAATTGTTGGTGCAATTGATAGAGTTCATCGCGACGAACGGTGAACATCAGGCGCGAGGAGTTGTCCTGCTCGTCGGTATACTCAATGTAGCCGGCACGACTGAGAATCTTCAGTGCGCTGTCGGTCTGCACGGGGAAGTGTTTGAAGCGTGTACAGAACTCTTCGAGGTTGAACTCATAGGTGCAGTCGTACCCGTCGCCCATCGCCATCTGGTAGTAGTAGCTCAGTTCTTCGTAGATTTGCCGGATAAAGTCCTTGTCGGGGAAGGTGTCGGGGATACGCCGGCTCAGTTGCGTACGGTCACGCGGTTCGTAGAGCAACACGGCGTAAGCGGTCTTCTCGTCGCGTCCGGCACGCCCGGCTTCCTGGAAGTAGGCTTCGGGCGAATCGGGCACGTCCACATGCACCACCAGTCGCACGTCGGGCTTGTCGATGCCCATACCGAAGGCGTTGGTCGCCACCATCACGCGCGACTCTCCGCTTTGCCATTTCCGCTGACGGACATCCTTCTCCGTATTGCTCAGTCCGGCGTGATAGTTCTCCGCCGTGATGCCGTACCTGCCCAGCAAGTCGGCAATCTCTTTGGTCTTCCGTCGGTTGCGGGTGTAGACGATGGCGGAGCCGGGCGTACTGTTGAGGATATGGATGAGCTCACCCTCCTTGTTTTCGGTGCGTCGCACCACGTACGAGAGGTTTCTACGCTCGAAACTCATGCGAAAGACATTCTCTTGCTTGAAGGCGAGAAGCCGCTGGATGTCCTTCACCACCTCGGGAGTGGCCGTTGCCGTCAGTGCCAGCACAGGCACACCGGGCAACAGTTCGCGTATTTTGGAGATATTAAGGTAAGCGGGACGGAAGTCGTAGCCCCATTGCGAGATGCAGTGCGACTCGTCCACCGCTATCATGCAGACATTCATGCGTCGCAGCTTCACCTGAAAGAGTTCGGTACTCAGACGCTCCGGCGAGATGTAGAGAAACTTGTAGTCACCGAAGATACAGTTCTCCAACGCCACGATAATCTCCTGGCGCGTCATGCCGGAATAGACGGCTGTAGCCAGAATGCCGCGCCGTCGCAAGTTGGCCACCTGGTCCTTCATCAGGGCTATCAACGGTGTAATGACGAGGCAGAGGCCCTCCTGAGCCAGCGTGGGTACTTGGAAAGTGATGGACTTGCCTCCTCCCGTAGGCATCAGTCCGAGCGTGTCACGCCCCTGACCGATGCTCTCGATAATCGCCCCCTGGATGCCACGAAACGAGTCGTAGCCCCAATACTCCTTCAGTATCGCCTTATAGTCAGCCATGGACAAAGGGTTTAGCTTTGTTCGGTGGGTCGGATGTCCTCAATCTGCAGTTGTACCTCGCCCCGTTTGTGGGTATTTTCCTCTATTGTGTAACAAATGTCAAACGAGCGTTTGGTCTTGATGTAGCGCGCTTGTGAGCTCTGCCCGAAGGCGATGCCGTTAATGACGTTGTTCGACTTGTTGTCCACCAGTTCCAGCTTGATGTGTTCCTGTTCGCGACCCACCACCTTGCTGGTCCCGTAGTCGTAGACGTGGAACGTGGCGAACACGGGCTTGTGGTTGTCCGGTCCGAAGGGATTGAACTTCTTCAGGTCGCTGTAGAACTTGAAGGTGACATCCTTGAAGTCGAGCACCGCATCGATGTTGATGACAGGACTCGTCTGCTCGGGCAGGATGTGTTGCGACACGAACTCCTCGAAGCGGCGGGCAAACACGGGTACATTCTCCACCTTCATCGACAGGCCGGCTGCGTAGGTGTGACCGCCAAAGTTCTCCAACAGGTCGCGGCAATACTCAATGGCCTTGTAAACGTCGAATCCGGAGACGGAGCGGGCAGAGCCTGTCGCCAAGTCATCCGAGCGGGTCAGCACCACGGCCGGGCGGTAGTAAATCTCCGTCAATCGGGAAGCCACGATGCCGATGACCCCCTTGTGCCAGTCTTCGTTGAAGATGACAATGGAACGACGGTCGGACAATCCTTCGAGTTTGTCCACAATCTTGTTCGCCTCGTCCGTCATGGCCTTGTCCAGGTCCTTGCGGGTCTCGTTGTACTGGTTTATCTGGTTACTCTTCTCAAGTGCCGACGAGAACTCCTTCTCGATGAGCAGGTCCACCGCCTCCTTGCCATTCTGTATACGTCCGGACGCGTTGATGCGCGGCCCTATCTTGAAGACGATGTCACTCACGGTAATCTCCTTGTCCGCCAAACCGCACACGTCGATGATGGCCTTCAGCCCGATGCTCGGGTTGGAGTTGAGCTGCTTCAGTCCGTGATAGGCCAGTATGCGGTTCTCGCCCATGATGGGGACGATGTCCGAAGCGATGCTCACAGCCACCAGGTCGAGCAGATGGGTCAGTTGCACGAACTCGATGCCGTTGCTTTGCGCAAAAGCCTGCATCAACTTGAAGCCCACGCCGCAACCCGACAAGTGTGGGTAGGGATACGTCGAGTCTTCCCGTTTGGGGTTGAGAATCGCCACCGCCGGAGGCAGCACCTCATCGGGCACATGATGGTCGCAGATGATAAAATCTATCCCTTTCTCTTTCGCGTATGCAATCTCCTCCACAGCCTTGATGCCGCAGTCGAGCACGATAATCAGCTTCACTCCCGTTTCGTGGGCGTAGTCCACCCCCTTGAAGGAAACCCCATACCCCTCGTTGTAACGGTCGGGGATATAGTAGTCGATGTTGGAGTAGAACTGCTGCAGAAACTTGTAAACCAGTGCCACCGCCGTGGTTCCGTCCACGTCGTAATCACCGTAAATCATAATCCGCTCCTTCCGTCCCATGGCGGCGTTCAGCCGGTCCACGGCCACGTCCATGTCGTTCATCAGGAACGGGTCATGCAGTTCGTGCAGCTGAGGGCGGAAAAAGCGTTTGGCTTCCGCAGCGGTGTGGACACCTCGTTCTATGAGCAACTTACACAGGACGGGGCTGATGCCGATTTCTTTCGAAAGCTCTTTAGCCGCCTCTGTTTGTTCGTGTGTAGGAGGTTGGTAATTCCATTTGTAACTCATTTTATTTTATTCTTTTTTCTTTTTCTTATCCCTGAAGCCTCACCTTCGGAAGACCACCGTTTGCATCAATAGCCATGGCGGCCATACGTCCATCGTCCGTGCGAACAAGGCAAAGCTTTGAATGTCAGCATACTGTAACTTTACGCACAGCAGCCCACCATTTCAATCCGTAAAGATAGGAAAAGAAATTAAGAATCCGTATAAGCAGGAGGCAGTTTTTCACAAACGTCCAACAATCAGACTTCCATTCCGCACGCTCAACGCGTCTCTACGGCCACCTATCCCCTGCTCTTGAGGAAAAGTGGTCGTGTCGTATTCCCACCAACCGAAAAATTCCGTACTTTTGCGTCGCTTTAAAAAACATTCGAGTCGATTATGTGGTTGGTATTAGCTTTCCTGTCCGCGGCACTGCTGGGGTTCTACGACGCTTTCAAGAAGAAGTCGCTCAACGGCAACGCCGTCATTCCGGTCCTGTTCCTCAACACTCTGTTCTCCAGTCTCATCTTCCTGCCCTTCATCTGTTGTTCGCTGGGCGGCGACAGTCCGTTGCGGGAGACGTTGTTCTATGTGCCTACGGCAGGCTGGGAAACCCATAAGTACATTCTGCTCAAGTCGCTCATCGTACTCTCCTCGTGGGTGTTCGGTTACTTCGGCATGAAGCACCTGCCGCTCACCATCGTCGGACCCATCAACGCCACGCGTCCCGTCATGGTGCTGGTTGGCGCGCTGCTCATCTTCGGCGAACGACTGAACCTCTACCAATGGATCGGCGTGATGCTGGCGGTTCTCTCGTTCCTCATGCTGAGCCGATCGGGCAAGAAGGAAGGCATTGATTTCAAACACGACAAATACATCTACTTCGTGGTGCTCGCTTCGCTACTCGGCGCGGTGAGCGGGCTCTATGACAAATACCTCATGGCTCCCGTCACCGAAGGCGGCATCGGATTGGACCGCATGGTGGTACAGTCGTGGTACAACATCTACCAGCTCTTCATGATGGGGGCTGTGCTGATGCTCCTGTGGTTTCCCAAACGCAAGGAGACGACCCCGTTCCGCTGGGACTGGTGCATCATCCTCATCTCCATCTTCCTCTCCGCGGCCGACTTTGTCTACTTCTACGCCCTGAGCCTCGACGGAGCGATGATCTCCATCGTCTCCATGGTTCGCCGCGGCAGCGTGGTGGTGTCGTTCCTCTGTGGCGCGATGTTCTTCCGCGAGAAGAACCTGCGGAGCAAGGTGGTAGACCTGTTGTTGGTACTCATCGGCATGCTCTTCCTCTATTTAGGGTCGAGATGACAAGTCGTCCGCTCTCAGATTCAGGAATAACGCACTCCGGAAAATTACGCATAACCTATTTACACGATAATGCAATGAACATGAAAAAGTTGATTCTTTCTTCGATATGCTGCCTTATGGCCGTCAGCCTCATCGAGGCGCAGGAGATGAAGAGCGTCTTCATCCGGATGCCCGATTCGCTGTCACGCGTACTCACCAAGATAAACCGGGAGGATTGTGTGGACTTCCTCGCCAGCAACATGAAAGCCGAAGTGACCAACCGGTTCAACCTGAGTTCGGAACTGCGGAAGTTGACCGCCGACTATCTCCTGCTACAGGAGACCCCACAATGTACCGTGGAGATGAAGTTGCTCCCCGTCAACGACTCCACCCGCGTTGTCTGTGTCGTGCGCACCATCGCCACCCCGGTTCCCGACAGCAGCGTGGCGTTCTTCACCACCGACTGGGAACCCCTTCCACTGACGGACCGCTTCCAGTCCCCTTCCGCGGACGATTTCTACCTGCCAACCGACAGCCTGCCCACCGACAGTCTGGGTATCGACAGCCTGACCACCGATGAACTATCCTCATTGCGCAAAGAGGCGGACATCACGTTTATGCGTTTCAACCTATCCGCCGACGACCTCACGCTGACCGCCACCTACACTACCCCCGACTATATGGGGTCCGAGAGCGCCGCCCGGCTGAAAGCCTATCTCCGCAAAGAGCCCATCCGTTACCGATGGAGCGAAGGAGTGTTCCGCAGGGAATAAGGGACGACACGAGGGTCAGTTATCGGAAGTATGCGAACCGAAAAAAACGCAAGTACTTACATCGACCCACGCAAGTACTTACGATGGCTCACGTAAGTACTTACGATGGCGCATGCAACGGCTTGCGATGACACACGCAAGAAGGTTGACAAGAAATTCAGTTTTATAACCGGGAAACTGACAAGTGAAATCAGGATATGACAAAAAAAAGAGAAAGATGTCCGAACGTCCCATAAGGGCTCGTTCGGACATCTCTTTGTATTAACCTCAGAAGTACGGTACGACGTTGATTATTTCTTTCTGGCGTTACCGTAGCGGCTCATGAACTTATCAACACGTCCGGCGGTGTCTACCAATTTAGACTTACCTGTGTAGAACGGGTGAGAAGAACTTGAGATTTCGAGCTTAACCACCGGGTAAGTCTCGCCTTCAAATTCGATAGTATCCTTTGTGCTGCAAGTGGAACGCGACAGAAACATGTCACCGTTGGACATATCTTTGAACACTACCGGACGGTAATTCTCAGGATGTAAACCTTTTTTCATTGCCTTTATTTGTTTTTAATTTGTTATTCTTTTTGGTTTATTGCTGGTAACAATAATTGTGTAATGGTCTGTTTCGGGCAGCAAAGGTACACACTTTGCGGAAAACGACAAAGCTTTTCCCTAAAATTATTGTTGCGTTTCATCAAAATCATTGGCAACTCCGCTCCTAATCGAGTCCCCTTCCTCTCCTACCGGCCGATAATAAGGGGAAAGTGTCTCTTTTT
>CAVFNZ010000057.1:8509-14989 GCA_963624095.1 Clostridium sp. CAG:217 | reverse complement strand
AACAACTCTCGAAGTCCTTCAGATTGAGTTCCATGTTGTCCACGAACTTTGGAAGTAGCGATGTCGCACCCGAAGCGGCCCAGAAATTGCTGATCTCTTGGGTGTCCAAGGCATTGATGAGACTGAACGGGTTATAGATGTCCACCATGTTGCGACGGCTGAAGTGGTAGCCGTCGTAATAATCCTTCAATCGGTCACGGGTCTGCTGCAAGGTCCATCCGTTCACCTCCGCCATCCTTTCCAACTCGGGTTGGAAGTTCTCGCTGATTTCCTCCTCCGTGATGCCGCAAATGGCTGCGTACTCCGGCAGAAAACTGATGTTGGTAAGGTTGTTCAACACGGAGAACAGGGATATCTGCGTAAACTTGGTGATGCCCGTGATGAACACCAGTCGCTCGTACTCGTCAGCGGACTTCAGGACGGCGAACACCTCACGGTAAACCTCCGTGCACCTGTCGTGTTCGGGGGTGTTCCAGGAGTGTTGGAGGGGGGAGTCGTATTCGTCGATGAGGATGGCAACCCTCAAGCCTGTTTGTTTGCACGCGGTAGCAATAATATCGCTAAAACGGTCGGCGAGTTTGGCGGTGGGGTCTGGAGTAATAGCGTATTTATTTTCGTATTCCTTGAAGCGCAAGTTTAGATACGAACGCAGTGTCTCCGCATTGGCTCCGCCCAAGCTGAGGTCGAGGCGAATGACGGGATGTTGCTTCCAATCTTTCTCCAATTGCATAATCTTCAGCCCCTCGAAGAGTTCTTTTCTTCCTTCAAGGTACATCCGTAGCGTATCGACAAGGATGGACTTGCCGAAGCGGCGTGGACGACTTAGGTAATTGAACTTTTTGCCACTATTCGCCAAATTCCAAACGATGTCGCTCTTGTCAACGTAAAGATAACCATCTTCCCGGATTACCTTGAACGACTGAATGCCTGCCGGTAGTTTTCTGCCATTGATGTTTGCCATATCCGATTCTCCTTTCGTTGGCAAAGATACGCAAACCCTGTTGGATTTTCAAGGGTTGGTGAGATAAATGTGATATTCTCCGTAGGTATGCGGAGTTTATCTTTTATATATAAATGACAAAAGTGTCGTTGATCGATGGGGTACAAAGGCCATTATTCGTCAAGACCTTTTGACGGCCTGTTGATAACTTTTGGTCAAACGCCTTGGTCGTTCGGCAAAAGCCCCGTACCTTTATCACCCAATTCGGAAAACAACAAAACTTTCATTTATGCAAGATTTCGTCCACCTACACGTTCACACACAGTACTCACTCCTCGACGGACAGGCATCCATCCCGCGGCTGGTCGACAAGGCCATTGCGGACGGCATGCGCGGCATGGCCGTGACAGACCATGGAAACATGTTCGGCATCAAGGAGTTCACCAACTATGTCATCAAGAAGAACAGTAAGGTGCAGGACGAAATCAAGGACCTGAAGAAACAGATTGCTGAGTTGGAAGGGAACGCTGAAGCTACGGAAGAGAGCACCGCGCAGGTGGCTGAGCTGAAACTGCAACTGGAGCAAGCGCAGCGGAAAATCTTCAAGCCTATCATCGGGTGTGAGATGTATGTGGCCCGTCGCCGCCTGTTCAATAAGGACGAGAAAAGCGATAAGAGCGGCTATCACTTGGTGGTGCTCGCCAAGAATGAAAAGGGATACCACAACCTCATCAAGTTGGTGTCGAAAGCATGGACGGAAGGTTTCAGCATGCGCCCCCGTACCGACCGCGTGGAGTTGGAGAAATATCGCGAGGGGCTGATTGTCTGCTCGGCCTGCTTGGGTGGTGAGGTTCCCAAATGCATCACCAACGAGCAGTGGGACAAGGCGGAAGAGGCTATCCAATGGTATAAGCGGGTGTTCGGCGATGATTACTATCTGGAGTTGCAGCTCCACAAGGCCACCGTGCCGCGCGCCAACCACGAGGCGTACCCCATGCAGCTGAAAGTGAACGAGAAACTGATTGAATACAGTAAAAAATATAACGTCAAGTTGGTCTGCACCAACGATGTGCACTTTGTGAACGAGGAGGATGCGGAGGCGCACGACCGGCTCATCTGCGTGGGCACACAGAAGGACCTGGATGACCCCAAGCGTATGCTCTACTCCAAACAGGAGTGGTTCAAGACGAAGGAGGAGATGAACGGCATTTTCGGTTATGTGCCCGAGGCTCTGAGCAATACGGTGGACATTTGCGACCAGGTGGAGATTTACTCCATCAACCATGACCCGATTATGCCGACCTTCGCTATCCCCGAGGAGTTCGGCACGGAGGAGGAGTACCGCAGGAAATATACCGAGGAAGACCTCTTCAATGAGTTCACCCGTGACGAGAACGGCAATGTGGTGATGAGCGAGGAGGCCGCAAAGGCGAAGATAAAGAAGTTGGGCGGGTACGACAAGCTCTATCGCATCAAGCTGGAGGCGGACTATCTGCGCAAGCTGGCCATGGACGGCGCGGAGAGGATGTACAAGGACAAACTCACCGATGAGGTGAAGGAACGGCTGAAGTTCGAACTTCACATCATGAAGACGATGGGTTTCCCGGGGTACTTCCTCATCGTGCAGGACTTCATCAACGCCGCGCGCAATGAACTCGGCGTTTCCGTGGGGCCGGGACGTGGCTCTGCCGCCGGCTCTGCCGTGGCCTATTGTCTTGGCATCACAAAGATTGACCCTATTGCCTACGACTTGCTGTTTGAACGTTTCCTCAATCCGGACCGTATCTCACTGCCTGATATCGACGTGGACTTCGACGACGATGGTCGCGGTGAGGTGTTGCGATGGGTGACGGAGAAATACGGGAAAGAGAAAGTGGCGCACATCATCACCTACGGCACCATGGCTACCAAGATGGCCATCAAGGACGTGGCGCGCGTACAGAAGCTGCCGCTTTCGGAGTCGGACCGCCTATGCAAGCTGATTCCCGACAAGATACCCGACAAGAAACTTAACCTGCAGAATGCCATCGCTTACGTGCCTGAGCTGCAAGCCGCCGAAGCCTCCAGTGACGAAACGCTGAGGAACACCCTCAAATATGCCAAGATGCTCGAAGGCAACATCCGTGGCACGGGTGTGCACGCCTGCGGTACCATCATTTGCCGTGACGACATCACGGATTGGGTGCCGGTGAGCACGGCGGACGACAAGGAGACGGGCGAGAAGCTGCTGGTCACGCAATACGAAGGTTCGGTCATCGAGGAGACGGGACTTATCAAGATGGACTTCTTGGGACTGAAGACCCTCTCCATCATCAAGGAGGCTATCGAAAACATACGCGCCAGCCTGGGCATCGACATCGACATCGACACCATCGACATCAACGATGCCAAGACCTATAAACTATATAGCGAAGGCCGCACCATCGGTACGTTCCAGTTCGAGTCCGCCGGTATGCAGAAGTACCTGCGCGAGCTGCAGCCTACCACCTTCGAGGACCTCATCGCCATGAACGCCCTCTATCGGCCGGGTCCGATGGACTACATCCCCGACTTTATCGACCGCAAGCAGGGCCGTAAGCCTATTGAGTACGATATCCCCATCATGGAGAAGTATCTGAAGGACACTTACGGCATCACGGTCTATCAGGAGCAGGTGATGCTTCTCTCCCGACTGTTGGCGGACTTCACCCGGGGCGAGAGCGACGCTTTGCGTAAGGCCATGGGTAAGAAGTTGCGTGACAAGCTGGACCACATGAAACCGAAGTTCATCGAGGGCGGACAGAAGAACGGCCACGACCCCAAGGTGCTCGAAAAGATATGGGCGGACTGGGAGAAGTTCGCCTCCTACGCCTTCAATAAGTCGCACGCCACCTGCTATTCATGGGTGGCTTACCAGACCGCCTACCTCAAGGCCAACTACCCTTCGCAGTATATGGCCGCGACGCTGAGCCGCAACATCTCCAACATCGATGAAATCACGAAGTTGATGAATGAATGCAAGGCCATGGGCATACAGGTGCTCGGGCCGGACGTGAACGAGAGTAGCATGAAGTTCTCCGTCAACAAGAAGGGCGACATCCGTTTCGGTCTGGGTGCCATCAAAGGCGTGGGCGAAGGTGCCGTGAACGCCATTCTTGAAGAGCGCAACGCGCACGGACCCTATACCAGTGCCACCGACTTCGTGCAACGGGTCAACCTCTCCGCCTGCAACCGAAAGAACATCGAGAACATTGTAGCGGCGGGCGGTTTCGACACGTTCGAAGGGGTGAAGCGTGAGACTTTCTTTGCCAACAACAGCAAGGGGGAGAGCTACACCGAGTCACTGGTGCGCTATGGCGTGCGCTATCAGGCGGACAAGGCATCCGCGCAGAACTCGCTCTTCGGTGACGACACCCCCATAGAGATTGCTACCCCCGAAGTACCCCAAACGGAACCGTGGAGCAACATCGAACGGCTGGACCGCGAGCGCGACTTGGTGGGCATGTACCTCTCCGCCCATCCGCTGGACGACTATGCCGTCATCCTGAAGCACGTCTGCAACACGCGGGTGAAGCAGTTGGAAAATAAAGAGGAACTGAGGGACAAGGATTTGACTTTCGGAGGCATCATCACCGACTGTCGCGAGCGGTACTCGAAGAACAACAACCCCTACGGCATTGTCAAGATAGAGGACTACTCCGGACCCTACGAGATGTTCTTCTTCGGCAAGGACTGGACAACCTGGAGCAATTACCTGCACCAGGGATACTTTGTCTTCATAAAAGGCAAGTATCAGCCCCGCCAATGGAAGCAGGACGAACTGGAGATGAAGATAGAGTCTATCCAGTTGCTGCCTGAAGTTAAGGACCAGCTGCTGAACACTTTCACCGTCACCATACCGCTGAATGCCATCGATGACACACTGGTGAACGAATTGGAGTGCCTGGCGGACAAATATCCCGGCAAGACGGAGCTCCGCTTCAAGGTGAAAGAGGCCAACATGCAGGTGGAACTGAAATGCAGGAAGCGAAAAATAAACGTGTCGAAGGAGATGATTTCCTTTATTGAGCAACAACAACTGGAGTTCAAAATAAACGCATAGGCTTATGAATTGTGGCAATTCTTGTGGAAATCCTTGGTAGATTCACCGATTAAACTTACTTTTGCCCGATAATATTTACTTTAACGGAAAACATGAACCGACTAAGGAAACTCAAAAAGATTAGAATACACCGAGAGGGAACTCATACCTTAACGCTGAGCTTCATCTTGTTAGCGTTGGTAAACACTGCTCTTTTCTTTTCTTTTGATACCAAGATACCTTTCATCATCATAGCCATTCTCAGTCTCGGCACTTTCTTGACTATGGTCAATTTCTTCCGCTGTCCTATCCGCTACTTTGCGGGTGAGACGGAAAAGACAGTGGTGGCACCGGCCGACGGAACCATTGTGGTTGCGGAGGTGGTGGACGAGAATGAGTATTTTCATGACAAGCGGATCATGATTTCCATCTTCATGAGCTTGGTGAACGTACACGCCAACTGGTATCCGGTGGAGGGTACGGTGAAGAAAGTCGCCCATCAGAACGGCAATTTCCACAAGGCGTACTTGCCCAAGGCGAGCACTGAGAATGAACGTTCCATGGTGATTATCGAGACTCCCGATGGACAGGAGGTTATGGCGCGCCAGATAGCCGGGGCTATGGCACGGCGCATCGTCACTTACGCCGAGGAAGGTGAGACTTGTTTCATCGACGAGCATATGGGTTTCATCAAGTTCGGTTCACGCGTGGATGTCTACCTTCCCTTGGATACGGAGATTTGCGTGAAGCTCAACCAAAAGACGGTTGGCAACGAAACGGTCATTGCCAAACTTAAATAGCGCACAGACTCATGGCAAACCGCATAACCCGTCATATTCCCAATACGGCCACCTGCTGCAACCTCTTCTCGGGGTGTGTGGCGTGCGTGATGGCATTCGAGGCCAATTACCGCATGGCGGTGCTCTTTATCATCATCGGAGCCGTGTTCGATTTCTTCGACGGCATGTTGGCTCGCTTGCTGAGCGTGTCCGGTCCCATGGGCAAGGAACTCGATTCGTTGGCGGACGACGTGACATTCGGTTTGGCTCCCGCATTGATAGTATTCAGTCTGTTTCACGAGGTTCACTATCCCGTCTGGCTGATGCCGGTGGCAGAGCTGTTCCCCTATACGGCTTTCCTCATTGCGGTGTTCTCCGTGTTGCGGTTGGCCAAGTTCAATATTGACGCGCGCCAGTCTTCGTCGTTCATCGGGATGCCAACCCCCGCCAATGCCCTTTTTTGGGGAGCGTTGGTCATCGGCGCGCACGACTTCCTCGTCTCCGACATGTTCAACGCCGTATGGCTCTTCTTGCTGGTATGCCTCACCTCGTGGTTGTTGGTTGCGGAGATTCCGATGTTCTCGTTGAAGTTCAAGAATCTCTCGTGGGCTGACAACAAAGTGAAGTACATCTTCCTGCTGGTCTGTATCCCCTTGCTGTCCCTCTTGGGTATCAGCGGCTTGGCTGCCGTCATCGTGTGG